>DATITC010000049.1:0-23889 GCA_035468175.1 Frankiaceae bacterium | reverse complement strand
GGGCCGGCGACCGATCCGCGGTTGACGGGGTTGACGGAGCAGGAACGTAAGGTGCTCGACCTGATCGCGGAGGGGTTGACCAACCGGCAGATCGGCGCCCGGATGTTCCTGGCCGAGAAAACGGTCAAGAACTACGTCTCGAGTCTCCTCGCGAAGCTCGGGGTCGAGACCCGCACCCAGGCGGCCATCTACTCAGCGCGGATGCAGCAGCCCGCTGGCTATTGAGCCGCGAGCGCCTGCCGGGCCATCACCAGCTCCTCGTCGGCCGGGACGATGAGGACCTCGGTGCGGCCGGCACCGATCGTGGCGGAGTTCCGGACATTCGCCTGCTGATTCAACGCGATTCCCAGGTGAGCCAGGCCCGTGCAGATCTCATCGCGCACCATGGCCGCGTGCTCACCTATACCGCCGGTGAACACCACCGTGTCCACTCCGCCCAGGAGGGCGCTGTAGGCGCCGATCTGCATCCGGATACGTCGGCAATAGGTCTCCACGGCCAACGCGGCTCGTTCGTCGCCGCCGGCCCGCCGGTCGAGCAACGCGCGCATGTCGGCCGTGCCCCCGGACAGCGCGCGGAGCCCCCCGTGCTCCTCGACCGCTGAGCGCAGGTCCGCGACCGAGAGCCCGTCGTCAAGGAGATGCAGGAGCACCCCGGGGTCAAGGTCGCCCGTCCGGCTCCCCATGACGACGCCGCCGTCCGGCGTGAACCCCATCGTGGTGTCCACGCTGCGGCCGTCCTGCACGGCGGCGAGGCTCGCGCCGTTGCCCAGGTGCGCGAGGACGGCGCGGGAGAGCCGTTCGACGCCGAGCGTGTCGACGATGTGCTGATAGGACAATCCGTGGAAGCCGTAGCGCCGGACCCCGGCTCGCCAGATCCAGTCCGGGAGCGGCAGCCGGGCGGCCGCCTCTGGGAGGCTGCGGTGGAACGCGGTGTCGAAGCAGCCGATCTGCTGCGCTTCCGGCCACCGGGCGCGTACCCGCTCGACGCCGGCGAGCGCGGCCGGTTGGTGCAGCGGCGCCCACGGGATCAATGCGTGCAGCGCCTCCAACGCAGCATCGTCCAACCGGCTCGGGCCCAGCATCGTAGGACCGCCGTGCACGAAGCGGTGTGCGACGATCTCGGGCCGCGTGCCACCGAGGCCGTCCACGTGCGTCAGCACGGCGCCGAGCACGTCCTCCCCGATCGTGACCGACCGCGAGTCCCCTCCCGGGGTGGCGACGACCATCTCGGTGCGGTCGAGCCGGGGCACGGTCAAGGAAAGCACGCGTTCCGGACCGGACGGCATCTCGCGGAACACGGCGGCCTTCAACGACGACGAACCGGCGTTGACGCACAACACCTGCCCCGGCACGACCCCTCGGGTCACCGCGACCAACGCCAGTCGCGCACCTCCGGCATGTCCTCCAGATGCTCGACGACATACCGGGAATGCTCGGCGAGCATCGCCTCGCAGTGGGAGACCAACCGTTCGCTGCCCGCGACGAGCTGACGCGCCCGTCGGATCGCCTCGATGGCCAGGTGGTAGCGGCTCATCTTGTTGAGCACCACCATGTCGAACGGCGTCGTCGTGGTGCCCTGCTCCCGGAACCCCGTCACGTGGAAACGGGACTCCCCCGGCCGGCCGTTCAGGAGTTGGTGCACCGCCCGGGCGTATCCGTGGAACGCCAGGACGACGTCCTGGTGGTTGGTGAAGAGCGCCCGGAACATGGCGTCGCTGAAGCCGTGGGGGTGCACGTCCTTCGGTATCAGGGCCATGAGGTCAACGATGTTCACGACCCGAACGGAGAGGTCGGGAACGTATTCGCGCAGCAGGCGCGCCGCGGCGAGCGTCTCCATCGTCGGCACGTCTCCGATGCATGCGAGCACGATGTCCGGGCCGGACGGCTTCTCGGTACCGGCCCAGTCCCATACCGACCCGCCCCGAGAGGCGTGCTCGGCCGCCTCGTCCGGGGTCAGGTACTGCAGGTGCGGCTGCTTGTCGGCGACCAGCAGGTTCACGTGGTCGGTGCTGCGCAGACAGTGGTCCGCAACGGAGAGCAGCGTGTTCGTATCCGGGGGCAGCCACACCCGCACCACGCCTGGTGACAGCGGGATCATCGTGTCGATCAGGCCCGGACCCTGGTGACTGAAGCCGTTGTGGTCGTTGCGCCAGCAGGTGGAGGTCACGAGCACGTTGAGCGACGGCACCGGCGTGCGCCAGGCGAGTTTCTCCGCCTCCTGGAGCCACTTGGTGTGCTGGATCGCCATGGAGGCGGACACCATGGCGAAGGCCTCGTAGGTGGCGAACAACCCGTGTCGGCCGGTCAGGGTGTAGGCCTCGAGCCAGCCCTGGCACAGATGCTCGGAGAGGACCTCCATGGCGCGGCCATCGGGTGACACGCGGTCGTCGTGCGCGTCGATCGGCGCCACCAGGCAACGGTTGGTGACGTCGAGCACCGCCCCGAGCCGGTTGCTGGTCAACTCATCCGGGCTGAAGACGCGGAACGACGTCGGGTTCGCCGAGTAGACGTCGCGGCACAGCTCCCCGAGGGCGCGCGTCGTCTCGATGAACGCGGAGCCGCGTCGCGCCGGGTCGACCGCAACGGTGTAGTCCCGCCAGCCGGGCAGTCGCAGCGGCCGGTACATGCCGCCACCGTTCGCGTAGGGCGACGCACCCATCCGCTTGGGCCCGTCCGGGGCGAGCTCGGTCAGTTCCGGCACGAGCCGCCCGTCCTCGTCGAACAACTCGTCCGGTCGGTAGGAGCGCAACCACGTCACCAGCTGCTCAAGGTGCGCCGGGTTCTCCCGGACGCCGGCGAGCGGCACCTGGTGGGAGCGGAACGTCCCTTCGACCTGGACGCCGTCGACCGTGTGCGGACCGGTCCACCCCTTGGGCGTCCGAAGAACGATGGCCGGCCAGCGCGGCCGGTCCTCGACCCGGGCCCCCGGAGCACGTGCCTCCTGCTGGATCCGCCGAATGGACGCGTACGCCGCACTCAGGGTCCTCCCGAAGTCCCGGTGCACCTGACGAACGTCCGACCCCTCGACCCAGAACGGCTCGTAGCCGTGCCCCCGCAGAAAGGCCCGGACCCCGTCCTCGGAGGTACGGCCGAGCACCGTCGGGTTCGCGATCTTGTACTGGTTCAGATGCAGGATCGGCAGCACCGCCCCGTCGCGCGCCGGATTCAGAAAGCGGGTGCCCTTCCAGGAGCCCTCGAGCGGCCCGGTCTCCGCCTCCCCGTCGCCGACCACGCAAGTCACCAAGAGGTCCGGGCTGTCCATGGCCGCGCCGAAGGCATGCACGAGCGAGTAGCCGAGTTCCCCGCCCTCGTGGACGGAGCCGGGAGTCGGCACGCTGACGTGACTCGGGATGCCGCCCGGTGACGAGAACTGCCGCACGAGCCGACGGAGCCCCAGCAGATCCCGCGACACCTGCGGGTAGATCTCGCTGTAGGTGCCCTCCAGATAGGTGTTCGCGACCAGCGCCGGCCCACCGTGGCCTGGCCCGGCCACGTAGAGCACGTCCTGGCCGGTGGCCCGGATGAGTCGGTTGAGGTGGACGTAGACGAGGTTCAGACCGGGCGACGTCCCCCAGTGCCCGAGCAACCGTGGCTTGATGTGCTCAGGCCGGAGCTCTGCTCGAAGGAGCGGGTTCTCGCTCAGGTAGATCTGCGCCACTGTCAGGTAGTTCGCCGCGTTCCAGTAGCGAACCACAAGGTCGAGCTCGTCCGCGGAAGGAGCGTCGAACCCGGTCGACGGGCTTCCGCTCGACAGGGTCCCGCTGGTCAAGGCTGTTCGCCTGAGGACATGGGGCCGGGCAGTACCGGCATGAGCCGGAACAGCGCCGGTGAGTGGTCCCACTGCTCCCCTGCCGGCCTCGTCTCGACCTGCCCCGCCTGCGCTCGGAGCAGGTCGTGGACGGTGATCAGGCCGAGCAGCTGCCCGGTCGCGGTGTGGACGAGCACGGCGTCCTTCCCGGTCCGCAGCAGCATGCGGGCGACCGCGGGCAGCGGGGTGTCGGCCAGCACATACGCGGGTTGGTCGTCGATCATCTCGCGGACCAATCGCCGCCCCTGCCCGAGCGGGTTACGGGCCACCTCGAGGGCGAGGTCGCGCTCGGCCAGCAAGCCGAGGCATCGGCCGTGCTCGATCACCGGGATGTGGTGGACGTCGGCCTGGCTGACCAGCTCCCAGGTGAAAAGCAGGCCGTCCGACGCATCTACGGTCAACAGGTGCGTCGCCATCACGTCGCCGGCGCAGAGTTCCGGGCCGGCGTCCGGTGCTACCCCAGGATTCGGTGCTGCCTGAGGATCCGGTGCTGCCTGAGGATCCGGTGCTGCCTGAGGATCCGGTGCTGCCGGAGAACCGGCCCTCTCGCCGGGGGTCTCGTTCGCCCCCGTGGCGGGTGTCATGGCAGCAGGACCTCGTCGAGCGGCCGACGTCCGGTGGTCCGGGTCGGGTCCTTCGGGTCCCCGTAGCCCACCCGGAGAACGAGCTGGGGTTCACCGATCAGGCTCAGCCTCTGCCGGAGCAGAGTCCGCGGCCCCGGCCAGTCCAGCACCTGGCCCAGGGGAGAGGCGCTCAAGCCCTCGACGGTGCCTTGGAGGAGCAGCCGACCGAGCGCCATGCCGGCGCGGACCTGATCCTCGAGTGCGTCGCTGTCGGTGCCGAGCACGACGACGAGCGGGTGCTCGTCGACGATCCGCTTCGGCGGCCCGTCGGCTCCAGGCGGCTCCTCGGCCGCACGGGACGGGTCGAAGTCGCGGATGACGACCTCGGTGTGCCGCTCACCCGGCTCCGGCAGGATCGCCGTCGGGACTCCCTCGGTCGTCGCGTCGGTCCGGACCCAGGCCCGCAGTTCTGCCCGGTAGGCCTCGTCGTGCGACTCCATTTCGTCGGCCCGGGCGAGCAGGCTGATCAGGGCGAGCTGGTCC
This sequence comes from Frankiaceae bacterium, assembly GCA_035468175.1. GTDB lineage: Bacteria > Actinomycetota > Actinomycetes > Frankiales > Frankiaceae > JAVEDQ01. The sequence goes on along the minus strand of DATITC010000049.1, from coordinate 18,975 downwards.
TCGCGGCGCCGCACCACTTGCAGCCAGCCCTGCTCCTCCTCGACCGCGAGCCGCAACTTTCGAACGACGTCGCTCGGCACTTCCTTGGCTTCGAACGGCGTCCGCTGCATGTGCCGCTCGTCGATCGCCCCGGCGAGCGCTCGCTCCTCGTGAGTGGGAGCCGAGCCGGGTCGCACTGTGACCCGGGCGAGGTGATCGGCATCTGCGTCGGGAAGCAGCTCGACGCTCGCGTCCAGACCCGAGCTCCGCAGCGCGACACGGAGGAACAGCAGCGCGGAACCACAGCTCAGGACGAGCTGACGACCGGTCGGGTCGAGGGCGTGCAGCGTGCGCTCGCGGTCGACGAAGAGGTCGATCGTGTCGGGCCCAAGGCGGAATCGCCACGGTTGCGTGTTGTGCACCGACGGTGCCATCGTCGCCGCCGCGACGGCCCGACGCTGCGCCTCCATGTCAACCGTCTCCGCCTGTCCCGCCTGGTCCTCCACGCCACCACTCCTCGTCGTCGTCAAATCGAGTTTCGCCGAGCAGCGACCCGAGCCGCAGGGGCCAAAGTCCCCGATCAGGAGGCTCAAGGCGAGTTCGAACCCGGCGGTGGCAGCGGTTCGAGCCCGCGGCTCGTGCCCGCGGTCCCGGTCAGCACGCGTCGAACTCCACGAGGCGGTCGCCCCCTGCACGCTTGGCTTCGTACATGGCGGCGTCTGCTTGGCGCAGCCAACCAGCGAGGTCGACGCCGGCGGAGGCCTGGACCAGACCGACGCTCGCGGTCACGGTGCCGTGCGTACAGTGGCGGATCGCCTCGACGACGCGTCTCCCGGCGACGCGAGCATCGTCGCGACCGGTGCACGGGAGCAGGACAGCCAGCTCGTCGCCTCCCAGGCGGGCACAGGTGTCCGTCGCCCGAGTCGCCTCCGTCAGCGCGGCGGCCGCCTGCTTCAGCGTCTCGTCCCCGACGGCGTGCCCGTGCCGGTCGTTGACGTTCTTGAAACCGTCGAGATCCACGAGCAGCAGCGCGACCGGCTCGGCGTAACGCTCGGCACGGGCCACCGCCCCCTCGAGTGCGTCGGAGAACCTGGCTCGGTTGCACAGCTGGGTCAGGGGATCGTGCGTCGCGGCGTAGATGAGCTCCTTCTCCGCGTTCTTCCGGTCGGTGATGTCGACCATCTGGGCGATGCAGAGCTTCGGTGCCGCGTCCACCCCTCGCACGAGGGAGACGGCCCGGAGGACCCAGACGACGGCGCCGTCCGACCTGACGTAACGCTTCTCCAAGCGGTGTCCGTCGCTTGCACCGACCAGCACGAGCCGAAGCAGCGCCTCGTCCTGCTCCAGGTCGTCCGGGTGCGTAATGTCCTTCCAGCTCCCCGCGAGCAGATCGTCCTCGGTACGACCCAGCAGTTCGCAGAAGGCGGCGTTCACCCGGAGCCAACGACCGTCCGGCGCCAATAGCGCCGTGCTGATCGGAGCGCGTTCGAAAACCTGCTCGAAGAGCTGCTCGGCCGCGACCTCGCCGGCCGGTCGTTGCCGGACGAGCAGTCGGCCGGCTTCCCGCCCTGCCGGGTCCCGCTGCGCCGGAGTTGACGGGACGAGACCGACCGCGTGCTCCTCCTTCGTCACACCCCCGATTCTTCACCGGAGGTGAGCCTGACTCAAGGGGGCGAAAGTCCTCGCGTTCCCGCAGCAGGAGAGCCCGGGCCGGGAGTCTCTTAGTAGAACGCTGCCCCGAACGCCCCGCCAGCCCGACATTCCGGACAACCGACGGCTCGTGGCAGCGTTTCTGGCAGGACCTCCGCGCGGCGTCACGGAACGCTGCCCCGAACGCCCCGCCAGTCCGACATTCCGGACAACCGACGGCTCGTGGCAGCGTACGTCCGACGAGCGCGACCAGCCAGCACGGGGATCCGGGGAATCAGGGCATCGACCCCGGCCGGGTCAGACGTCCCGTGTGCGCCCTCCCTTCGGCCGTTCTCCCGTCGTCCCGGACCGATGACAGTCGCCACGGACAGCTCGTCGGAGGAGGTCGATCGCGATGACCGAGTACCAGGCGGACCCGAATGGCCGGGACACCACCGATCCTTACCAGCTCATCGAGCAGCTGACGCCCACCCCGGCCACGGCGGTGGACGGAATGAGATCCGTCTACATCAGCGCCTTCCGTGGCACCGCCGGCCCCGGTTCTGGCCAGCTCGCCCAGCTCGCCTGGGCCTCCTGGAGCAGATGCCTGCTGGACGGTTCAGGCCTTCGTAGGGCTTCGCGGCGAGCTGAGGAGGCAGCGACGGCGGCCATCCGGCTGCACGTCCGACCGATCACTCGGATCTGGGTCACGCCCGGCCAGGTGCGCGCCGCCGCCCGATACGCCTCGCGGACCGCCGCGTCCTGTCGCTGAGGAGGGGGCCTGGCGTCGGCGAGGACACGACTTCCGGCCCTGCTCAACCGATCGAGAATGGCGGACGGTGGTGCCATGACCGATTACCCGGAAGACGAGCTGTGGTTCTCCGACGTGATCCCCGACCCGGAGGACGACGAGAACATTCCGCCCGACCGACCGGTCGCCCTCGAGGACTACGGCATCACCGCCGAGGAGGAGCGCACCCCGGAGCCGCTGTCCCGGTTCGTGACCCGCGAGGTGCCGGAAGCGCGCGTCGGCCAGGAGCGCGCCGACGAGGACTCCGACGAGAACCCCGAGGAAACCGCGGCACGCACCGTCATCTCTGAGCTGTTCGGTCAACGACGGCCGCACTGACCTCGCTCTTGCACCCCGAACGGGACCTTGGACTCACGCCGCGAGTCCCGGGGACTCTGCCGAACCGGTTCTGCTCGGACCGAAGGTTGACGTCGTGAACCACGACACCCTCTCGCGCTGGCAGTTCGGCATCACGACCGTCTACCACTTCGTGTTCGTGCCCCTGACCATCGGCCTCTCACTGCTGGTGGCCGGGATGCACACAGCGTGGTACCGCACCGGCCGGGACGAGTGGCGGAGAGCGACCCAGTTCTGGGGCAAGCTCTTCCTGATCAACTTCGCGATCGGCGTGGTGACCGGCATCGTGCAGGAATTCCAGTTCGGGATGAACTGGAGCGCCTACTCACGGGTGGTCGGCGACATCTTCGGGGCGCCGCTGGCGATGGAGGGGCTGCTGGCCTTCTTCCTGGAGTCGACGTTCCTCGGGCTGTGGATATTCGGCTGGAACCGGATCCCGAAGGGGCTGCACCTCGCCTCGATCTGGCTGGCCTCGATCGGCACCGTCATCTCCGCCTACTTCATCCTGGCGGCGAACTCGTGGATGCAGCATCCCGTTGGCTGGCGGTTCAACGAGGCCCGGGGGCGGGCGGAGCTGACCAGCATCTGGGCGGTGCTGACCAACAAGGTGCAGCTGGTGACGTTCCCGCACGTCGTCCTCGGCGCGCTGCTGACCGGCGCCATGGTTGTCGTGGGCGTGTCGGCGTGGCATCTGCGCCGCGGCCGCGACGTCTTGCTGTTCACGAAGTCGATGCGGGTCGGGCTGGTCGTCGGGTTCCTGTCCGCCGTCGCCGTGGCCGGCGTCGGTCACCTGCAGGGACAGGTGATGACGCAGGTGCAGCCGATGAAGATGGCCTCGGCCGAGGCCCTGTGGCACACCGAGCGGGGCGCCGACTTCTCCCTGTTCGCGATCGGCGACGTCAACGGAGGAGAGAACAAGGTCGATCTCGCCGTCCCGAACGCGCTCTCGCTGCTCGCGACGGACTCCCCGAACGGCACCGTGCAGGGCGTCACCGAACTGCAGCAGGAGTACGCGCAGCGCTTCGGCGCCGGTGACTACACGCCGATCATGCCGGTCACCTACTGGACCTTCCGCTTGATGATCGGCTTCGGCATGCTTGCGGCGCTCGTGACCTTCGTCGGGCTGGTGCAGATGCGTCGCGGCCGCCTGCTGGCCAACCGCCGGCTGCTCACTGTCGCCGTGTGGGCGAGCGCTCTCCCGTTCCTCGCGAACTCCGTCGGGTGGATCTTCACCGAGATGGGTCGCCAGCCGTGGCTGGTATTCGGCGTTCTGCGGACGGCCGACGGCGTCTCCCCCAACGTCTCCACCGCATCAGTCGTCACGACCCTGGTCGGATTCACCGCCCTCTACGGCGTGCTCGCCGTGATCGCGTTCGGCTTCTTCCTCAAGCAAGCCAGACGCGGGCCGGAGCCGGAACCCGAGTCGGTCCCGGAAGGCGAGAAGCAGCCGGAACCCGAACTCATGCTGGCCTACTGAGCCGACACCGGACCACGAAGACAATCGACGAGAGAGCGACGGCATGCTTCGCGAATTCTGGTTCCTGCTCATCGGCGTCCTGTGGGGCGGCTACTTCCTGCTCGAGGGGTTCGACTACGGCGTCGGAATCCTCTCCCCCGCCGTCAGCGATGACGAAGTCGACCGCTCCGTGGCGCTCGGCACCCTCGGGCCGGTGTGGGACGGCAACGAGGTCTGGCTGATCGTGGCCGGCGGGGCCACGTTCGCAGCCTTTCCCGAGTGGTACGCGAGCATGTTCAGCGGGTTCTACCTAGCCCTGTTCCTCATCCTGGTCGGGCTGATCCTGCGGGGCATCTGCATCGAGTACCGGCACCGCGCCGAGTCGGTGCGCGGACGTGCCTGGTGCGACACCGGCGTCTTTGTGGGCAGCCTGCTGCCGGCCCTGCTCATCGGCGTCGCGTTCGCCGACCTGCTGCGCGGCGTCAAGATGGACGCCGGTCACAACGTCATCGGCGGTTTCTTCGATCTCGTCACGCCCTACGGTCTGCTCGGCGGGTTGGCGACGCTCTCCCTGTTCTGCCTGCACGGAGCGGTCTTCCTCGCGCTCAAGTCATCCGGTCCGGTCCGCACCCGGTCGGCCGCACTCAGCCGGGTCCTCGGCCCCGTCGCCGTCGTCGTCCTCAGCGTCTTCCTGCTCTGGACAGCGCTGTCCTACCGGGCCAACGCCGCGAGTGTCGCCGTCTCGGTCATCGTGGTGGCCGCTGTGGCAGTCGCCGCGTGGTTGGCGCAACGCGATCGCGACGGGTGGGCCTTCGTCTCCAGCGCCGTCGCCACAGTCGCCCTGGTCGGGGTCTACTTCCTCGCCCTGCATCCGGACGTGATGCCGGCCCGGAACAATCCCGCGTTCGGCCTCACCATCGACAACGCCTCTTCCAGCGCCTACACGCTGAAGGTGATGACAATCGTCGCGGTCTTCCTGACGCCGATCGTGCTCGCCTACGAAGCCTGGACGTACTGGGTGTTCCGTAAGCGCCTCAGCCGCAGCGATATGCACCCGTTGGTGCCCACGCCACGAGCGAACGAGGGTGAGGCACGGCAGGTGGAGCGGGCGTGAAGCCGGTGGACGCGGCCGTCGTCCGGCGGGCACCGGCACTCCGGGGCTATCTCGTGCACCTCGGTGGCCTGGCCGTCGTCAGCGCGGTGCTCATCGTCGCGCAGGCGAGTCTGCTCGCCGCCGCCATCGCTCCCGTCGTGGTCTCCGACGCCGGGCTGGGTCAGCAATCGCACGTGCTCCTGGCGCTCGCCGGTGTCCTGGCCGCGCGGGTGCTGATCGGCTGGCTGGGCGCTCGAGCCGGCGTCCGGGCTTCGGTCAAGGTCCGAGCAGAGCTGCGCTCGGTCCTGCTCGCCGGCGCGCTGCGTCGTGGCCCCGCCTGGCTGGCGAACGAGAAGCCCGGTGAGCTCGCGGTCGCGGCAACCTCTGGCCTCGACGCTCTCGACGGATACGTGACCCGCTATCTCCCGCAACTGGTGCTCGCCACAGTGCTGCCGGTCGTCCTGCTCGCGCGGGTAGCGGTCGCGGACCTGACCGCCGCAACGATCCTCGCCGTCACGCTGCCGCTCATCCCCGTCTTCATGGTCCTGATCGGCTACTCGGCGCAGGCCAAGATGCAGTCGCAGTGGGTGTTGCTCGGACGCTTGTCCGGCCACTTCCTCGACATCGTCGAGGGGCTGCCCACGCTCCGCGTCTTCGGACGGGCGAAAGCCCAGGTGGAGGCGGTGCGCCGCGTCACCGACCGGTATCGCCGCGAGACGCTGGCCACCCTTCGGATCGCTTTCCTCTCCGCTCTCGTCCTCGAGCTGCTGGCGACGCTGTCGGTGGCTCTGGTCGCAGTGTCGATCGGGCTGCGTCTGGTGCAGGGACACCTCGACCTCGCTACGGCACTGCTGGTCCTGCTGCTCGCGCCGGAGATCTATCTGCCGCTGCGTGCGGTCGGCATGGCGTTCCACGCCAGCGCCGACGGTCTCGAGTCAGCGACCCGGGCGGTCAGCGTCGCTGCAGACGCCGACAACGTCGCTGCTATCACCGGCGCTGGGGAGCCTGCCACCATGGCCACGACCGCTACCGCCGCAGGGAAGCCCGCCGAGCCGCCGGCGGTGTCCCTCCACCACGTGCAGTTCACCTATCCGGGACGGACCGTTCCGGCGCTCGACGACGTCTCGCTGACAATTTCACCCGGTGAGATGCTGGCGCTGACCGGCCGCAGCGGCGCCGGGAAGAGCACGCTCTTCTCCGTCCTGCTCGGTTTCGTTCGACCGGACGTCGGAGACGTCGAGGTCGGCGGCCATTCCGTGCCCGGCGGCGACTCCGTGTCCGACGGCGACTCCGTGTCCAGGGAGCGACCCGCGACGGCGTGGGTCCCGCAACAGCCCCGACTACCCGGGCGCACGGTCGCCGAGGTGCTGCGGCTCGGGGACCCGCGGGCCGGCGATGCCCAGCTCCGCGACGCACTCGCCGACGTCGGAGCCGACTTCGTGGCCTCGCTCGACGACGAGGTCGGCTCGGACGGAACGCGCTTCTCCACCGGCCAGCGCCGGCGCCTCGCGTTGGCGCGCGCCCTCCTCCACGTGCGGGCCGGCGCTCGCCTGCTGCTGCTGGACGAGCCCAGCGAAGGCCTGGATCCCGCAGCGGAGGCAGGCGTCGCCGAGCTGCTCGAGCACCTGCGCGGCACCGCGACGGTCCTGCTCGTCACGCACTCAACGGCACTCGCCCGACTCGCCGACCGGCGCGTGGAGCTGTCCCCGGCCGGAGCCCGGCCGACAGCCGGGCCCCGAGCGGTGGTGCAGGCGTGAGCAAGGGCGCCAGCCTCACCGCGCGTGGCGGCCCCGTCACGCGGCTCCGCCGCGACCCGCTCGTCCGCCTCCTCCCCCACCTGCGCCCGGTCGCCGGGCGCCTCCTGCTGGGCTCGCTGGCCGGTGCCGGTGCGCTCGGTTGCGGTGTCGGTCTGTTGGCGACCTCGGCCTGGCTGATCAGCCGCGCCGCGCAGCATCCCCCCGTGCTGTTCCTGATGGTCGCGATCGTCGCGGTACGCGCCTTCGGCCTGTTCCGCGGCGTGCTGCGCTACGTCGACCGCCTCGTCTCGCACGACGCCGCGCTCCGTGCTCTCGGTGAGCTGCGTGCCTTGGTGCTCGAACGCCTCGAGCCGCTGGCGCCGGCCGGCCTCGAGCAGTTCCGTCGAGGTGACCTGTTGGCCCGGTTCACGGCTCACGTCGACGCCCTGCAGGAGCAGTTGCTGCGCGGGGTCGGTCCGGCGCTGTCCGCGTCGATCGTCGGCCTGGGCTCGGTCGCCCTCGTGGGCGTGCTGCTACCGGCGGCGGGTGTCGTCCTCCTCATGCTGTTGCTGCTGGCCGGCGTGGCGGCCCCGCTCGCCGGCGCCCGCCTCGGCCGAGCCGGCGGCGAGCGGGTGGCGGCCCTCCGGCGACAGGTCGACGCGGACGCGGTGGACCTGCTCGAGGGAGCGGCCGAACTGCGGGCGTTCGGCGGCGAGGTCCAGCGGCTCGACGGGTTGAGCGCGGTCGAGGAGCAGCTGCAGCACGCGGCGACGAGGTTCCGCACCTCCCCCGCCGTCGCCGACATCGTCCCCCTATTCGCCTCTGCCGCAGCCGTCCTGGCGTCGCTGGTCCTCGGCATCCCCGCCGTCCGCGACGGCTCCCTCGGACCGACCTGCCTGGCCGTCGTGGTGCTGACTCCGCTGGCCGCCTTCGAGGCCATCGCCGGGCTGCCGGCCGCCTGGCAGGCGCTCGGTCGCAGCCGCGCGCTCGCGGCAGAGATCGTCGAGGTCCTCGACGCGCCGAGCCCGGTCCGGGAACCAGCTGAAGGATCTCAGGCCGAGCTCCCCGCAGGCCCGTTGGGCGTCCGCGTCTCCCATGCCGTGCTGCGCTACGGCGACGGGCCGGACGTGCTGCGGGACGTGTCGTTGCACGTGCCCGCCGGGAGCCGGGTCGCCGTCATCGGGCCGAGCGGCAGCGGCAAGAGCAGCTTGCTGGCCGCGCTGCTGAGGTTCCGGGACCTCTCGTCGGGCTCGGTACTCCTCGAGTCGGCCGGCGGGACGGCCGCGGACATCGCCACGTTGCCCTCGCAGCAGGTTCGGCAGAGCGTCTCGGGCGTCACCGCCGACGCGCACGTCTTCGCCGCGACCGTGCGGCAGAACCTGCTCCTCGGCAAGCCCTCCGCCACGGACGACGAGATCGACGCGGTCGCCCGGAAGGTCCGGCTCCTGGAGTGGATCAGAAGCCTTCCGCAGGGTTGGGAAACCCCGCTCGGCACGGGTGGGGCGACCGTGAGCGGAGGCCAGCGGAGCCGACTCGCCCTGGCGCGGGCACTCCTGGCAGATCCGCAGGTGCTGGTCCTCGACGAACCCACCGCGCACCTCGACCCCGCGACAGAGGACGAGGTCATGGCCGATCTGCTGGCGGCCACCCGTGGACGCACGGTGCTGCTGGTGACGCACCGCCCGACGGGCCTCTCGAAACTGGATGCCGTGGTGGAGCTCGAAGCCGGGCGGGTCCGCGCACCCGACGGCGACACGCCAAACGACGACGCGCCAACGGTGGCCGGTGCCGTTGCGGTGCTCGCGGCAGCTGGTTAGGCCATCATTAGGCCCCGTGCTCGTTCTCGTCGGCGAACAGCCACCGACCGGTGACGCGGCTCAAGGGGATCCGGAGAAGATGCGTGCGCGGTCCCGGGGCCCACGGCTGCGGCCGCGGCTCGCAGGGCCGCAATTCGCCGCGTTCGCGGGCGAACCTGCCGGTCACGACGACGCTCCACCCGACGTGCGTGTCCTCGTCGATGTCATCGACCTCGAAGGAGACCAACTCCCCCCGCTCCGCCGCCTGCATCTTGGGGCCGGGGCCGGACAGGATCAGAACGGCGTCCTTCGCGAGCACGTAGTTCACCGGCAGGATCAACGGGAGCCCCGCTCGGTGGATGAAGGCCAGCCGGCCGATGCAGCGTGCGGCGAGCAGACGGAGACACTCGTCCCGGGTCATCGCGACGAGCTGATTCGTCCCCGATGTCCCGGAAAACCGGTTCAGTCCGTCGCCGAGTTCCTTGCGCTCCGCCACGGCCCGGGCGATGTCGGCCGTAGCCCGGCTAGCGTTCGCCAGGGCGGACCGACCCGCTGCCAGCGACTCCACGAGGTGCCAGGGCACCCGGTCCCGTCCGATCCGGCTCATGGCGCTCCTCCGACCTGATCGACCGCCCGCAACGTGAGTTCGCCTGGTCCTAGGCCTCCGGCGTTGTACCGACGATGAGGACGTCTTCGAGCGGGCGACGCGGGCTGGCCGTCGTCGACGGACCGCGTCCGATGCGCAGCGCCACCTGGATGGGCCCCCGGACGCCGAGCCGAGCCTGGAGCACCCGGCGCGAGTCGGCGAGATCGACGACCTGGCCCAGCACCGACGCCTGCAGCCCCTCGACGGTGAGGGCCAGCAGGACCGTGCCCAGCACTCGGCCCGCGACCAGCCGGTCGAGCGGCCGGTCCCGCTCGGTGCCCAGCAGCGCGATCGCCGCGTGCTCGGTGGGCGGCGGTGTCGCGCGGTGGGCCCGCCGGGCCGAAGCCGGACTATCGATATCGAATTCTCGCAGCAGCACGTCCGTGCGCTGGGGGTCGGCGTCCGGCAGAGCCGCCGCGGCGATCCCGTCCGAGGACGGCATGGTCCGCACCCACGCCCGCAGCTCCTCCCGATACGCGGGATCACTGCGCTGCAACCAGTCCGCCTGGTCCAACAGGGTGGTGAACGTCAGCCGCTCGTCGTCATCCCGGAGCGGGCGGAACCAACCACCCTCCGCACGGGCGACCGCGCGAAGTCGTTCAATGATCTCGTCGGACAGATGGCTCTGGACGAACGGCGCACGCTGGCTGTGCCGGAGCTCGATGGCCTCGCCGAGCGCACGCAGGTGCTCAGGCGGATCTGGTTTCGGAGCATCCTCGACGAGCCGGAGGTCGGCGAGGTGGTCGGTGTTCTCCGGGTCGGGCACCATCGTGATCTCGGGTGTCCACCCGTCGGCCCTGAGCCGGGCTGCGGCCGTCGCCACAGCGCAGCCGCAGCTGACCAGCAACAACCGTCCGCTCGGGTCGAGCGACCGGAGCTGGCGACCGCGGTCCGCATGGACCTGCAGCGTCCGTTCCTCGATGCGGAAGAGCCAAGGCTGGGTGTTGTGCACGGACGGGGCGAGGATCGCTGCACGGACCGCGCGTTCCAGCGCCGCCGCGGTCGTCGCGGTCGAGCCGGCTAAGTTGGCTGGGCCCTTCATGCCGCGGCACCTCCCGGCTCGGTGGTCGGGTGGATCAGGGCGACGCTCGTGGAGGCGTGGTCCGTACAGGTGGCACTCACCGAGCCGAGCAGCAAGGCGGCGAAGCCGCCGGACCCCCGGAAGCCGAGGACCAGCAACTCGGCTCCGGACGCCGCCTCCAGCAGTGTCGGAGCGGGGTATCCGTCGACGAGCTCGGTGGTCACGCGGCCGTCGAGACCTCGCGTCCGGCGTTCGACCAGCTCGTGCAGCTCCTTCTCGGTCTCCTCGCGCCGACCGGCGGCGGCGAGGATGTCGGCCATCCGGACGGAGACGTCGGGCGGGGTCGACCACGCCCGGACCACGTGCAGGGGTAGCCGACGGGCAGCCGCGTGCGCGATCGCCCAGTCCAGGGCGGCGAGCGAGCCGGGCGAACCGTCCACGCCGACGACCACCGGGCGCACCTGGTCGAGGGCGACCGGCGGCCGAACCACGACGACCGGTCCGCTCGCGTGGCGCGCACAGGCCGAACCCACCGAACCGAGCAGCAGCCGCTTCACCGCCCCGAGCCCGCGGGAGCCGACGACGAGGACGTCGTCGTCGCCGGTCGCGACCTCGAGCAGTGCTTCCACCGGCTCCAGCTCGGCGACCATCGTCGTGACCGGGTCTGCGGCACCTCCGCGGGGACCGCCGGTCACCGCGGAAACGGTTTCGTGCAGGACGTCGGTGGCGGCCTGCCCCAGCGCTTTCTCGTCCCAGCCGTCGGTCCGCTCCTGCACCTTCTGGGGTCGCCCGTAGAAGCCGTAGGCGAGGAGGGCGACCACCGGACATCCACGCGCGTGCGCCTCATCCACGGCCCACTGCAGCGCGGCCGCCGAACCGTCCGATCCATCGACGCCCACGACGATGCGCATCGGGCCTCCCGGTCTCGTGTCCTCTGGTCGCTCCCACTTTCAGCTGCGACCGGAGTACGGGCCAGAGACGTCGGACGATCGCGGAAGGGACCAAGGTCCCGTCGGCGCGTCGCCGAGTGTCGCCATACGCCGGCACGGCCAACAGCGACAAAGGACCCTAGGAGCGGGACGAGGAACGTCCCATCCTCGGTCTGTGCGCAGACTCTGGACCCGGCGCCGATCCGGCACGGACCCCGCGACCGCCCCGTCGCCGGCACTCCCGCGGCGTGCCGGCGGACCAGAACAGCAGCCGTCGATGTCCCAGATACCGCCGCTCGTCCTCCCGTTGACCTCGACGGACCGCGCCTGCTGCTGTCCGGCGACGCCGAGCCTGCAGGTGCTGGTGTGCCCGGGCCGCGGTTCCGCCGCCCTGCTGCTGTGCAGGCATCACTGGCACCGACACGCGGCGGCTCTTCTCGCCGGTGGAGCCGCGGTGTACGACCACGACGGCTCCCCGCTCGCCATCCCGGACCAGCGCCCCGAACTGCAGGTGATCTCCTCGACTCACCTGGCCGCTCGGTGACCGCCGCTGCCGGCGTGGTCGAGACGCACACCGCGACGCTCTTCTTCACCTCCGACCGGGTCTACAAGGTCAAGAAGCACCTCGACCTTGGCTTCGTCGACTTCCGCTCCTACGCAGATCGCCGACAGGTCTGCCTCGACGAAGTCGCGCTGAACCGACGCTTGGCACCGGACGTCTACCTCGGTGTCGCGTCGGTGACGGACGTCGAGGGGCAGCCGTGCGACTCCGTCGTCGTGATGCGTCGGATGCCGGACGACCGGCGACTCTCGAGCCTGCTGTCGACCGCCGGCAGCGGCGTGCGGCACGACCTCGTCCGAGCCGTGGCACGGACGGTCGCAGCTTTCCACGCCCGCTGCGACACCTCCCCGGAGATCGTCGAACTGGGCAGCTGGTCGAGCGTCCGGGGACTGTGGCAGGAGAACGCGGAGGCGGTGCAGCGCTTCGCTGGACGCTTCCTCGACCCGCTGCTCCTGAACCGGGTGTCCCGGCTCGCGAACCAGTACCTGCGGGGTCGCGAGCCCCTGTTCCGACTCCGCCAGGAACGAGGTCTGGTCCGCGACGGCCACGGCGACCTGCTGTGCGACGACATCTATTGCCTCGACGACGGACCGCGGATCCTCGACTGCCTCGAGTTCGACCGGCGCCTCCGGATCGGCGACGTCCTCGCCGACGTGGCATTCCTCGGGATGGATCTGGAGCGCCTCGGACACCCCGATCTGGCCCACACGCTCTTCGCCGAGTACGGACGTTTCTCCGGAGAGCACCATCCGCGCTCGCTGCAGCACTTCTACGTGGCATATCGCGCCCTGGTCCGGAGCAAGGTGAGCTGCATCCGGGCCGAGCAGATGGGGACGGCCGGCGGTCCGCTGGCGGAGGCGGCGGTCCGGCTCGCGGGGCTGGCCGAGCAGCACCTGCACGCAGGGCGGATGCGCATGGTTCTCGTCGGCGGTCTGCCCGGCACGGGCAAGTCGTCGGTCGCCGCCGGACTCGCCGACGCGAATCCGACGTGGACGTTGGTGCGTTCCGACCAGATCCGCAAGGAGATGGCCGGGATCGACGGTTCGGCCGCGGCCCCGTTCGGTCAGGGCCTCTACTCGGCTGAGCAGCGGCGCCACACCTACGGGGAACTGCTCGAGCGGGCCAGGATGTGCCTCGAGCAGGGCGAGAACGTCTTGCTCGACGCCTCCGGGACGCAACAGGAACAACGAGACGCCGCCCACCGGGTTGCGGAGTCGACCGGGGCCGAGCTCCAGGCACTGCACTGCGTCGTCCCGGAGCTGGTTCAGCTCGACCGGCTGGCGCGGCGTCGCGGCGACGTCTCCGACGCGGACGGTGCCGTCGCGGTCGCCGTTGCGCGTGAGGCGGATCCGTGGCCGGAAGCGGTGCAGTTGTCGACGGACGCGCCGCTGCCGGACGTCGTCGCGAACGCCGCCGCGCTACTCGCGGACGACCGCTAGTTGGTCCGGCTGACTCACCTCAGTGGGATCACTCGAGCAGCGGCATCGCACGGGAGGACCAACGCCCCTGCGACGAACCCCGCGAAACAGCGGATGCTGCCCTGCACCGAGACCCGGTAGCCGGACGACGACGGGCCCAGGAGGACGCCGTGCGTGCATGGATCGTCGAGCGGCCGCGGCCAGTTCGGGAAGAACCGCTGCGGTTGGTCGACCTCCCTGATCCGCAGCCCGGTCCCGGTGAGATCCGCGTGCGGGTCAGCACCTGCGGCGTGTGCCGGACCGACCTGCACGTCGTGGAGGGCGACCTCCTGCCCCACCGTCAGCCGGTGGTTCCCGGGCACGAGATCGTCGGCGTCGTCGACCGCTGCGGCCCGGCCGCGTCTCGCTTCCGGATCGGGGAGCGGGTCGGGATCGCCTGGCTGCGCTCTACCTGCGGAGTCTGTCGGTTCTGCCGACGCGACATGGAGAACCTGTGCCTCGACCCCCGCTTCACCGGCTGGGACGAGCACGGTGGGTACGCCGAGCTGGCGGTGGTGAACGAGTCCTATGCCTACGCCGTGCCGGACACCTTCCCGGACCTCACGGCGGCTCCGCTGCTGTGTGCCGGCATCATCGGCTACCGCGCGCTGCGGCGGGCGGAGGTCCCGTCCGGGGGCGGCCTCGGTCTCTGGGGGTTCGGCGGTTCGGCGCACCTGACCGCGCAGATCGCGATGGCGCAGGGAGCCGAGGTCCACGTCCGCACGCGCGGGCAGAAGGGCCGGGAGCTGGCCGCCGAGTTGGGCGCGAGCAGCGTGGGTGACAGTGCCGACCCACTCCCTGCACCGCTGGACGCGGCCATCCTCTTCGCTCCGGTGGGCGATCTCGTGCCGGTGGCGATGTCGGCGCTGGATCGGGGTGGCACGCTGGCGGTCGCCGGCATCCACCTGAGCGACATCCCGACCCTGAACTACCAGCAGCACCTGTTCCAGGAGCGGACGCTGCGCAGCGTCACCGCCAACACCAGGGCTGACGGGACCGCTTTCCTCGAGGCTGCGGCTCGGGTACCGGTGCGGGTTTCTGCGGTTCCCTACCCGTTCGAGCGGGCACCCAAGGCGCTCCTCGACCTGGCCGAAGACCGGGTGCGGGGCGCTGCGGTGTTGACGTTCGGCGCCTGATCGACCGAGCGCCTGACCGCTGCCGAGGTCGCGATCCGGCCAGGGACCATCGTCCCGCCGACGTCGCACCGGACGGCCCTCCCCCGGACGCCCGGCAGCACCGACCGTCGTGCCGAAGCCGAGCACACCAGGAGGACGGCATGCACGCACTGGTTTACGAGGGCCCGGGACAGCGCGTCTGGCGCGAGGTCCCGGACGCGCTGGTCGAAGAGGACACGGACGCGGTGGTGCGGGTCGAGGCGGTAACGATCTGCGGGACGGACCTGCACATCCTCCGGGGTGACGTCCCCGAGACGACTCCCGGCACGATCCTCGGACACGAGGCGGTCGGGACGGTGATGTCCATCGGTCCCGGCGTCCGTCGCCTGCGGGTCGGCGACCGCGTCCTGGTCAGCTGCATCACGGCGTGCGCCACCTGCGCAGCCTGTCGCGCCGGCCGCTACGGACAGTGCCAGGGAGGGGGCGGCTGGATCCTCGGCCACACGATCAACGGCGTGCAGGCGGAGTACGTGCGCGTCCCGTTCGCCGACACCTCCACCCACCCGGTGCCGGAAGGCGTGCCGGACGACGAGGTCCTGATGCTGGCGGACATCCTGCCCACGAGCTACGAGGTGGGAGTCCGCAACGGTGAGGTGATGCCCGGGGACTCGGTCATGCTGGTCGGGGCCGGACCGATCGGGCTCGCCACGATCACGACCGCTCAGCTGTTCACCCCCGGGCTGCTCATCGTCGTCGACCCGGCGGCGTCACGGCTCCAGGCGGCCAAGGCACTCGGGGCGGACGTGACCCTGGACCCGACGACGGAGGACGTGCCGGCGCGAATCGCCGATCTCACCGACGGCGCCGGGGTCGACGTGGCGATCGAGGCGGTCGGTATTCCAGAGACGTTCGAGTTGTGCACGTCCTCGGTCCGCTCGGCCGGCCGGGTGGCCAACGTCGGCGTGCACGGTCGTGCGGCGACGCTGCACCTCGAGTCGTTGTGGATCCGGGACGTGACCATCCGGACGGGGCTGGTCGACACCTGGAGCACGCCTACCCTGCTCAACCTGCTCCGGCGCCGGAAGATCGCCGTGGGGTCCATGGTCACGCACCGGTTCGGGCTTTCCGAGATGGAGCACGCGTACGACATCTTCGAGCGGCCGGCCGAAACGGGGGCGCTCAAGGTCGCGATGTTCGCCGAGCACTCGTCGACCTGACGAAGGACGGACGCATGACCCGGGTCCGGGCCCGGGTCTGACGTCACCGGTGCGCCGGACTCCGTCGGTGCACCGGTGGGCGGCCGCTGCTCGGGCGGGTCTGCTCAGGCGGGTGCCTATCCGGCCAGTCCCCAGACACCCCAGGAGAGATCGACGGAGCCGGTCGGACACTCGTCGACCCAGACGCGTAGCGCGAGCACGCGACCGGGAACCTCCAGCGTCGTGCGGAGCTCCTGATAGGACTCCTCGGCGACGTTCTCCTCCAGAACGATCGGCCGGGAGGCGTCCTCCACCTCCAGAACTTTGATCATCAAGCCGCCGGACTCGGTGTAGGCAGTGGCGGCAATCCGGACGCTGCGGTAACCGGAGACATCGCCTGAGAAGAGCGTGATGTCCCCGCGGCTCGCGGTCATCGACTGCAGGCCCCTGGCCAGCTGGACGACGGTCGAGGTGGCCCGCGTCGGCTCTGGTCGCGGTGAAATCGTTTCGGCTCGGCGGCGCTCTGCGCTGCTGATACCGGTACCGGTCATGACCGGTCGGGCGGGGATGGCACCACGAGGACGGGGCAGCTCGCGTGGCGGACGCACGATTCGCTCACCGAACCCAGCAGCGCGCCTTCGATGCGGTTATGGCCGTTGCTGCCGACCACAAGCATGCGTGCGTCGCGAGACATTGCGGGGAGGACGACGCGGGGACGTCCCTCGACCGTCTTGACCTCGGCAGCCGGTTCGGACTCGCTGCCGAGGACCTTGCGCACGGCCGCATCTGCGACTTCCGCCGCAATGGCGGCCGGGTTGAACTCCGGCGGTAACGGTACGGGGATACCGGTCGCGGTCGGGAAGTCCCAGACCGTCACGACCTCCAGCTTCCCGTTGAGCACCCGCGCCAGATCAACTGCCGCTTGAAGCGCCACCAAGGAGGGCTCGGACCCGTCGACACCGACGACGATCTTCGACTGTTCCGCTTCAGGCATGTGTCTGCTCCTTAAATTGCGACTCATTTGAGGTGAATTGTGGGATCCGCCCCCAGGGCCCGCGAAGAGTCCAAAGACCTCGGTCGGCTCCGACCTTTGCCGCTCCACTGTTGACCGGACCCGAGCTGCACGCGGTGAGTGAGCCGCCGGCCCGACGACCCTGAGCCCGGCTACCTGCCCGAACGGGCCCGTCGACGAAGCACCGGAGCGATCCGGAGCCGTCCGGTGACCGGCTCCGGCGGGACGCGGAGGGCGTTCAAGGTCATGGCGAGCATCTCGTAGTGACCGGCGAGCATGCAGAGCTCGATCACCTGACGAGCGGACAGATGGTGGCTGAGCTCCTCCCAGACGAGATCCGAAAGGTCACGATCGTCATGGAGCTCATCGACGGCGCGAAGCAACGCGCGCTGCCGACTCGTCCAGACGGCGGCGTCCACCGATCCGCTCACGGCCGCGATCTGATCGGCGGTGAGACCCGAAAGCGCCGCGATGCGTCGGTGGTGCCCCAGCTCGTAGTCGCATCGGCAGCGCTCGCCGACCCGCAGGATGACCAGCTCCGCATCCTGCCTCGACAGCAGTCCTCGCAGCGTCAAGCTGCCGGCGAACCGCAACCACCCGCGGAAGAGGCGACGGTGAATGGCGAGGGTCCGGAAGAGCCGTAGCGGCTCCGTGCCCACAGCCCGTCCCGCTGCCCACGCCAGCCCGAAGTCGAACAACCCGATCTGCTCGCGGGAACCCGCCTCGACGCGAGGCCGTGCGCCCGCACGTGCCCCGGGCCCGATGAACGCCATGCCCTGCCCTCCCGACTGAACGTGCTCCGATCGTGGGAGATCGCCGCCGGCCGGTCGACCTGCCGTCGCGACCGAATCATCTTCCCCGGCGCTCCACCAACCGCGCCGCCCTTGGCCCCGCGGGCTCGGGACCAAAGACTCGGTGAACGCTCCTTTTGACCGCTGCCGCGCCGGCTCCCGCCGAGGCAAGGTCCTATTGTCGGACTACGTATCCCTGCCGGCAGCCAGTACGACCGCGGTCGTGGCGGACGGCAGACCACATGGAAGAGCTGATGGACGGCACCTCCGGAACGAGAATCGATCCCTGACCGCTTCGGCATCGGGGGCGAGTACCGGTACTCCGCGCTTGCGCAGCCCCCAGGAGTAACCGTGACCACGACCGTTTCCCGAGGACCGACCGCAGACCCGCTGAACGTCACCGTCGCCGCGGCGATGCCGACGACGCAGGTATTGGCGTCGCTGGGGGTCGACGGTGAGATGGGGCTGTCCGACGAGGCGGCGACCAAGCGTCAGTCCGAGTGGGGTCCGAACGCCGTCTCCTCCCACCGAGCTCGCTTCTGGCCGGTGCTCTGGCATCAGCTACGGTCACCGCTGCTCGGGCTCCTGCTGGTGGCAGCGATTGCGTCGTACTTCGTCGGCGAGCGCACCGACGCCATCATCATCGGAGTCATCGTCGCGCTGTCGGCGGGACTCGGCTTCGTCAACGAGTACCGGGCGGAGAAGGCTGCCGAGGCGTTGCATTCGCAGATCCACCACGAGACGGTCGTTACTCGTGACGGCCGGTCCGCGAAGGTCGACGTCACCGCCCTGGTGCCGGGCGACGTGATCGCCTTGCACCTCGGTGACATCGTCCCGGCCGACGTCCGACTCCTGGCGGTCACCAACCTGGAGTGCGACGAGTCGGTACTGACCGGTGAGTCCCTGCCGGTCGACAAGGACACCGAACCCGTGGCGGCGGCGACACCGCTCGGCGACCTCGCCGGGTGCGCCTTGATGGGAACCGTGGTGCACAGCGGCAGCGCACAGGCCGTCGTCGTCTCCACCGGCGTGCACACCGAATTCGGCAAGATCGCGGCCGGACTGAGCACGCACCAGCTCGACACCGAGTTCCAGGTGGGACTGAACAAATTCTCGATGCTGCTGGTCTACGTCGCGGGCGCGCTGACGACGTCGATCTTCGTGATCAACGTCGTGCTGCACAAGCCGATTCTGGATGCGCTGCTGTTCTCCCTCGCCATCGCCGTCGGCATCACCCCGCAGCTGTTACCGGCGGTCGTCTCCACCAGCCTCGCGGCCGGTTCGCGGCGGATGATCCACCGCCGGGTTCTCGTCAAACGCCTGGTCTGTATCGAGGACCTCGGCAACGTTGACGTGCTGTTCACCGACAAGACCGGCACGCTGACCCAGGGACGGATCGACTACATGCGG
>DATITC010000048.1:0-1665 GCA_035468175.1 Frankiaceae bacterium | reverse complement strand
AGGATCTCCAAGTGGAGCTCGCCCATGCCCGAGATGACCGTCTGACCGGTCTCCTCGTCGAGGCGGACCTGGACCGTCGGGTCCTCCTCGGCCAGCTTCTGGATGGCCGTGCCCAGCTTCTCCTGGTCACTCTTGGTCTTCGGCTCGATGGCCACCGAGATGACCGGGGCCGGGAAGGTCATCGACTCCAGGATCACCGGCTTCTGCGGGTCGCAGAGGGTGTCACCGGTCGTCGTCTGCTTCATGCCGTTGACGGCGACGATCTCACCGGCGCCCACACCAGCGCGCTCTTCGCGCTTGTTGGCGTGCATCTGGTAGATCTTGCCGACCCGCTCCTTGCGGTCCTTGGTGCTGTTGAGCACCGGGGACCCGGCGTCGAGCTTGCCGGAGTAGACGCGGATGTAGGTCAGCTTGCCCAGGTGCTGGTCGGTCTGGATCTTGAAGGCCAGAGCCGAGAACGGCTCGGTCTCATCGGCGTGCCGCAGGACCTCGGTCTCGCCGTCCAGCGCGGTGCCGACGATCGCCTCGATGTCCAGGGGGCTGGGCAGGTAGTCGGTGACGGCATCGAGCATGGGCTGTACGCCCTTGTTCTTGAACGCCGAGCCGGTGACGACCGGGTTGACCTGACCGGCGATCGTGGCCTTGCGGATCGCAGCCTTGATCGTCGCGACCGGGACCTCTTCGCCGGCGAGGTAGGCCTCCATGATCGAGTCGTCGTTCTCGGCGACGCCCTCGAGCAGCTTCTCGCGGTACTCCGCAGCCTGCTCGGCGAGCTCGGCCGGGATCTCCTCGATCTCGTAGTCCTCGCCCAGCTTGGTCTCACCGCGCCAGGTGAGGGCCTTCATCTCGACCAGGTCCACCACGCCGACGAAGTCACCCTCGGCACCGATCGGGAGCTGGAGCACGAGCGGGTTGGCGTTCAGCCGCTCGACCATCATGTCGACGCAGCGGAAGAAGTTCGCGCCGGTGCGGTCGAGCTTGTTGACGAAGCACATGCGCGGGACGCCGTACTTCTCCGCCTGCCGCCACACCTGCTCGGTCTGCGGCTCGACGCCCGCGACACCGTCGTAGACGGCGACAGCACCATCGAGCACCCGCAGCGACCGCTCGACCTCGACGGTGAAGTCGACGTGCCCGGGGGTGTCGATGATGTTGATGTCGAAGCCGTTCCACACGCACTTCGTCGCGGCCGACGTGATGGTGATGCCGCGCTCCTGCTCCTGCTCCATCCAGTCCATCGTGGCCGCGCCGTCGTGGACCTCACCGATCTTGTAGTTGATACCGGTGTAGAAGAGGATGCGCTCGGTCGTCGTCGTCTTGCCGGCGTCGATGTGCGCCATGATCCCGATGTTGCGGGTCTTGGCGAGCTGGGCGGCGTTGGCCAGCACTTACTCCTCTTTTTTCGGTCCGCGTGCGGGTTCCGGGGATCGCCCGGGCGTCCCGCCGGCAGCGGGTGCAGGTGAACGGACGTCACCGGCGGTGTAGCGGTGTAGCGCTCGACGTCACCAGCGGTAATGAGCGAACGCCTTGTTCGACTCGGCCATCTTGTGCGTGTCCTCGCGACGCTTCACCGCGGCACCGAGGCCGTTGCTCGCGTCGAGCAGCTCGTTCATCAGGCGCTCGGTCATCGTCTTCTCGCGACGACCGCGGCTGTACTGGATCAGC
>DATITC010000047.1:0-2146 GCA_035468175.1 Frankiaceae bacterium | reverse complement strand
GGAGTACTCATAGCGATCCTTGTCTGTGCGGTGGTTCAGGACACCGTCGTCTGCTCAGCGCTTCGGCTCAGCAGGAGCAGCCACGTGGGATGTTGGGCTCCGCCGCCGGCTGACCTGCCAGCGGAGCCTAGGGTAGCCGCGCCCCGTTCTGAGGCACGGCAGCACCGGATCGAGACATCCCACGGCTCTAACGTGCAAGCGGCTGCCGCTGATCTTCATTCTTCTCTGTGCTGGTGGGGCCAGCCGACACCGCCACGATCGCCCGCCGCACCGCGGCGATCGAGCACGTGCACGGCGGAGGTCGGCCGCCTCCCCGACCGAGCAGGACGGGGTCCGGCGCACCCTGCGCGGCATCCGCCGAACCGCGGTCCGCGGCGGGACCGGACCGCGAACGCCCGCGCGGTGGACACCGACGAGATCCGGCTGCTCGGCGAGGACCCCCCGCCACACCCCCGGCCGGCGGGACCGGGCCGCGGTGCTGCTCGGCTACGCCCTCGCGCTCGGCGCCTCCGACCTCGCCGCCGAACTACGCGACGTGATCAACCCCCCGCCGCTGCACGACCGCACCTCGATCCGGTAGGACCAGACCCGCGGACCAGTAGGGAATTACCTGACGATTCGACGACGGACGACGGGTGCCTTTCCTGCGCTGGAATCAACGGCCTCAACACCCTCTGCGCGGGGCGCTCCTCCGACCACCGCCTGGCGGCGGATGTGCTGTCAGCGGCGTGGTCGGGCGCGTCTGCATCTGCTGATGTGAGCCGACTTCCATGCAGTAGACGATGCTCAATTCCCCTGACCGTTGGGAGCGGAGCCGCCGGCGTCTCTATTCGCCGTTGAGCCCGTGCCGCTGCGGCGGAGCCGGACTGAGCCGGGCGGGACGGTCGTCCGCCGAGGTGCTACGAGGCGGAGACCTCGGTGCTGGTCAGCTGGGCCGCCTGTCCTCGTGCTGTGGCATGGGGACGTTTGACACCGCCCGCGAAGCCGAATGGCAGGTTGGTGTGACTCCCGCCGTCGGCCATTGTTTGTTGGGTTCCGACCTTTCGGTCGTGTTTCGGCGAGCGACTGGCTGGGAGGGCCGCTATGACCACGGCCCCGGCTCGGAGTAGCGCCACCCGGCCGTCCCAGTTGGACGGGGAAGCGATCGAGCCGGCGGTGTCGAGATCCGGTGGCGGCGGTCCTGTTGCGTTCGTCTTCCCGGGAGGGGGGATGCTCGCGGCCGCCCAGGTCGGCATGTTAAGGGCTCTGATCGAGGCCGGCATCGTTCCCGACCTGGTGATCGGGACCTCCGCTGGTGCCTTGAATGCCGTCGCGTTCGCCAGCCACCCCTCGCTGGCCGGCATTGCGAGACTCGCCGAGGTGTGGATCTCGATGCGGCGCAGAGAGGTCCTTCCGGTTTCCCCTCGGCGTCTCTACCTGGCCGCGACTGGTGCGCAAGACTGCCTGTTGGACAACCGAGCGCTCCGCCAGTTGATCCGCGAGACGCTCGATACGCCGCGACTCGAGCAGACGGTCGTTCCCGCGCATGTCGTCGTCACCGAGCTGCGGAGCGGACGTCCCATCGTGGTGTCCGACGGCGACGCGACCGACGCCGTGCTCGCCAGCGCCGCCTACCCCGGCGTCCTGCCGACGGTCGAATTGAACGGCCGACTCGTCATCGACGGCGGCATCTCCGCGGCCATCCCCATTCTTCAGGCCGAGGCCCTGGGCGCTGTGCAGACCTATGTCCTGCCGTCCGCCGACCCCGCTGACACGACTGCTGGAAGCGGACCGATCCCCGTGGCCGTCTGGGCGGTCGCCCAACTGCTGGCACGCGCCTTCATGGCCGATATCGCGAAAGCCCGAAGCCCCGTGCATGTTCTGCCGGCCCCCACGAACAGCAAAGTCAACGCATTCGACTTCCGCGACACCCCGGCGTTGATCGATCAGGGATATGCACTCGCGTCCCGCTGGCTCGAGCTCAGGGCAATGGGTCGATCGGAGGGTCGGCGACCGCGGGCCAGCGGACCACGGATCGGTTCTCGATCCGTCGAGACTCGGTCATGGGTCACTCCCCTCGTCGGGCTGGTGGGCTTCGCGGCACATGTCCTCGGACGAGCCGCAGTGCTCAATGGTCCCGGCGTCGCACCGGCTCCGGATCGGAAAC
>DATITC010000046.1:0-7999 GCA_035468175.1 Frankiaceae bacterium | reverse complement strand
CATGGTTCTTCGAGGCCGGCTCAGAGGTTTACGAGCTGGTTTCCCCTGAGGGAATCGTGTTCGTCATGCAGAGCGCCTCGTTGCGAGTGGACCCCGGCAACACTGTCGACAAGCTGCCGACACTCGGCGAACGCCTGGCGTTGCCGGAGGGGTGGACCTACCGGGCCCGGACGCTCGAGAACGAACTGGTCATGCGGACCACCTATGACAGTGACCCGCCAAACACGGTCATGTTCGACGAGCTCGAGAACAACTACCAGCGCCTCAGGATCGTGTAGGCCGCGGACTGCGGCGCGAGCACGGATCGTCTTCACCACGGCAGTCCCCCGGTAGTCGGAACGACGTTCCGGGCGCGACCGACGGCTTCGAGGGCGTCGACAGCGCACGTGCCGCCGACGACCCAGCCAGCTATCAAGCCAGGTCGCGGGATCTCGGGAGGCCGTGGCAGGTCGCACTCTCGACGAAGCCTGCCCTGGCCGGCGGAGGCCGATCCGGCTAGCCGGCCTCGACCGGTTCCTTATGGTTCGCTTGTTGAGCGAGTGGATGCCCGTGCTCGATCATGTGGTGCAGCGCTTCTGCTGGTGCGGGTCGGGCGAGCAGGAAGCCTTGCACGGTGTGGCATCCCGCGGCGCGGAGTGGCTCGAGCTGGCTGGCTCGTTCGACTCCTTCGGCGATGACGAGGACGTCCAAGTTGTTGGCGAGCGCCAGGAGGCCGAGCACCAGGGCAGGTGTCGGCTGGTCGTCGATGGTGTCAATGAACAGCCGGTCGATCTTCACGGAGGTGAAGGGGAGGTGGTGCAGGTTAGCCATGGCCGAGTAACCGGTTCCCAGATCGTCGAGGGACAGTCGGACGCCGATGCGCCGAAGTTCTCGGCAGGTGGTTGCGGCGGTGGCGAAGTCCGTGAGGGGAGCGGATTCGGTGATTTCGAGGACGAGCTGGCCGGCGGGCAGGCGATGGGTGGAAAGGGCTTGGGTGACGCTGTCGATCAGGGTCGGGTCGAGCAGCAGCTGGGGTGGGATGTTCACGCCGACGGCGACGGCGCGCCCGGTTTGCGATGTCCAGGCGGCCGCGTCGGCGCAAGCGCGCTGCAGCATGAGCTGGGTGAGTGCCCCGATCAGCCCGTGCTTTTCGGCCTCGGCAATGAACACGTCAGGCGGGATTGCTTGCCCCTTGTGGGTCCAGCGAGCGAGGGCTTCTGCCCCACGTACCTGTCCGGTGATCGTGTCGATGATCGGCTGGTAGACGGTGCTGAGCTGACCGTCAGCGATGTCGCGGGCGAGGGCTTCGTGCAGGCCTGGGCCGTGCTGGCTCAACGAGTGGTGCTCGGGGTTGAACAGGCGGAGCTGATTCTTCCCGTCGCGTTTTGCGTCGTACATGGCGGCGTCGGCGTGGGCGAGAAGCTCGTCCTCGGTCGGGGTGCCGTCGGCGGCGTTAGCGACGGCAAGTCCGACGCTGACGCTGATGGTGGCGGGATGGTCACCCAGCACGAACGGCTCGCGTAGCGCGTCGCAGATCCGGGTCCCGGTCTGGTGCGGGTCGCCGCCGTCTTCGAGCAGGACGGCGAACTCATCGCCGCCGAGCCGGGCGACGGTATCCCCGGTACGGATAGCGCCGCGTAGCCGGTCCGCGACTCGGGTCAGCAGTTCGTCGCCGGCGGCGTGGCCAGAGGTGTCGTTGACCACCTTGAAGTCGTCGAGGTCGCAGAGCAACACCGCGACCGGACGCAGGTCACGTCGGTGTAGTTCCAGGGCGTGCTGCAGCCGGTCGCTGAACAGCGCCCGGTTCGCCAGGCCGGTCAAGGTGTCGTGAAAAGCCTGGAAGCGCAGTTGTTGCTCGCGGGCCTCAACGGTGAGAAACAGCCGCCGGTTGTCGCGCAGGGTGCTGTACTGCCGGACGAAAACCAGCAGCAGCAGGGCGGCTGCGAGCAACGTGTCGAACACGCCGAGGCGCCGACCAGCGAGCAGCTGTCTGACCAGCACCGCCCCCGCGATCAGCAGCGGCAGGTACGGCAGATAGATCCCTACCGCCGCGGGCGTACCGGAATGTGGGAGCTGCTCGTCGGCGGAGGCGGCCCCGGTCCTCGTCGTGCCGGCAGCGTCGGCGCGCTGAGCGCAGCCGGCCAGGGCGATCAACGCGAATGCCGCGAACCAGCCCAGATCCACCGGGTCACCGCTGGCGTAGCCGCCGACAGCGGTCAGGTACGCAAACGCACTGTCCGACATCGACATGCACACCAATCCGACACCGAGCAGCCCCAGACACAGCCGGTTGCCCACGGAACGGCTCAGCAGCAGCACCGTCATCGTCAGCACCGCCACGTCACCGACCGGATAGGCCAGCCCCACCACCAACCCCAGGCTGGTACCGGCCCCCGCGTGCAGAACCGCCCCCAGCGCCGTCATCGAGGAGATCAGCAACAACGAGCAGGTGACGGTCACCCCGTCGAGCAGCAGCCGCCGCCGGTCCCCGCGACTGCTCGAGGCGGCCATCAGCCACAACCCGACCGTCACCGCCACCGGAAAGACCAGGTAGCCGATGTCGGCACCGGACGGAAAAGGTGTCTGGCGGTCGGCGAGCAGCTCGTAGACCGACCACACGACCTCACCGGCAGCCCAACCACCAGTACCGACCGACAACGCCACCCAGGCCGCCCGCCGCCGCCCAGCGACCCTTCTCGCCGCCAGCCCCGTGGCCAACGACGCAGCAGCCGCAAACCCCAGCTCGCCCAGATCATCAACCCAACGCACCGGCCGGGAACCGACGATCCCTGTCAATAGGCACAGCGCGACCAACATCAGCAGCAGCGCAGCAGCAGCGGCCGCCACCGCCAACCGGCGCCGGAAGGCACCGGAGGAGAGGTCGCCGCCCGAGCGGGCAGAGCCCAACACCGCCAACGACGAAGTCACCCATCCGTCCTCGACGCAAGACCTGGCTGTCTTGAGCAAACGACCTTGGCGGCGGGGACACACCAACGACCCAACATGTTCAAGGGCCGGAGCTCCACCTCCCGATAGAGCGGCCCCAGCGAGCCTTGCTGGGCCGGGCCCGAGAAGCGACGCATCGGCTGATCGAAACGACCAGACGTGTCAGCCGCACGAACTGTGAGAGCGCCCGAGAACGCCGGTCCTCGGGAGCGAGCGGCACCTCGGCGCCCTTGACACCTCGGCGCGACGAATATCTGAGGCACCGCGCAGTTGATCTGTTCGGATCTTGTCCGATTGACCTGCAGGGATGGCTCCAACATCCGCACTGATCAACTGACCTCGCGAGAATCGCGATGCGCACGAGAACGCCGGTTATCCGCCGGTTGACGCCTGATGCCGCTCTGGCCGCGATGGCTACCTGTTGCCGGTGGTCGCCCTTCGCAAGCGCGCTGTTTTCAGTCCCGGTCATGCGGAGGTGTCGTGATTGTGGCCTGAGGGTAAGGCTCAGCTACATCACCGCTTCTCCTGGGTCAAGACCTCCTCCGAGCGTCGGCGCTTCACCGGGAGGGCTCATGACCTCGATCGTCAGTGCTATCTCGCGCACGTCGAGCGACGGCGCGCTGCATCTTCTTCGGCAAGACGCGGCCCTGCTCGGCAGCCTGCATGGCGGGCTGCGTGCGTCTGGATCGGTCGCCGTCTCGGGCGACGCTGGCCCACCCCCAGGAGCCGCGATGCACCAACGGCTGAAACCGGGTGGGCCGACGGTGGCGGACGTGCTGCTGGCCGGGTTGCCCGAGGACGGGGCTGAGCGTGTCGCGGCGCTCATTGCCGAGGGCGTGAGCCGCGACTTCGCCCAGGCCTACCGCACGAGCCGCCCAGCCGAGAGCAGCTTGCCGCCCGATCACCATGGGACCCGCGGCCGACCGCTCGAGGTAAGGAGCGAGCGCGCCTCTCCGTCAGGCCGGAAGCTGAGGCCGCCGAGCCTCGCGCTCGACGCGGCCTTATTGGCGACCTCGCCGGAGCGAAGGCATCGACGCGAGGACCCTCTCCCCGTCACCGACGATATCGAGGCGTCCCGGACTTGCTCCACACCGGAGCACGCGGTGGCCTCGCCCGGCAGCGCCGAGCCGCATGGTGGTTCTGGTCAGACCCCGACGGGTTCCCTCATATGAGTACCCCCGGTCACCGGCGTGGCGCGATCAACGAGCGTAGCCCTTTTCGCAGGCTCGCGAGCATGGCACCGAAACCCTTGGATGCGCTGCTGGAGGCTGCGGCCGGGGCGGTGGCCGATGCCCAGGGCATCGTCGACACGCTTCGCGGGGTCGGGATCGAGGGATGGGACGCCGAGCACATCCGTCACACGTTGCCGTGGGTCCGCGCCGTGCTGGGCAAGTACTTCCGGCCGGACGTGCGCGGTCTCGAAAACATCCCCCCCGACGGACCCGCCCTGCTGGTCGGCAACCACTCGGGCGGCATCGTCATCGTCGACACTTTCGTGTTCGCGTGCGCCTTCTATGAGCATTTCGGGCCCGACCGGCGCTTCCACCAGTTGGCACACGACGTCGCCGCGCGTATGCCGTTTCTCGGTGGTCTGCGGCGGTACGGAACCGTCCCGGCGTCGCAGGACAACGCTCGAGCCGCCTTCCAGGTCGGGGCTCCGGTGCTCGTCTACCCGGGTGGCGACTACGAGACGTTCCGGCCGTCGTGGCAATCCGACCAGATCGAGTTCGGCGGTAGGCAGGGCTTCATCCGGTTGGCGCTGGAGGAGAAAGTGCCGATCATTCCTGTGGTCTCCGTGGGCGGCCAGGAGACGGCCCTGTTCGTCACCCGAGGTCAGCGGATGGCGAAACTGCTGCGCTTCGACAAGCTGACAAGAATCAAGGTGTTGCCGATTTCGATCGGGCCGCCGTTCGGAGTCAACATTCTCGATCTCCCAGGCCGGTTGCCGCTCCCCGCCAAAATCACCATCCAGGTCCTACCGCCGATCGATCTGGCCGAGCAATTCGGCGCGGATCCCGATCCGGACCTCGTCTACCAGCACGTGACAGCGCAGATGCAGCAGGCCCTGACGAGTCTGCAGGAGGAGCGGAAGCTGCCGATCATAGGCTGACCTATCGTGGGTCTGCCGACCAACGGGAGGCAACCAGCGTCCCGCGCGACGGCGGCAGCCCTCCCCCTACGGCGGCAACCCGGTTCACCGATGGTGCTGCAAGGCGAGTCAGCGTTACGCAGAGGCCCCGACGAGCACGCTTGCGGTGCGCCTTCGTCGCAGATGATCAAGTCGCATGGTCGATCGACTGAGCATCGGGCATCGCCCGAGGATTCCGACCTGCACCGCTCGCTGCGAGTGACCTACACGCGTGGGGGCCCAAGCGGCGGCCCGTTCCTGCGGGCTGAGCGGCTGCACGCCCAGACGGATGGGTTCAGTTCCCGGGGCCGATGGGGCCGGTGGCCGATGGGGCCGGGCGGATCGCCGGGCCGCTGCTGCACGTCCGCGTCGCGTCGTCGGGCTGCGTCGAGGTCCGGCCGCCAGGCTTCTGGTCGATCGCCACGCCGGGGTCCATGGTGGGCTCGCGTGCTGGAGGCCGAGCGTTCAGCTAGATCTGAAAGGGCTCGGCCGACGACTCAGCCTCGCTCCAGGTCACCCACCCGCCAGCCGTCAGCTGCCGGAGGTGTCGGCCCACTCTGCCAGTGCCGCAGCCGGGTCCTCGGGTTCGGCGACGTGCGGCGACAGCACCGCCCAGATCGTCTTGCCGGACTCGGGCATGGGCTCGGCCCGTAGCCGAAACCAGCGCTCCTGCTCCGAGGAATGGCACGGGCAGTCCAGCAACGCCCGCGGGGCATCCCCACTGAACACCGCCGCCAGCGCGCCCCGGGCCGGGGTGGTGGACAAGTGGTCTTATGGCCCTAGCGGTCGGCGGTCACCCGGCATGAAAGTCACGCGACACTGTTCGAGAGGAGCCCCATCGATGGCCGCCAGCCGTACCCCGCAGGAAGTCTTCGCCCACCACGGTTCGGTGCTCGGCGCCGGGGACCTCGAGGGAATCCTCGAGGACTACGGCGACGACGCGATCCTCATCGTGCAGAGCCAGACCTATCGGGGTAAGGACGGCGCCCGGCAGGTCTTCACCCAGCTGCTGGCCGACGTCCCCGAGGCGGAGTGGGCGCTGTCGACGGTCTTCGCCGACGACGTGCTCTACCTGGAGTGGTCGGCGAACGCCAAGGGTGTCGGCCGGCGGGTGGACGACGGGATCGACACCTTCGTTTTCGCCGACGGGCTGATCCGGGTGCAGACGGTGAAGTACACGGTCCAAAACGTGGTGTAGGGAACGTTGGGTCACCAACCGGCGAAGGCACCCATGGCACCCCCGGCCAGAGCGCGCGGCTGACCGTCCGCCTCGCATGACAGCCGGGCCGGATCAGCCTGAGACGAACCAAGCAGCCTGGCATGGTCCGCCGGCGCAAACAGCTATCAACCCATCGGACAGGTCGCCGCGCATCAGATGGGAGGCGATTGCGGTGATGGCGTCGGCGATGTCGGCCAACCGTTGGTCGACGCGATCGTTCACGGCGCGATCATCTCGGCTTCGACGTGTTCCCGTACTCCAGCCTTCAGATCTGTCGCCGCAACCAGGTCGACCCGGCACCCGAGGATAGCTTCGAGCTCGTCGCGGACTCGTCCGAGGCCGATCAGACCTATGCCAGCCGGCAGGTCAACCAGCAAGTCAAGATCGCTATCGGGGCGATCGTCGCCGCGAGCGACGCTTGCGAGAAACCACCACGCTGATGAAGCCGGGCATCGCGGCGATAATGCGCTTGGCCTCCGTCATAGCCGCCTCGAACTCGACTTCCGGCCAGGAACAACCGGCAGAGCATGCTCGAGGATCATGTGCGCACGGTAGCGCCGCTCCTGCTCGGTCCGAGTGGCCCGGCATATCCGGCGCTTCTGCGCGCGGTGTCTGGTGGTAGTCGAAGTCCCGTCAGAACCAATCGCTCATGTGGTGCGACCGCGGGGAGGGTCGACGCACGCAAGGCCGCGTCGCATTCGACGCACTCCTTATCCTCCTGGCGTGCCCGTTCTACTCCCCGACGTGCCGACCCACGGAGCCCGTCGTCGACAGTCTGCCGAGCGGCATCGCGGCCGGTATGGGGTGCCGCACGCCGGCGACACGGCGACGGAATCGATCCGCGTCGGACGCCCGGTGAACTCACGGGCCGGGTTCGCGGCGCTGGCGCTGGCTCTGGCCGTCACAATCGCCGCCTGCTCGTCCCCGGCGCCCTCGCCTTCGCCAGCGCCTTCGCCTTCGCCCTTGTCGGTAACGCCGGTCCAGTGGTCGCCGTGCGGCTCGCTGCAGTGCGCCACGGTCCAGGCCCCGCTGGACTACGCCGACCCGCACGGCAGGACGATCGGGATCGCTGTTGCGCGCCGCCCTGCCGACACGGCGGTAGGCAAGCTCGGCGTCCTCGTCGTCGACTATGGCGGACCGGCCCTCGGCGGTGTGGCGATCCTGCGCGCGACAACGGGGCTGCTGCCCGCCGAGATCCGGGCACACTTCGACGTCGTCAGCTTCGACCCGCGCGGTAGCGCCGGAAGCGCCGCGCTCCCGTGCGGCAACGACGTCGCGACGGTCGTCGGGGCCCCGCCGGTGGCTCCCGCCGGGCAGCCGCTGCCCGCCACCGTCCCGTACCGGGCGCTGGCCGACACCTGTCGATCGGCCGACGCGGCGCTCACGACATCGATCTCGTCCGTCACGCAGGCCCGCGATCTCGACCGAATCCGCGCCGCCCTAGGTGTGGCGAGCATCAGCTACCTCGGCCTGTCGTACGGCACGGTGCTCGGCTTGACGTACCTGAAGACCTTCGGCAGTCACGTCCGGGCGATGGCACTCGACGGGGTCGTCAACCCAGCCGATCCGGTGGCCACCACGGCGCACGAGCAGGCCGCCGCAGCCGAGGCGGCGCTGGGCGGCGCGTTCGCCTGCACCGCTGGGAACGGCTGCCCGCTCGGACGTGCGGCCGCAGCGCAGTACGACGGCCTCCAACGCCGCTTCGAGCGAGCGCCGCTCCCCGCCCC
>DATITC010000045.1:0-52312 GCA_035468175.1 Frankiaceae bacterium | reverse complement strand
AGCGCGGCCCGGCGTAGGCGACCGTGCCGTCGGTGATCGTGATGTCGTCGCTCAGTACGGGGATGCCGCGGTCGGCCAGGGCGGCGAGCAGCGTGCTCTTCCCGGCGGTCCGCACGCCGGCGACGACCCAGGCCTGGCCGGCGACGACGAACGCGCCGGCGTGGAAAGTCTCGCGGCCGAGCCAGCGGTTGAACGTCGTTGCAACCGGCGCCAGATAGGGATGCGCTAGCCGGTCGACTTCGAGCGGGGGGCCGTAGAACCTGGCAGTACCTGCGTGCCGGTCCATCTCGAGGTGCCGACCGTCCGCCAGCAGCAGCACGTTGCGGGCCGCGTCCATCGCCACCACCGTCGGCCGGTCGGCGTCCACCTGGCTCACCCGCACCGCGAACTCGTCCCCGCCGTGGTCGTCATCGTTCGGCGCGGTCAGCTCCGCGACGTCGTCGAGGCCGTAGACCCGGAGCCCGTAGACCGAACGGCCGGGGGACGACTCGACAGCGGGGACAGCCACACGATGGTCGTCGTCCCTCCGATCGACAACCTTGAGCAGATCACCCCGTCGGCGGCTTCAGGTCGGCTGTCAGGCTGCCGAACGGCACCCCCGGCGACGACCCCGTCGGCGTTCAGCATGCCGACCCGGCTACCGATAGCTGCACCATCAGCCCAGCACCGGCACGTCCTCGTCCGCACGCCCGTCCCGCGAGCGCGCAGGACGCCGTGATGCTGCGGCTGCAGAACGCCGGACGTCACTTTGGCAAGCAGCCCGTCTTCTCCGGACTCGACCTCGACCTGGCGGCCGGCGAGCACCTGTTCCTCGGCGGCCCCAACGGGTCGGGAAAGACCACCCTGCTCCGCTGCCTCGCGGGCACGCTCGCGCTCACCTCCGGCTCGGGCACCGTGGCCGGGTGGCCTATCGGTTCGCGCGCCGCTCGCGCCCGGGTCGGTGTCTGCCTGAACCCTGAGCAGGCGCTCTATCCGCGGCTCTCCGGCCACGACAACCTCACCTGCGCGGCTCGCCTACGCCTGCCGTCCGCTCAGGTCGACGAGGCGGTCGATGCCGCGCAACGCGAGTTGGCCATCACGCACTTCGCCGGCACGCGGGTGCAGGGGTACTCCAGCGGCATGCGTGCGCGGGTGTCCATGGCGCGGGCCCTGCTCGGTGAACCGGAACTGCTGTTGCTCGACGAGCCGACCCGCTCCCTCGACGCCGAGGGATGCGACCGGCTCTGGGCGGCGATCGAACGTCGTTCGGTCGCCTGCGTCATTGCGTCGCACTCAGGCGCGGACCGGGAGCACTGCGAGCGCATGCTGGACATCTCGACGACCCGATGAAGGCCTCACCGGGCGTCATCTCGCCGCCGTATGCGAAGACCGCACCGGCCGAGCCGAAAGCCCCCGCATTCGTCCCCGGGCCCGGCCGTGCGGTCCTCGCGATCGTCCGGCGGGACGCCGCCGAGCGGCGCTTCCTGGGTATGCCGTTCGTCCTCGACTTCCTGTTCGGCATCGTCAACCTGGCCGTCTTCCTGTTCATCTCCCGCGTTCTGCGACACCCGGCCCAACCCCGGCTCGGCCGCTCCGGCAGCTACTTCGACTTCGTCGCCGTCGGTCTCGCCTTCATGCTCGTGGTGCAGGCCGCCGGCACGCAGATCACCGTTCGCATCGACGAGGAACGTCGGAGCGGCACGCTGGAGATACTCGCGACCCAGCCGATCGGCACGGTCGCCGTGGCACTCGGGCTGAGCACCTACCCGATGGTCTTCGCCGTCGTCCGGGCCGGCGCCTACCTGGGCGTGGCGACCGCGTTGCTCGGCCTCGACGTCGGGTCCGCGAACTGGCTCGGCGTCGCCGTCGTGCTCCTGCTCGGGGGCGCGGTCACCATGTGCTTCGGCATCGCCCTCGCCGCCTTCGCCGTCGCGTTCGAGCACGGCAACACGCTGGGTCGGCTGGTGATCCTCGCCCTCGCGTTCGGTTCGGGGACCTACTTCCCGGTGACTGCCCTGCCCGCCGCCCTGCGGTGGGTGAGCATGCTGCTCCCGACCCGCATCGCCCTGGACGGACTCCGAGCGGCGCTCACCGGCGGCGGCTGGACCGGCAGTGCCCTTCTCCTGGTGGGAGCCGTCCTGGTCTGCCTCCCGTTGGCGGTGTGGCTGTTCGGCCAGGCGCTGAAGCTGGCCACCCGGCGCGGGACGCTCACTCGCTCATGAAGTGCCCAACTGCCTGACAAGGCCGGTCCCGCAACGTTAGAACCGGCCGAGCGGGAGCGGACAGCACCCGCATCGCCTGCGTCGGCTCATGAGCCGGATCAGCTCATCGGGGGTTGTCCATGAAGCGCACGTCCCATGGTCCGTCGCTGGCCATCGCCGCTCTCGCGCTCGGGTCGTTGAGTGCCTGCGGGTCGGCCGACAGCTCGTCCGCCATAGCGCCGTCGGCCCCGGCTCCCGTTGGCAGCACGCCGAACCCGTCGGCGAGCACCGACTCGACGTCGAGCAACAGCTCCGCCGGTGGCAGCTGCCCGAGCGGCGCTGCCTCGAAGACGACCTCCCCGGTCGCCGACGCGAAGGCCGCCCGCGACGTCCTCCTGACCGCGGTCTGCACCGCCCCCTACGACGGGCAGCAGTCCGCCGACCTCGTCATCACCAAGCAGTGGCAGCAGGTCGCCCCGAACCTCACGCCAGGGCTGTTCAGCGACTCGGCGGCCACCCCCACGACCATCGCGTCATCGGGCGGCTTCCTGCTCGACTACGGCCACACGATGGACCAGTACTTCGCCTTCGCCGTCACCGACGGCACGGCGTGCTCGGGTGGCGTCGCGGTCATCCCGCAGGCCGGCGCAGGCAAGGCCAGTGACACGAAGAAGCCGACGCAGTTCGCCTCCGTGGACGTGCCGGCCGGGCAGAGCTGCACCGCCCAGACGGTCCAGAACACCTACCGCCCGGGCAGCGTCCACCCCTGAGCGACCCCGCTGGCTGCGAGCCGCCGGGCGCGGCGTCAGCCCAGCGGAACGATGGCGATCGCGCTGATCTCGATCAGGAACGCCGGATTCGCGAGGCCCACCACCCGTGACACCGAGACGGTCGGCGGCTCCCCGGCATCGGTCCAGAAGTCGGCGAAGGCGCCGAACGCGTCCTCCAACGACGCCTGCTGCGCGAGCAGGATCGTCCAGGAGATGACGTGCTGCGGCTCGGCGCCCGCTTCGATCAGCACGACGCGAACGTTGTGCAGCGCCAGCCGGGTCTGCTCGGCCACGTCGTCCGGGACGATGCGATCGGCCCCGAGCCCGTTCTGACCCCCGACGTAGACCGTCCGCACCTCCGACGTCTCGACCGACACCCCCGGTGAGAACACCGGGCTGCGTGGGAGGTCCGCCGGGTAGAGCCGCCGTACCGTCGTCGTCATCGAACCTCCGCCGTCGAACCTCAACTTCGCAGCCGCGCCGGTGCCGCGCCCGAGCTTCTCATCATGGCGGTACTCCTCGGCTCTACGATCCCGGGACCAGGCGGGGCGGACCGCGCGTAAGCCGGGCCTCGGGCCGTTGGCCGGTCTGCTCGCCACCACCTCGGCTCTGCTGCAGTTGCTGACCAGACCAGTCCTGGGTCTCGCCGACAACGGTGACTACAAGCGGCTGGTCAGCCCGCTGCATCTCGTGGCTCGCCTCCCACCCGGGCAGGCACCCAAGCAGTACCTGGTGCTCCGGTACGTGCCGGGAGTGTCCGGCGAGCAGCAGTACAGGTCCACCGAGCTGGTATTTGCACGCCTGGTGCACCGCGTCATCATCGGCCTCGGCCTCGGCCCCGGGATGGATGTCCGAGCGCTCGGGGTCGCGCACGCCGTCCTGCTAGGCGTGGCGGTCTGGCTGGTCGTCCGCGCCCTTCCGGGTCCGCTGGCTCCACGCGCCGTGACGGCGGTCCTGCTGATCGTCGTGGTCACCGACACCCGCTTCGTCGTCTACCTGAACTCGTTCTTCACAGAGCCGATGTCGTCGCTGGCACTGCTGTTCCTGGTCGCCGCGGTGCTGCACGCGTGGCGAGCGCCGACGGTGTCGCCGTGGGCGCTGGTCGCCGCGTCCGTTGCGGGGTTGGCGCTGGTGCTAGACAAGTCGCAGCACGCGCCGCTCGCCCTACCGATCGTCGCAGTGCTGCTGGCACGGCGATGCAGGTGGCCCCGCTCCGGCCGGTGGATCGGACGCCTCCTACCGGCGGTCGCCTCCGTCGTCCTGGTGGTGTCGGCCGTCGGCTACGTCCGGAGCCAGCCGGCGCACCTCGACGAGAGCAACCGATACAACGCGGTGTTCGTCGAGGTCCTGGGGCACAGCGCGAACCCGGCCGCGGACCTCCGTTCCCTAGGCCTCGATCCCCGGCTCGTCCGCTACGCCGGGCGACCGATCTACCTGCCGGGTAACGCGACGAAGGACCCGGCGTTCGGCGACTTCTTCGACCGCGTCACGACGCGGCGGATCGCCGTCTTCTACCTCGAACACCCCGGTCGCGGCTTGGCGCTCGCGCATCGCGGCGCCACCGCGTCGATGGAGCTCATCCCCGCGGGCGTATCCCCGCAGCTGGGCACCGAGACCAGGGCGGACAGTGCCGAGCCGGTCTACGACGCGTGCAAGCTCTGCCTGTTCAGCACCGTCAGCCGGGGCCTGCGCGGGGCGTCCGCGCTGCTCATGCCGGCGCTCTGGCTAGCCGCCGCCGTAACCGCCTGGGCCGTGCGGCGTCGGCCCGACCGCTCGACCGACGGCATCGCGGCCGTGCTG
The DNA here is from genome assembly GCA_035468175.1 of Frankiaceae bacterium. Lineage (GTDB taxonomy): Bacteria > Actinomycetota > Actinomycetes > Frankiales > Frankiaceae > JAVEDQ01. The sequence continues at coordinate 47,562 of DATITC010000045.1, read as the reverse complement.
CTGCTCCTCCTGTCCGTCGCCGCCACGGCCATGCTGGTGGCGCTGCTCGGCGAGGGCGAGTTCGAGATCGTCAAGCACCTGTACCTGGGCTCGTTCGGCAACGCCCTGCTCGCCGTGTTCGTCGTCCACGCCGCCGGCGTCCTGCTCGCCGAGCGACTCAGCCGACAGTGACCGCGGCGGTCGGCGTCGCCGATTCCATGCCCTGCGAGATCCGACGGTGGCCAGCATGCACAGGGGCTTCTCGGGCTGCCCGCCTCTTGCCGCAGAACGGATGTGATGCGGCCAGGGTCGCGAGCCACCAGGCGAATGTCGATAGGGGTCAGGACATCGCGTGTCACCGCCGTCGGCGCGATGAGCTACCGCCATAGAAAGCCTGCTCACCGAGATCAGCGTCGACTGCCACGATCCGGAACCGCGGGCTCGGTGGTGGGCTGAGGTACTCGGCTGGTCGGTGGTCGAGGACCCCGCGAGGGTTCTCCTGGATCTCGGCGGCCGGCGGTGCCGACGCCTTCCCGCGCATCAACTTCCTGCCCGTCCCGGAGTCGAAGTCCGTGAAGAACCGGGTCCACCTCGACGTGAGCCCCTCCGGTCTCGGCCACGAGGACGAGCTGCGGCGGCCGCTCGGCCTGGGTGCAACCCACGTCGACGTCGGGCAGGGCGATGACGTCGGTTCGTCGTGCTCGCCGACCCGAAGGCAACGAGTTCTGCCTGCTCGGACGTCCCGGGACAGGGTGAAAGCAGCGCTCGCCCGGTTCGTCTTGGGCCATCCGGGTTACGTGTTGAGGAATTTGATCGAGAACGGCGACATGAGCGGCAGATGTGCGCTGAACTATTTATGCCGCACCCATGCGACGAGGGGCCGAGGCGACGCCGGGAGCCGGCTGTCAGCCTCCCAAGACGAAGGACGAAACACGATGTCGGAGAACCCCTACCAGCAGGGACAATCGGGTTACGGCCAGCAGGGCTCGGGACAGCCTCAGCAAGGCCAGCCGGGCTACGGACAGCAGGGCTACGGCCAGCCCCAGCAGGGCCAGCCCCAGCAGGGCCAGCCGGGTTACGGACAGCAGGGCTACGGTCAGCAGCCGTTCGCCCAGCAGGGGTACGGCGGCTCCGGCTCGCCCGGGGCGCTCCCCTCGCCGGTGAACATCTCCAGCATCCTGCTGTTCGTCTCGGGCGGGTTCACGCTGCTGGGTGCGTTGCTGCTGTTCACGATCACCGGCCTTGGCGCGTTTTTCGCCGTGCTCGCGATCGTCTACCTGGTGCTTGGCGGTTTCGAGATCTATCTGGGACTGCAGCTGCGCAAACTCGTGCCGTGGGCGCGCACGGCGGCAATCGTGCTGAGTGCGGTCAGCATCCTGTTCAGCTTGCTGCTGATCACGCGAGGAAGCGGCAGCACCGTCCTCGGCATGATCCTTCCGGCTGTCGTCATCTACCTGATGTATCGGCCGGACACGCTCGCCGTCTTCCCGCGCTCCACGAAGCCGCTCGGCATATAGCCGCAGCCTCAGCTTGTGCGTGGTCCGACGACCGTTCCGTCAGCGGCTACGCCGGAGAACCACCTCGGAGGCGACCACCGTTGCGGCCGTGACCAGCAGCACTGACGGCCACGGCCCCACCTGCTTCGCCAACGGGTGCGAACCACCCATCGCCAGCGTGTAGACCGCGCCGAGCACCGCCGCGGGAACCGGACCGGCCTGGCGAGCCCACTCCCGACCACTCACCGCGCCGGCCACCGCGAATACGGCTCCACCCAGTTCCCGGCGCTTGGTGTACCGAGCGGCGGCAAAGCCACCGACCAGGCCGGCGGCGGCGAGCAGGGACGGAGAGGGAATCGAGGTAGCCATGCGGTGCACGCTAGCCATCCCTCAATAGCGTCCGCGGTCAGTGGGCGGTCCCGTCCCGGGACACCCGCAGCTCGAACGGGCCCAGGTAGACCCATCGACCGTCCTCGCGGACGAATCGACTGTGCTCGGACTGGGTCCCGTCCCGCCTGCCTTCCCGGAAGGAGGCCTCGAACGCGACCGTGCCCTCGGCGTCGAACAGCCCGCCGCCGCTGGTGGCGAGCACGCGCAGCCCCGTCCACGTCCGCCTCGGCTCGAACTCCGCCGAGGCGGGCCGGGTCGACGGATGCCAGGTGTCGAGGAGGAAAGACTCAGCGGAGTTCGAGCCGAGAGCGAAGGCGCTGTACCGCGCCCGCATCAGCCGCTCGGCGGTCGGGGCGGGCTCGCCGCGGTGGTAGCGCCCGCAGCAGGCGTCGTAGGGCTGCGGCAGACCGCAGGGACAGCCGGGTGGCACGGCTCCACTATCCCCGAGGGACGGACGTCGGCGCGGGGTCGAACACGCGACGGGTCAGGCGTCGGCGACGTCGAGCAGCGGTAGCCCGTCGAGCTCCGCCGACGTGAGGGCACCGGCCCCGGCGAAGACCTTCTGCTGGAGCTCGGCGATGCGGGCGTCGACCATCCGGCTGAGCTCGAACGCGACGGCTCCGGTCTGGCGCACCGTCACCTCGTCGACCATCGCGTGCCGCGCCGAGGTGACAGCCACCCCGGTGGCCTTCCCCTCGTCGTCGCGCACCACCCCGACCGAGAACGTCTCCCGCGGGCTCGCGGCCAGGTCGACGTAGCGGGCCTGCACCTGCCCGAGCGTGCGGTGCCAGCCGAGCACGTCACCCGGCAGACCGGTCGCCGTGACGTCGTCCGGGGTGAGCACCGGGCCGCGCTCCCCGGCGGTGAAGCACCGCTGGTAGGAGAGCACGGCCGTCATCCAGTAGGCCTCGAGCGCGAGGTCGTCCGGCTCATTGCCGGGTGAGCTCGCCAGCGTCGCCATCAAGCGCTCGCAGCTGCGCAGCACGGTCTGCAGGTGCTCGAAGACCGCGGCCAGATCGGCCAGGGCGAAGGCCGCGGGCGTCAGCAGCTGGCGGACCTCGGTCGGACGCGGCGGGGACTCGTTGGTCATAGGACAGCTCCTTTTAGGACACGAACAACTGCAGGATGAGGTAGGCGTTCAGGCTGGCGATGGTGACGGTGATGACGGTGAGCGCGGCGCTGGTGAGCGGTCGGTTGACGAACACGCCCATCACGTCGGCCCGCCGGGTGATCAGCGCCAGCGGGACCAGCGCGAACGGAATGCCGAAGGACAGCACGACCTGGCTGATCACGAGGCTGTCGGTAGCCGGAAGGCCGAGCCCGAGGACCAGGAGCGCGGGCGCCATCGTCACGGCCCGGCGGAGGAACAGTGGGATGCTCCGTCGCAGAAACCCCTGCATGACGACCTGTCCGGCGTAGGTGCCGACGCTGGACGACGCGAGCCCGGACGCCAGCAGTGCCACGCCGAAGGCGAGGGCGGCGCTGCCGCCGATGACGGTGCCGAGGCGCGAGTAGGTCGCCTCGATGGGATCCCCATTTCCGAGAGCGCCGTCCCCGAGCCTCCCGCCGGAGGAGAACAGCGACGCCGACAGCATGAGCATCGCCGCGTTGATGACCCCCGCCGCGGACAGGCCGATCAGGACGTCGAGCCGGGTGAACCGCAGCAGCTCGAACCGTTCCGCGTCGTCTCGGCAGCTGACCCGAGACTTGGTGAGCGCGGAGTGCAGGTACACGACGTGCGGCATCAGGGTTGCGCCGACGATGCCGGTCGCCAGCAGCACGCTGTTCCCCCCGGCGAAGGACGGCAGCAACCCGGCGGTGGCCTGTCCGGCGTCGGCGCCGACCCGCAGCAGGTCGTAGGCGAAACCGCAGAGCACGAGGAACAGCAGCGCGGCGATGGCCAGCTCGAAGTGCCGGTAGCCCCGCTGCTCGAGCGCGAGGATGCCGAACGCAACCACGGCGGTAAGCAGCCCCGCCGGAAACAGCGGGATGCCGAACACGAGGTTCAACCCGACCGCCGCACCGACGAACTCGGCGAGATCCGTCGCCATCGCCACGCATTCGGCCTGCACCCAGAGCATCCGGGACACCCGCCGCGGCAGGTGGTCGCGGCAGAGTTCCGGCAGGTCCTTGCCGGTGGCGACACCGACCTTGGCGGAGAGGTACTGGACCAGCATCGCCATCACGTTCGCGAGGACGATGACCCAGATCAGCGTGTAGCCGAACTTCGCCCCCGCCGACAGATTGGTCGCGAAGTTGCCGGGGTCGACGTAGGCGACCGCGGCGACGAACGCCGGCCCGAGCAGCGCGATGACACCACGGATCCGGCCCCTGGCCCGCAGCAGCTGCAGGCCACGGCCGTCCTCGTCGGCGAGGCCGGCGGCAGCGGTCGGGATGACCGTCGGCCCGACCGTGTCCTCGGGTCGGTCCATATACCTGCCTCTGAGTGGCAACCGCTCCGCTCGCCGATCAACCGACGGACGGGCCGAGGCCGAGTGACTGTGGGGTGCTCGCGTCCGGCGACGGCTGGTGCAGTCCTTCGTCGAGCTGACCGAACTCTGTCATCAGCGCTCTGCTGCCGCCCCAGGGCGTCTGTTCCTCAGCGATGAGCGTGTTCGTGGTGAGCAGCAGTCCAGCGACGGAGGCACCGTTCTGCAGGGCGGACCGGCAGACCCGGAGCGGATCGATGATTCCCATGTCGATCATGTTCCCGAACTGCCCCTCGAGGGCGTCGAATCCCTCGTCCACCCCCATCTCGGCCACCTGGCTCGTGATGTCGCGGCCCTCATAGCCGGCGTTCGCGGCGATGAGGAAGGTCGGTTCGGGCAGGGCCCGGCGGACGATGTCCACGCCGATCGCGTAGTCGTCCTTGACCTCCAGCTCGTCGAGCACCGGCGCAGCGTGCAGCAGAGCCACTCCCCCACCGGCGACGATGCCCTCGGCCATCGCGGCGCGGGTCGCCGACAGCGCGTCCTCGACCCGGTGCTGCAGTTCGGCGAGTTCGGCGTTGGTGGGCGCGCCCACCCGGATGATCGCGACCTTGCCGGTGAGGGCCCCGATGCGCTCGTTCAGCACGTCCTCGTCGATCCCGAACGTCGCCCGCTTCAGCTCGGAGCGCAGCTGCGCGGCCCGGAACTCGATGTCCTCGGTCGACCCGGCACCACCGATGATTGCGGTTCGGTCCGCGGTGACCCGGACCTGCGCCGCCCGGCCGAGCTGGGCGAGCTGCATCGTCTCGAGCGTGAAGCCGGAGTGCTTGGACAGCACCTCGCCGCCGGTGATGGTGGCGATGTCCTCGAGCTTGCGCAGGCGACGGTCGCCGAAACCGGGGGCACGGGTGGCGACACAGGTGAAGATGCCGTTGATGTGGTTCTGCACCAGCATCGACAGCGCCGAGCCCTCGATGTTCTCAGCGATGATCACGAGCGGCTTCGGGTCTCGCATCACCTTGTCGAGCAGCGGCATCACCTGCTGCACCTTGGTGATCTTCTCGGAGCACAGCAGGATGTACGGGTCGTCGATGACGGCCTCGAGCGCCGCCGGGTTGGTCACCATGTACGGCGAGATGTAGCCGTTGTCGTACTCGAAGCCCTCGATGAATTCGACGGTCATGCCGTGGACCGGGGAGTCCTCGACCGTGACGATCCCGCCGTCGCCGACGGTGAACAGCGCGCGGGCCAGGACGGCTCCGACGGCGTCGTCGTCGTTGGCCGAGATGGCGGCGACGCGGGCGTAGTCGGCCTCGGTCTGCACCGGGTGGGCCACCTCCTGCAACCGCTCCACCAATCGGCCGACGGCGAGGTCGATGCCGCGCTTGACCACGACCGGGTTGCCACCGGCCCCGATCGCCTTCATGCCCTCGCGGATGATCGCCTGGGCGATCACCGTCGCGGTGGTGGTGCCGTCGCCGACGATGTCGTTGGTCTTGATCGCCGCTTCCTTGACCAGCTGGGCGCCCATGTTCTCGAACTGGTCGGGCAGGTGGATCTCGCGGGCGATCGTGACGCCGTCGTTCGTAACCACGGGCGAACCGGTGATCTTCTCGATGATGACGTTGCGGCCCTTGGGCCCCAGCGTGGACTTCACCGCCTCCGCGAGCTTGTCGACGCCGACGAGCAGCTGGTAGCGCGCGTCCTCACCGAATCGTAGTTCTTTTGCCATCGGTTCTCCCTTGAACGACGGACGGTGCTGGATGCGGCGGAGCCGCGGGGATTACAGATGCCGTGGAGCCGCGGGGATTACAGCTGGGGCAATGCGGTGGACCCGACCGCGGCTGTGTGGTCAGCGTGGTCAGCGCGATCAGCGCGGTCGGGGTAGCGCGCGGCGAGCATGCCGCGGCACACACCACTGTTTGCCTCCTGGTTGACGCCGGTCAGCCGCGCCTTACGCAGGTGTAGCGGCAGGGCGTCGATCCCGACCGCCGCCCCCGTGAGGGGATCGACAAGCAGCGGAGCGTCGTCGGAGGCCGGCAGCCCCAGCTCCTGCCGCCGGGCCCGGAGGTGGGCGAGATCGGGTGAGTCCGCGACATCGCCGAGCCGCAGCGCACCGAGCTCCTCCGGTCCCCGTCCCTCGGCGAGGAGTGGACGGCAGACCCGGTCGGTCCCGGCCATCACCGCCTTGCGGACGAAGTCGGTCCGGAGCTCGTCCAGCTCGCCGAGCGCCTCGCCCTCGAACGACGAGGCGAAGCCGCTGCGCGCGGCGACACCGGCGTTGATCGCGTCGGAGGCGAAGTGGTCGTCGAGCAGCACGACCGCACGGGCAATCCCGGGGACGGCGGCGACCGCGTCGTAGGCGTCCGCGACCATGAGGAACGCGAAGTTCGGCGCGCAGAAGTACGTCGGCAGGCGCAGATGCACCTCGACGGTCCGATCCTCGGCCCCGCCGGAGACGCTGCACGACGCGACGAACCCGAGGCGAGTGACCGGCTCGTCGAGTTCGGGGTCGCGCACCGTCTCCAGCGCGGCGAACAACGTCCGGGCCAACGGCCCGGGAGTGTCCAGCCCGGAAGCGGTCACACGGCCGCCTTGGCGGGAGACCCTTCGGACACCAGGGCGGCGTCGTCCCGAGCCGCCGGCACGCCGGCATCGGAGGAGAGCCGGCACTCGGCCGGCACCTCGATGTCGTAGAGCCTCGCCGCGTTCAGGCCGAGGATCTTCTTCTTCGTGTCGGTGTTCACCCGCGGGTAGTCGGAGAACTCGTCACTCGGGTAATCCCAGTCGACGAAGCCCTCGACCTGCCACTTCGGCTCCCAGATCCCGTAGTCGCTGCCGAACGTCATCTTGTCCTCGCCGACCCAGAACAGCAGCTCACCCATCACCTTGGCGAAGAACTTCGGGCGGGCGTACATCAGGGCGCCGATGACCACCGATAGCCCCGCGTACACGTTGGGCTCCTGCGTCGCCATGAAGCAGAAGTCCTCGATGCGAGGCAGCCCGACGTGCTCGACGATGAAGTTGAGCTCCGGGAAATCGGTGGCCGCGTGGTCCACGTCAGAGACGTCGAACGCATCCTTGTCCAACGGCCAGATCGTCGGCCCCTTGTGGACGTGGACGTTCTTGATCCCGAGCGATTGGGCCTTCTCGAGGTACCGGTACGCCTCGGGGTCCTTCAACGTCCAGCCACGGGAGTCGCCGTACCACTCGGCGGTGTAGAGCTTGACCCCCTTGGAGCCCCACCGAGCGATGTTCTCCTTGAGCTTCTTGAAGCCGGCGTCCCCGTCCCGCGGGTCGAAGCGGGTGTTGACGATGAACTTATCCGGATGCTTCTCGGCCAGCGCACCGTTCTTCTCGGTGGTGTTGAAGCCTTCCGAGTACCACGAGTTCAGGTAGGTCGGCTGGAAGATCGCCTTGTCGACGTGACCCTTGTCGAAGACGTCGCTCATCAGGTCGTCTTCCGAGTACTTCTGGAAGTGCTCGATCGACCAGTGGGTCTCCGGCGGGCCGAGGGACTGATATGCGTGGAAACACTCGATCCAGCCCTTGGCGAAGTTCTCCTGGCCGGCCACCCAGTTCTGCGGGCTGGCGTCCCAGTAGTGCATGTGGCTGTCAACGATGAAGTACTTTTCGCCGTCCTTTTCGTACACGTATTCCTCCTGGAAAGTCGTGGGGTAGGGCGTTACTTGGTGCTGGCGACAAGGTCGAAACCGAGGTATTCGGCCGCCTCTTCCGGATTGGCGAACATGATCGTCCGGTCGTCCTCGTGGATCATCCGGCCGTAGTGGGTCGACATGTTCTCCTCGAACTCGGCGTTGTCGAAGTAGCCCTCCTCCTCGCCGAGTGCCTCGGAGATCTCGTCGTAGACGAAGTCCATCCGGTCGCTCGCATCGACGCGGATCATGGACGGAAGCTCCGTGACGACGACGCCCGGTTGCTTGCTCATCACCTCAGCCACGACCCGACCGACCTGGTTGTTCATCAAGGTCACGCCGCACTTGTTCGAGGCGGTGTTGTCGGACTTGAAGGGGCTGTCGTTGAGCTTCGCCTTGAGGTCGGCCCCGGTCCGCTGGGTGGTGGTCACTGCGCAATCTCCTTCGGGGTCGGCAGATCGAGATCGGCGAGGATCCCGGTGAAGCGGTTCTTGACGCGGTCCATGCAGTCCTCGAACCGCGGCGGTTTCGCATCCGGCTGCGACCAGAGCGGCTGCAGCTTGCGGGCCGCCGCGATACAGCGCGGCACCCAGGTCGTGAGCCACGAATTGATGATCGCCTTGTTGTGGTCGGCGAACTCCCGGTCCTCCGTCAGCAGCGAGAACATCGCCTTCGTGTAGCGCAGGTCGCGCATCGCGTAGTCGTGCTCCCCCGCCCCGACGACGCTCGGGGTCACGAAGTCGCCGTTCGTCGGTGCGGCCTGCTGCACCAGCTGGCTGCGGAACAGCTCGCCGACCAGCGGTTCGAAGACGATGTTGGCGGCGAAGATCGCCTCGCACCAGTCGTCGATCGCCGTCAACTGCTCGACAACTTCACGGACGCCCTGCCACGCCGGGTCGGAGTTCCAGGCCTCGACGTGGGCGGCCCCGTCGAAATCCGGCACCTCTTCGGTGAGGGTGAGGTTGTACAGCGCGAGGTCCTGCGCGAAGCGGATCCGGTGCATCGAGTTCACCGCGATCGCGTTGTTGTGCATGTTGGTGGGTGCGCGCCGCTGGGCGTTGGCGAACAGATACAGCCCCAGCCCGTGCTCGACGTGCATCCACGCGCCGATGTGGTTCTCCACGAACCGGACCCAGTTCGGGTTCCACTGCTCGAACGCCTTGGTCTCCCGCGCCGCGTCAACGTTGGCGGTGATCTGCCGCACCACGTTGGCGTTGTAGCGGAACATCGTGAGTTCCCACTCTTCGTTCGGGTCGCGGAACTCGTGCCAGCCGTGTGCCGGCCAGTCGTAGCCCTTGCCGCCGGAGCCGGGGAACCGCTCGGGTACCGGTCGGTCGCTGCCCCACGCCTTGAGCGCGGTCCACTCCAACGGATAGCCACCCCGGCCGTCCGAGAAGCTGTAGAGCCAGCCTTGGCTCAGGTAGTGCCGCGGGTCCGGCTGGACCTCGACCGTCACGTCCTCGTAGTGCGACTGCTTGCGCTTCGCCGGGATGAAGTAGTTGTAGTTGCGCGCCGTCGAGTCCGGGAACACCTTGGCCCCGGCTTCGGCGTCCGTGAACTCTGGGCGTGGGGAGCTCCGCTCCGGGGCTTCCGAGCTCCGCTCCGATGTCGTCGTCATGGGACGCCTTCCCTTTCGTCGTGGCTCAAGTGCAGTACCGGAGGTGCTGGACGTGCTGGTGCGGACCGGGAGGCTCAGGGCCCGGGAGCGCCGGTGGTCGTGAACTTGTCGAAGTAGATGCGCTTGTCCTCGACGCCCAACTGGGACAGAACGGCCACCGCGGCCTCGACCATCGGAGGCGGCCCACAGACGTAGGCGTGCCGGCCGGCGAGGTCGCCTTCGAGCCGCTTGACGACGTCGGTGATCATCCCGACCTCGCCGTCCCACTCGTCGTCCGCCGGGTCGGCCTCGGACAACGCGGGGATGTAACGGAAGCCCGGCAGCGACTCCTCGAGCGCGCGGAGTTCCTTGTCGAAGCAGAGGTCGTGCCGGGTGCGCGCGCCGTAGTAGAACGTCGCCTTGCGCGGCAGCTCGCGCTCGGACATCGAGCGCAGCAGCGACAGAATCGGCGCCATACCCGCGCCGCCGCCGAGGAAGATCAGCTCCGATTCGGCTTCCCGGAGCATGAAGGCCCCGAACGGCCCGGTGATCTCGAGGTGGTCGCCGATGGCGAGCTTGTTCGCGAGGAACTCGGAGAACAGGCCGCCCGGGTAGACCCGGATGACGAACTCGATCTGCCCGCCGTCCTTGCACGTGGTGTTCGCCATCGAGAACGACCGGGTCTCCTCGGTGTCCGGCACCGCGATGTCGACGTACTGCCCGGGGAAGAACCGCAGCTCGGTCGGCTCCACGAGTCGCAGGACGAGATGGCGCATGTCGTGCGTGACCGGGTCGTTCGAGACCACCTCGGCCTGCCTGGTCTCGATCGGCAGGCCCGAGCGGATCATGTCCTCGTCGTAGTTGAGGAGCTCGACGGTCAGGTCCTCGTACGGGTGCGCCCGGCAGAGCAGGGTGTAGCCCTCCTCCAGCTCGAAATCGGGCAGGGCGAAGGTCGAATACTTCTCCAGCTCGATGTCCTCGCCGTCGAGGACGAACGACTTGCAGGAGGCGCACTGCCCCTCCTTGCAACCGTGCGGCAGCAGGATGCCCTGCTCCCCGGCGGCCCGCAGGATGGTCTGGTCCTCGCCGACCTCGATGTCGATGCCGACGGGCTCGAAGCGCACGACGTGCTTCTCCGCCATCCGCCACCCCGTTCTGATCCATATGTCGAACTCTGATGCCGGTGGAGCGGAATGCCCACGGCTGTCGTGCCAGGGACCGACGGGCAGGAGGAGGGCCGTTTCCGACCCTCCTCCTGCTCGGGCCCCCGCGCGCCCGAGGGAGTCAGGCGCTCGCCGGGGCCGGTCGGCCGGCTGGGCCCCCCTTCACATAGTTGGCGTGGAAGGCCTGCTGCTCGTCCTTGGACATCTCGTTGAGCAGCACGTTCGGGCTCTGGAGCGGCGGCATCCGGCGAAGGTGGTCGAGGTTCCACATCTTCTTCGGGTCCAGGTTGAGGTGCGGCTGGGCGACCAGCGTGTGGCCGTCGTCGCGCACGTAGCCCATGTCGGACACGACGTCGGCCCAGTTCCAGCCGTGGTAGAGCGTCTCCCACTCGCGGTGACCGGTGAGCTGACCCATGTTCGGGGTGTCCCGGCCCTGGTAGGTCGGTCGGAACGCCTCGACGTCGGTCCACCGGCAGACCTCGTGGCAGTACGTCCGGGTGACCCCGTCGATGTCCGCCATGACCATGTCCTCACGGACCAGGCAGGGCACCATGCACGTCCAGCACCGCTGCGGGTACTGGTACTCGACGTCCTCGGCCACGATCGGGTGGTGGCCGTTCGGGGTCGACAGGCGGTTGTAGTTCTCCCACCACGCGCCGTACTTGTCGTACCAGCCCGGGTACTTGTACTCGAACCACTCGAAGTCCTTGTCCGTCATCGGGTCCATCCGCCAGTAGTTGGCCAGCCACCCGGTACAGAAGAACTGCGCGACCTCGTGCACGTAGCCCTTGTTCCAGATCTGGTTCCAGGACTCCTCGATGAGGTCGTGCGGGATCTCGAGCCCGTACTTCTCGAGCGGGACGAGGTAGCTGCGGTAGTAGTCGTCGTAGATCCACCGACGCCACATCTCCGCGTAGCTCTCGCGATCCTTCCGACGGTCCTTCGTGCCGTACTCGATGAAGGTGCCGATCGCGGCGTCCACGACCCGGTGGTTGTTCCACCAGGCGTAGCGCAGGTCGCGGGCAAGCAGCTGGTGGTTGCCCTCGTCGGCGAGTGCCATCAGCAGGGTGGCGTAGCCGTTGCTGATGTGCCGCGACTCGTCGGACTGCACCGAGTGGAAGACCGTCGGCAGCAGGTAGTCGCCGTTGGCGGCTGCCTCGGCCGGCATGGCCACGAACAGCGTGTTCGTGAAGGCCGTCTCGGCGACGATCGTCAGGTAGATGCTGGCCGCCGTGATGGCATCGCCGGTGATGAACCCCTCGGCGAACTGCCGGCCGATGGTGCCGCAGTAGTCGTTCTGGAAGTTCCGGAGCGAGCTGTTGAAGCCGGCCGGGTCGATGTAGTTGTTCATGTACAGGCGCTTCAGGTTTTGCTGGATCGTCGAGTGCCGTACCTCGTCGATCATCTGAATGGCCTGACCGTTGTGCAGCTGCGGGTTCGGCACGTTGCGGAACAGCAAAGGCATCGCGCGGGCGGCGGAGATCTCCGGCAACGGGATGATCGACAGGAACAGCTTCTGCCACTCCAGCCAGCGCTCCTGGACCTGGCGGAACATGTTCCCGCGGATCGCCCCGTCCTGGGCGCCGTAGACGCGGTGGTCCTTCTCCTCCTGCATCGGGAAGTAGGACCGGAGGACCTGCTTCAGCGGGTCCTTCTTCTGCGCCTTCGCGAACGTGTAGTCGGTGCCGTACTGGGAGACCGGCTCGTGGTACAGCGGCTCCCAGGCAAGCTCCTGGATCTTCTCGTGTGCCTTCGCCACACTCTGACGACTCATCTGCCACTCCTGTCCTCGGGTGCTGGCGGCTTGAGCCGGATACAACCCCCCGTCCGACAGGTGTTCGGTCTCAGTCTGAGACGCCCGTCACAATTGCCGGTCCAGCGGGAGGCTCAGGGCTCGCCGAGCACGGCGGTTCGAATGACGTCGAGGTGCGCGTGCACGTCCCGCATCACCTGACGGTTGCCCTCGGCCGCCGGCAGGATCCCGAGCGCACGCAGCAGCTCGGCGGCCGGCGCGCCGGGGTCCCCCGCATCACCGAGGACGGGGTGCAGCCCGTGCTCCGCGAGATGGGAGAAGACCAGGTGGACAATGCTCCACGGGTTGAACGTCTCGGCAGTGCCAGCATCGCCAGGGTCGTCCGAACGGCTCGGATGCGTCATGGTCACCTCCAGGGAGGTGGCGACCGTAACGCTGCGTGCGGGGGTCCGACAATTCGGGTTCGACAACTCCGGCCCGCGAAGCGGTTGGACAGCCCGCTGCCGTCCCTCTTGCGTCCGGCCTGCCCGCCGGGTGATGCTCGTCCCGTCAATATTCCGGAAGGGCAGCCGGAAGTGGCGGTCGCAGGCGGTCCGTGCCGCAGCGGCCACCGGTCTGCGCCCTTCACCCCGGATCCGCCTTCGTAGTCCACGTGGGCCAGACTCCTCGGGAGAGCCGAGCCTCGAGAGTCGGACGCTCGAGGCGTCCGAACCCGCGCCGGCGCTCCTCGAGAATTGGAGGGCGCCATGCCGCTCGGCCGCTACGGCACGCGTCCCGACCCACGGCGGGGTGGCGGCGTCGCCGAGAACCGCGTGCGGTTCCTCACCGACGAACCGGTGAACCCGGGCGGGGTGCGCGACGCCATCCTCGCGTCCTGGTCACGGTCCCGCCGCTACGAGGTAGCGGCGGACCGGATCGAGCTGCCCTACATTCGCGACCCGGACATCGACATCCCGCTGGCCCGCAGCGCGGAGCCGGTGCTGCGGTCGTTGGCCGAGCAACTCGACGGGCAGCCGATCAGCATCGTGCTGACCGACGCGTCCGGGCTGGTGCTTTCCCGCCTGACCGCCGACGCCGAACTCGAACGGCACCTCGACCGGGTCCGTCTGGCTCCCGGCTTCAGCTACGCCGAGGAATTCGTCGGGACCAACGGCATCGGGACCGCGCTGGAGGGCGGGCGGCCGATGCACGTGTTCGGACACGAGCACTACGCCGAGCGGCTCGAGGACCTCGCCTGCGCCGGCGTCCCGATCTGCCACCCGATCTCCGGCGTCACCGTCGGAGCACTCGACCTGACGTGCTGGCGCAAGGACGCCGGCCCGCTGCTCGGGACCCTCGCCAAGACGACCACCGAGCAGATCCGCCAGGCGCTGCTTGCAGACACGAGCATGCGCGAGATCGAACTCCTGCAGGAGTATCTCCGGACCTGCCACCGCAGCTCAGGCGCGGTCTTCGCGCTCAACAACAATGTCGTGATGATCAATGACTACGCACGCGCGGTGCTCGCCCCGGCCGACCAGGACGTGCTGCTCCGGCAGGCGGCCGACAGCTCCTTCGCCACCCGCCGGACGTCGCTCGTCGACCTGCCGTCCGGCCAGCGGGCCCGGCTGTCGACCCGGCCGGTCAACGGTCGTGACGGTGTGGTCGGGTTGCTTGGGCAGGTCCGGCTCGTCGACGTCAGCGCCCTCGGCAACGAGGGGGGTGGATCGGCGTCGCACATGCTGCTGCCGGGGCTGATCGGCGCCGGCGCATCGTGGCGGCGAGCGTGCGACGAGTCCGAGGTGGTCTGCGCGGACGACGTGTGGCTCGCCGTGGAGGGCGAGCCGGGCGTCGGGAAGCACTCGCTGCTCCGGGCCGTGCACCATCGCCGGCGGGCGACGCGTCGGCTGGTCGACGTGGACCTCGCGGTCGCGTCCGGACCGCACTGGATGGACGACATCACCTCAGCTCTCGACGGCGACGGCACGCTGCTCCTCCGCCACGTTGACCGATTGGACGGCGTGCGTCTGCGGACCCTCACCGCCGTCCTGCAGCGAACCCGCGCCGTGGAGCGGCCACGCTCCGCCTGGGTCGCGATCACCGTCGGCACGACGACCAAGTCACCGGAACTGCTGCGACTCCTGGACACGTTCCCCCGCTCCGTACAGGTGCCCCCACTGCGGCACCACGCCGAGGACGTGCCCCGGCTGGTCGATTTCTTCCTGGCCCGGCTCGGCTACAGCGGCCGGCTCGCGTGCTCGCTGGAGGTGCAGCAGGTGCTGGCCCGGAACACCTGGCCGGGTAACGCCGAACAGCTGCTGCAGGTGCTGCGGACCGTGCTGAAACAGCGGCGCAGCGGCGTCATCGGCGTCGACGACCTGCCGCCGGAAATCCTCACCGTCAGCCGTCGGACGCTCAGCCCGATCGAGGCGATCGAGCGCGACGCCATCGTCCGGAGCCTGCTCGACGCACGCGACAACAAGGCTGAGGCGGCCCGCGCCCTCGGCATGTCCCGGGCGACGATCTACCGGAAGGTCCACGAGTACGGCATCCTCCAGCACAATGCGAGTTCCCCGGCGGCCCAGCAGAAGGTGACGAGGCGTAGCGGCGCACCGCATCGGCGCGAGTCAACCGCCTGACCGCTGAGGTCCCGCCGACCTGCTGGCGCCGGGCGCGGCGCGTCGCCTCGCACTGGTCGGGCACGGTTGCGACAGTGCGCCTGTGCATGCCGCCCGCCGGTTCGGAATCTGGTGGGTGCTGCTCTTCGTCCTCTGGCTGGAGCTGGTCAGCAGTACCGATGTCGCCTACGTCGTCACCGGACTCGCCTGCGCTGCGGTTGCCGCGCTCGCAGCCCTGCTCGCCCACGCCACGCTCGAGCAGCGCTACGCGATCGACCCGCGGTGGCTGCGGTGGTTCCTGCCGGCGATCCCGAGCACCGTCACCGACACGCTGCGTCTGACCCGCCTGCTGTTCCAGCCGGCTTCCGTGCGTGCCGGCGGCAGCCTGCGCGAGGTCCGGCTGCCGCGGGAGGGACCGCGACAAGCCGCCGGACGGCGGGCCCTCGCTGTCATCGTCCTGGGACTCGCCCCCGGCAGCTACGTGGTCAACGTGCACGAGGACCGCCTGCTCCTGCACGAGCTCCCGGGCTCCGACCAGAAGCTGTCGGCCGAGGTCGCCCGGTGAACGCCGCCGTGGTTGCGGCGATCGTGCTGACCGCCGTCGGCCTACCGCTGTGCCTGGCCCGCACCGCCGTCGGGAGCGTGCTGTCCCGACTCGTCGGCCTGCAGCTCGCCGGCACGGTCGTCGCGTTGGTGCTGTTGCTCATCGCCGACGGCATCAGTCGCTCGATCTACCTCGACCTCGGGCTGGTGCTGTCCCTGCTGTCGTTCGCCGGTTCCTTGGTCTTCCTCCGCTTCGTCCAGCGGCTGCCGTGACCGCACCGCTGGACAGCATCCGGGGGGTCGTCGTCGCCGTGCTGCTGACGCTCGGGACCGTGACGGTCCTGATCAGCTGCGTCGCCGTGCTCCGGCTACCGGGGCTGCCCGCACAGCTGCACGGCCTCGCCCCGGCCGGGACGCTAGGGGCGCCGCTGGTCTGCCTCGGTATCGCCGTCGACGAAGGCATCGGCCGCAGCGCCGGGAAGGTGTTGATCACCGCGCTCATCCTGCTCGTCACCGGCCCCGTCGCCGCCACGGTCACCTCGCGCACCGCTCTGAACAGCGATGACCCGCCGCCGGAGTTCGTCCTCGCGCAGGATGAGCGGACGGCGCCGTGACCCTCCTGCTCGCCGTGGTCCTGGTACTGGTCGCCTGCAGTGGCGCCGTCGTGCTCGCGACGAAGTCGCCCCTGGCGCAGGCGGTCGTGCTCAGCGTGCACGGACTGGTACTCACCGTCGCGTTCGCCGCGTTCGGGGCGCCGGACGTGGCGCTGGCGCAGCTCGGCGTCGGTGCCGCGGTCGTACCGCTGATGGTGCTGCTGGCCCTGGCCAAGACCCGCAGCCGGATGGAGCCGGCCGGCAACACCCGCCCCCGGTTGCAGGAGGCCGGCAGCGAGGCTGCCGACCGCGACCCGACGGATCCGGAATGACCCGTCAGGTGCGGACCGGGCTGCTGGTCGTCGGTTTGCTGGGGTTCGGAGCCCTGCTCGTCGCGGCGCTGCTGGCCGCGCCGCCCAGCGGCCGCGAGTCCCACCCCTACGGAGACGCGGCGAGCCAGATCTCGGTCCAACGCCAGAACACCCCCAACGTCATCTCCTCGATCAACTTCGACCAGCGCGGCTTCGACACCCTCGGGGAGGAGTTCCTGCTCTTCGCCTCGGTGCTCGGTGCAATCGTGCTGCTGCGCCCCACCCCCGGCGACAAGCAGGTGGAGGTGTCCGACGCCCCGGAGCCGTTGGACGCGGTGCGCGCACTCGGCGTGCTGCTGCTCCCGGTGGTGGTGCTGGTCGGCTTCTACGTCGTGGCCACCGGCCACCTGTCCATCGGCGGTGGATTCCAGGGCGGGGTCATCCTCGCGACCGGCATCCATCTGCTGTTCCTCGCCGGCGACTACAAGGCGCTGCGCCGCGTCCGGCCCCTTCCGTTGGTGGACGTGGACGACGTCGTCGGAGCGTTCGGCTACATCGTGGTGGGACTGGTCGGCGTCGCCATGGGCGGCGCGTTCCTGCAGAACACCCTGCCGCTCGGCACGTTCAACACGCTGTTCTCCGCCGGCACCGTCGATCTGCTGAGCGTCGCGATCGGCATCGAGGTGGGAAGCGGCATGATCCTGCTGCTCGGCGAGTTCCTCGAGCAGGCACTCGGCTCGCAGTCGAGCGCCTCCAGCTCGGGAGCGGGCACGTGACCATCCTCCCGTACCTGGTCGCGGCCTTCCTGCTCCTCGCCGGGCTTGCCGGAGCCGTGATCAGCCGCGACCTCATCCGCACCATCGTGGCTCTATCCGTGGCCCAGTCCGGCACGTACGTGCTGCTGCTGGGCATCGGCTGGCGGCGTGGTGGCAGCGCGCCGGTGTTCGCGGACGTCGATCCCGGTACCCGCACGGTCGACCCCATCGTCCAGGCGCTGTGCCTCACCGACGTCGTCGTCGGGGCCACGGTCCTGTCGCTGCTGCTGGCCCTCGCCGTCAAGGTGCACCAGAGTTCGGGCAGCCGCGATCCGGACGCGCTGACCGAACTCGGCGGCTGAGCATGGTCGTCACGGTCGCGGCGATCGTCGTCCCACTCGGCGCGGGAGCCATCCTCACCGGTATCGGTCGGTGGATCCCGCGGGTGCTGCTGGATATCGGTGCCCTCGCCGCGGCGCTCGCGACAACGGTGCTGACGCTGCTGCTTCTCCTCGAGGTGCAGGACTCACCCAGCTCACGCGTCGTGACCTGGCTGGGCAACTGGACCCCCACCGGTCCGCCGGGGCAGGGATTCAGCGTCGGCATCGTGCTGGCGGTCGACCCGCTGGGTGCAGCGATGGCCCTGCTGTCCGCCGTGCTGATGACGCTCGTCCTCGTCTACTCGTGGCATCACTTCACGGTCAGCGGGCCGGCGTTCCACGCGCTGATGTTGCTGCTGCTGGCGGGGCTGGTCGGCTTTTCGGTCACCGGCGACCTGTTCTCGCTGTTCATCTTCTTCGAGCTGACGAGCACGACGGCCTACGCGCTGACCGGCTACCTGACCGCCCAGGACCAGCCCTCGCAGGGCGCGCTCACCTTCGGCGCGACGACGACGGTGGCCGGCGTGTTCATCCTCACCGGCATCTCGTTGCTGTACGCGCGGACGGATGCGCTGGGGTTGGCCCCGATCGGCCGTGCGCTGGCTGCCCGCCCGCCGGACGTGCTGGTCGTCGCCGCGTTCGTCCTGGTGATCGGCGGCTTGCTGGTCAAGTCCGCCGTGGTGCCATTCCACTTCTGGACCGCGGACGCTGAGGCCGTCGCCCCGACGCCGGTCTGCGTGATGCTGTCCTGCTCGCTGCTGGCTCTCGCCTCGGTCGCCGTGGCCCGCGTGTACTGGACGGTGTTCTCCGGCAGCCTGACCCCGGACACCATCCGCGGTCCGCTGATCGGGATCGGCGTCCTCACGGGGTTGGTCGGGGGCGTCATGTCCGTGCTGCAGCACCATCTCAAGCGGATGCTCGCCTTCGCGACCGTCGCCCACGGCGGACTGTTCCTGGTCGGGGTCGGCGCGGTCGCGCCCGCGGGGTTGGCCGGCACCACCGTCGACGCGCTCGGACACGCCGGCGTCGAGGGCGCCCTGTTCTGCCTGGTCGGGATCCTGCTGCACCGGTACGCGAGCATCAGCGAGCACGTGTTGCACGGCAAGGGACGCAACCTGGAGATCACCGGCGGGTTGGTGGTCCTCGGCGGGCTGGGCCTGGCCGGCCTCCCCCCGTTCGGCACCGGGCTCGGCAAGACCATCACCGAACACGCTGCCGGCGCACATTGGCTGCCCGTCATCGGTACCACCATCGGCGCGCTGACCGGATCGGCAGTACTGCGGATGTGGGCGCGGGTGTTCCTCGGAGTCGGTCGCCCCGCACCGGAGGACCAGAGCTCCCGGCACTCCGAAGAGCCCGCCGATCGTGCGCGGGAAACCGGCGGTCCACACCCCGGTGAGCGGCTGTCCGCCACCATGCTCGTTCCCGTGATCCTGCTCCTGGTCGGTGCGCTGGTCATCGGCCTCGTCCCGGCCCTGCGCAACTGGGCCGCCCACGCCGGTGCGGTTCTCATGGACCGGCCCGGCTTCGCCGGTGAGGTCCTGGACGGAGTCGCCCCCGCACCGTTGCCCGTCGAGCACGTCGAGGGATGGACGGTCGAGCGCGTGCTGATCGGGCTCATCGCACCCGCCCTCGCCGTGGTGGTGGCGGTGGCGGCCGTGCGCGGCGTCGGCCGGGCGATGGAGTCCAGGCTCGCGGCGCCGCTGCGGATCGTCCGGGGACTGCACAGCGGGCACGTGGGCGACTACATCGCCTGGCAGATCGTCGGCGCAGCGCTGCTCGGTGGCATCGTGGTGCTCACCGCGCTGTGACTGGGGACTCAGCCTGTGGCGAACCGGCCCAGCACGCTCGGGTGGATGCCGGCCAGCCGGCTGGCGAAGATCCGCTGATAGCCGAGCTCCTCGCGGCTGCGTGGACGCGGCAGCCCGGATACGCGGGCACTTCGCCAGTCGAGGTCCGGCGCGAGCTGGCCGGCCGCCTCGGACATCACCGCGGTGGTCCCACTGCCGTCCCCGAACTGGGCTTTCGGGCGGGAGAGGAATTCTGGCGGGAGCTGGCCGGCGAAGGCTTCCCGCAACAACCGCTTCTCCTGCCCCTCCGCACCCGGGAGCTTCCAGGCGATGGGCACCCGCTGCGCGACGTGGATCATGTCCAGGTCGAGGAACGGCACCCGTGCTTCCAGCCCGTGCGCCATCGTTACCCGGTCGCATCGCTGCAGGTTGAGGTTGTGCAGCCCTTCCACGCTGCGGACCAGTTCGGAGCGCAACTCGTCCGGGTCGCTGATTTCGCGCAGGTGGTCATAGCCGGCGAACAGCTCGTCGGCACCCTCGCCGGTGAGGACCACCTTGACGTGCTCGACAGCCAGCTGCGCGAGCAGGTAATTGGGGACCGCGCTGCGCACCAGCGACGGTTCGTACGACTCGATGGACTCCACCACCTCGGGCAGTGCATCGATCGCCTCCTGCGCGGTGTAGATCCGCTCGTGGTGCTCCGTCTGCAAATAGGCGGCGACGTCTCGCGCCGCGAGCAGGTCAGGGCTCCCCTCGACGCCGGCGGTGAACGTGTGCAGCCGCGTCCCGGCTTCCCTGGCGCTCACCGCTGCGACGGCGGCGATCAGATTGGAGTCCAGTCCGCCGGAAAGAAAGACGCCCACCCCCACGTCATCGTCGCTCATCAGCTGACGGCGGACCGCGTCGGTCAGCGCCGTGGACACGGCCGCGCGCGCCTCGTCGCGGCTGGCATAGTCCGGCTCGTCGTTCTCCAGTTCGGCGAACCGGGTCAGCCCCGTGTCCGACGTCCAGTAGTGAGCCGGCGGGAACGCCTCGACGTCGGCGCGCCAGCCGGCGTCGAAGGCACCGAGCTCGGACGCGAAAAGGACCCGGTTGCCGCGGCGGGCCCAGTACAGCGGCTTGATGCCGACGGGATCCCGGGCGGCCACCAGGCCACCGTGGTCATCGGCGATGCAGAAGGCGAACATTCCGCGGAGGTCCGCGATCCCGGCCAGTCCGCGGGCATCGAGGACCGCAAGGGCCGCCTCGCTGTCGGAGCCGGTGCCGAAGAAGCGCGGAAGCTGCCGGCGCAGGTCCTCGTGGTTGTAGATCTCGCCGTTGCAGACCAGCCAATGCTGTCCAGCCACGTCGCGGAGAGGCTGCTTACCGCCGACCACGTCCACGATGGACAGCCGGGTGTGGCCCAGCCAGGTGCCCCGGACAGTTGCCGAGCCGGACCCGTCGGGCCCCCGGGCCCGAACGCGGGCCAGCATGCGTGGCCCCATCTCCGGATCGGGTTCGGCGGCGCCCGCCTGGAAATCGACCACGATGCCGCACATTCGATCACGCCTCCTCAGCGGCTCGAACCGGCTCCTTGCACCGTAGCCGTGTCGGTGGAGTATGCCGCCGCGCCGCGCGGCGTCGGCACCTTCGCCAAGGCGTCCTGCTTGGCGAGCTGGAATTCCCGGTCGCTGATCGCACCCGTGCTGTGCAGCCGGTCGAGGTCGTTGAGCTGTTGACTGAGGGAACGACCGCCCGGAGCCTCCTGGGCGAAGGAGCCGGCGTGCCGCGGACGCGCGACCAGGTAAACGAGGCCACCGAACACCGGCAGCACGAGTACGGCCAGCAGCCACAGGATCTGACTCACCGGGTGCAGGTCGTCCCGGCGGAAGATGTCGAAGACGCAGCCCACCCAGATGATTGTCACGGGGATCAGGACGAGGGCGATCCAGAGCGCGTGCCAGGACCAATTCATGCCGGTTCCTCGATCCTGTCGAAGGCGGCGTCAGTGTGCGCACGGATCGGGGCAGCGGCAACCCGAGCGAGGCCTGTAATGGATCAACGCTGCGCGAGCCGGACCGGCCAAGGCCACGCGTCATCGTCGTGTGGCGATCTTCATTGCGATCACTCGCCCGCACTTCCCAGCCGACGCAAGGGAGCCACCCGATGAGCCGCACCGTCCAGATCACCTTCGACGCCCACGACCCGCGGGCACTGTCGACCTTCTGGCGCGATGTCCTGGGCTACGTCCATCCGGCACCGCCCGGAGTCGACCTGCCCGAGGACACCGATCCGCTGGCCGCGTGGGATGACTTCCTTGCGCAGGCCGGCGTGCCAGAGGAGCAGCGCAACACGAGATCGGCCATCGAGGATCCAGACGGGCTCGGCCCCCGGCTGTTCTTCCAGCAGGTGCCGGAGGACAGCGCCGCCGAGAACCGCGCCGCCAAGAACCGCGCCGACAAGTACCGCGTTCACCTCGACGTTCGTGCAGCTCCCGGGCTGCAGGGAGACGAGCGGATGGCGGCGCTGGAGGTCGAGTGCGACCGGCTCGTCGCGCTGGGAGCAGCCCGGATACAGCGCTACGAGCCCGCTCCCCCGATGAGCGCCGGCCACATCGTGCTGACCGACCCCGAGGGCAACGAGTTCTGCCTGGACTGACGCTCGGCTGAATGATTGAGCCGAAGTGCCTTGTTCGGGCATACGGCAGGGCCTATTCTGCGCCCGCGAAATCCCAGGAACGACTGGGAACGCCGGCCCGCAGGCCGCTCCTGCGCACTTTTCGGAGGCCCCGTGTCCACCCAGACCGGACTCGAATCCCTGTTGGCACAGCGTCAGCGGCGGCTCACCATCGTCGCCACGACCCGGACCCCTTCGGGCAAGACGCTCGACTGGGTGCCGATCGAAAGTCAGACGACGGATGGCGAGATCGCCACGCCTCCGCCGGCCCTGTTGCCCTCGGGTCAGCGCGACCCGGAACGGCAGACCCACGGCGTCTCCTTCGAGATGCACGATCTCGCGGTCGGCGAGCGCGGGCCGACGGGGACGGTTCCGATTCTGCGGCCCCACGCAGAGGCACTCGCGGTCGGGCCGAAGAAGGGCGGAATCCTGGTCAACCGGCAGCGCGCCCACGGCATCCTCGACCTCCGGGACGAGACGACCGATCCGAACCCGTTTCGGTACTTCCACTGCACCGCGAGTCAATCCACCACGACCTACGGACTCGACACCACCCTGAACGTCTGGAACCCAACGGTCGGCGGGCCGGGAGACGACCACTCGATCTCCCAGGTGTGGCTGCAGAACTACGACAAGCCGCAGGCTCAGTCGGTCGAAGCCGGCTGGACCATCGACCGCGCCCTCAACGGGGACACGGTCGCGCACGTCTTCACCTACTTCACGGCGAACGGCTACACCTCGGACGCCGACAACGTCGGCGGCTACAACCAGCTGCACAAGGGGTGGGTGCAGTACGACGCCAACCTGCATCCGGGGGTGAAGATCAACGGAACGAGCACCTACGGGGGCGGGCAGCTCGAAGTCTCCATCAAGTTCCAGCTGTGGCAGGGCAACTGGTGGTTCGCTCTGCAGAACATCTGGCTCGGCTACTACCCCGGCGGCCTGTTCGGTGGCGGGATCGGCGACCACGTCTCCTGGAACGGCTTCGGCGGCGAGGTCTACAGCTCGGCCAGCAACCCGCAGACGACCACCGACCAGATGGGCAGCGGCCACAAGGCCGAAGCCGGGTGGACCCGGGCCGCCTACCAGCGCCTGATGCGCCTGCAGACCGACCGCAACGGCGGCATGGCCAACGCGGCGAGTCTGGGCACGTCGACCGACACGTCCTCCGGCGCGGCCGGCAATTACGACATGGCCTACACCGCGAACGGCGGGAACTGGGGAAGCTACTTCTTCTACGGCGGCCCCTCCGCCTAGCCCGAGAGCTGCTCGAGCGCGAGAAGACGGTGGGGCACCGTCTGCAGGGGTAGGCCTCGACCGCGAGAGGAGCCCCATGAACGGTGCCGAAGCTCTGCTGGCCACCGCCCGAGCGGCGGGGATCGACCTGTGCCTGGCCAACCCGGGCACGACCGAGATGCCCCTGGTCACGGCCCTGGACGGTTCGCCGGGCATCCGTCCGGTCCTCGGTCTGTTCGAGGGTGTCGTGACCGGCGCCGCGGACGGCTTCGGCCGGATGGCGGCCCGGCCCGCGATGACGCTGCTGCACCTCGGGCCGGGCTTCGCCAACGGCATCGCGAACCTGCACAACGCCCGTCGCGCCGGTACCGGCATCGTCAACGTGGTCGGGGACATGGCCACCTGGCATCGGCCCTACGACGCGCCGCTCACCAGCGACATCGCGAGCCTGGCCCGACCGGTGTCGCACTGGTTCCGCGCCACGCAACGGCCGGAGGACGTGCCGGGCGACATGGCCGACGCCATCGCCACGGCAACGAGCGCCGGTGGTCGGATCGCCACGCTGGTGGTCCCGGTGGATTGCCTGTGGAGCGCGTCGGCGGCACCCGCGGTGCCTCGGCCGCCGGCGCCGCGACCGGTGGTTCCGGAGGAGACGATCGCCGAGGCGGCCAAGGTGCTCGCCGCCGGTGGGCCGGTGGCACTGATGCTCGGGCCGCAACTGCTCACGGAGGCCGGGCTCGCCCTCGCCGGTCGAGTCTCGGCCGCCACCGGCTGCCGACTGCTCGCCGAGAAGTTCCCGGCCCGCATCGAGCGGGGCGTTGGACGTCCGGACCCTCAGCGGCTGGGCTACTTCCCGGAGCAGGCCGCCGCGAGCCTGGAGGGGATCAGACACCTGATCCTCGTCGGCGCCCGGGCACCGGTCACCTTCTTCGGCTACCAGGGCACCGCCAGTTCGGAGGTCCCCGACGGCGTCGGCACCGTGCACCTCGCCGGTCCGGACGACGACGCGAGCAGCGCCCTCGCCGAAGTGCTCGACCGACTGCCCGAAGCCGACGACGGCGCTGCGCCGGCGAGCGCCACCCCCGAGCTGCCCACCGGACCGCTGACCCCGGAGACGGCCGGTGCGGTGCTGGCGGCGCTCCAGCCCGAGGGCGCCATCGTCGTCGACGAGGCGCTCACCAGCAGCGCTCCGTACTGGACGGCTGCTGCCGGCTCGGCGCCGCATACCGCGCTCACCCTCACTGGTGGCGCCATCGGCCAGGGGTTGCCCAGCGCGACCGGTGCAGCACTCGCCTGCCCCGACCGCCGCGTGATCGCCTACCAGGCCGACGGCAGCGGGCTCTATACGGCGCAAGCGCTGTGGACGATGGCGCGCGAATCGCTGGACGTGACCGTCGTGATCTGCGCGAACCGCCGGTACCGCATCCTGCAGGCGGAGCAGCGCCGGGACGGGATCACCGACGGCGGGACGGCATCCGCCGCGTTCACCGACCTCCGCTCCCCCGCGGTCGACTGGGTGTCGCTGGCGAACGGCTACGGCGTGCCAGGGGTCCGCGTCAGCACCGTCGAGCACATGACCGAGCAGCTGCGGGGAGCGCTCGCCGAGCCCGGTCCGCAGCTGATCGAGGTCCTGCTCTGACCGACAGCGACCGGCCCCGACCGGCTCAGACGTCGACGCGCACCCCGCCCGCCCAGGCGAAGCGTTCGAGCCCGTGGACCTCGAACAGGTCGGCCGGCTGGCTGGGCGCAGGCATCCCCGCGAGCACCTGCTGCATGGCCGGCCCGAGTCGCTCCCGCATGAAGCGCTGGTAGTCCTCGAACGATTCGTACACGTCGATGATCCGCCATCCTCCACGCATGGGGCCGGCCACGTGCGCGATGAGGCCCTCGATGGGTGCGTCCCCAACCTCGGCCTCGATCCGGGCGGTCATCTCCTCCGTGACTCCGGGCAGGTTCTGGCAGTAGGCGTACATGGCGTTCCTCCTCGAGGAAGAGTCGGGCAGAGCCGCAGCGCATGACAGGGTTTCGGTGAAGCTGAGCTCTATCGGATAGAGCGGTACTCTAGCCAGATGGCGGACGAGGTCAAGACCCGCTCCTACGACAATTCGCGGCGCCTCGCAGCGGCCCGGCAGACTCGCCGAGCCGTGGCGGATGCGGCCCTCGAACTTTTCGTCGAGCGCGGGTACCCCGCCACCACGCTCAAGGCGATTGCCGCGCGGGCCGGGGTGAGCGTGCAGACCGTCTACGGCCAGTTCGGGAACAAGCGGGCCGTGCTGAAGACGGTCATCGACGTGACGGTGGCGGGGGACGACGAGCCGGTCCCTCTCTCCCGTCGGGCCCAGGCGGACGAGGCGCGCCGCGAGAGCGACCCGCGTCGTGTGCTCGCGCTCGTCGTAGGCGGAGTTGCCGAGATCCTGAGCCGGACCGCCGGACTCGACCGGATGGTGCGGAGCGCCGCCGAAGTCGACGGCGAAGCGGCCGAGCTGTGGCGAATCGGGGCCGAACAGCGCCGTCGAGGGATGGCCGAGGTCGTCGCCCTTCTGGCCCGGAGGGGGCAGCTCCGCCACGACCTGTCCGAACAGGAAGCGACCACCCGCCTCGCCGCCCTGATCGACCCCGAGCTCTACCGCATCACCGTCGTCGACGGCGGCTGGGAGCCCGAACGACACCGGTCCTGGCTGGAGGAACTCGCTGCCGCATCGTTGCTGCCCAGGTGAGCCGGAGGGGCAAGCTTGTGTCGGTCATGACGGCCGGTCATGACGGCCGGCTGGCCGTCAGGCCGAGGCCACCGTGCCCCTCGCCGTCTCCCGTCGCTCCGTCGGCACCATCACCTTCATCCGGGCCTTCTGCTCGATCGTCTCGCGGGGGGCGTCGGGTGGCAGCACGCTGATCGCCCGTGCGATCGCGGCGTCCAGCTCGGCATCGCGGAGCGAATCCGAGTAGCGGTCCAGGACCCGGACCAGCGGCGCCCGTGTCGACCGCCACGCGGCCCCGAGCGACGTGGTGACCGCGGCGAAGACCGTGGTCGACACGGCCGTCCCACTCGCGAAGTGCACGGCGGCGGCGATCACCACGGCGGTCGCCACGGCGAGAACTGCGAGGACGGGCCAGGCGGCGCGCAGCACCCGACCTGCCTCCCGCTGGATGCGCCGCACGGTGCAGAGCCCGGCGGTCAGGTACTCCGCAATGGTCAGGCTGTCGGTGGCCTCCTTCTCCCCGAGCAGCAGCGCCTTCCACCCGAGGATCTGCCGCTGGAGCAGCAGGAGCACCGACCGATCGTCCGGGCCGCGGCCACGGCGGGATGGGAAGTCACCCTGCAGGTAGACCCGCCAGAACGCGATCGACTCGCGCACCGGGGCGCCCACGTGGTCGGGTAGCACGGTGGACAGGTCGCGCACCTCGTCGTGCAGCCGAAGTAGCTCCTCCATCGGCCAGTCGACCGGCCGGTCTTCCACCTCCTCGGCCCGGGCACCCACGTCGGCAGCGAGGTCGGCGAACGCGGCGCCGAGGGCGTAAGCCTTGCCCAGCCGGAGGTCGGTGGCGGACAGCCCGCTGAGGACCCGCACGTGCAGCGCGAGGACGGCCTCCCGAGCCTGAGTCGGGTCCGCGGTATCCGGCTGCGCGCGGAACGTGGCGAGCCCGGCCTGGACCTGCTCGACCAGCACAGTCGGCAGTGGATCCACGATCGGGGAGGCCGGGAGCGCGCCGTCGAGTCGCCGCAGCCCGAGGCGGATGCGTTCGAGGTGCCGGCCCGCGGCGTCCATCGGGGTGAGTTCCACTTCCCCGGGCAGGTGCGCGGGTGGGGTATCCGACCGCCGCACGTCCCCGGCCAGACTCCGGTAGAGCGTCGTCATCGTCCATCCGACCGCGACCGCCCAAGTCGCCTGGGCCCTGAGGTCGTCGACGGCCGGCCCCGCGTCGGCGCCATCGGCGCCTGAGTCGGCGCCGACGCCACGGGCGGGCTTATCGTCCGGGACGTCCCCAGCCGCACGCGGTCCGGGGACCTTCGACGCCGTTCCTCGCTCGAGAACATCGGACCAGAGGTCCGCGGCCGGTCGGCCGCCGGTCAGGTCGAGATCCGCCATCGGGCACCTTCTTCGCCGCCGAATCGGCGGCAGCCTAGCCCCGAACTCCGGCGAAGGCCATGGTCAAGCGCCGATCACCTTGGTTACGCCTTGCTTGCCTGCGTTCCTACGGCCACAGAACCGCCATAAAGCGGACAAGGTGCGCTCCGGGGGGATGCCCGCGTGCTGTTCTTCGGCGCGGACACCACCTTCTCGGTGGCCGTGGGGCCGTGCAGCCCCTTGATACCGGACCTGACCCAGCCCGCCTACCACCCGGTGCCCCGCGGACGGTTCACGGTGCCGAACCCGCCGAACCGCCGCTCCACACCCCGAAGCCCACCCCGTCCGACGGCTGAGCGACGGCCGGGCTCGGCCGGTACGGCGGGTGTTGAGTCACCCGAGCGAAACGCGAACCTGATTACATGCTGTTGCGGTAGCAACCCACCGCCTCCGCACGACCCCCTGGAAGGCACGACATGAACTCGCCAATCCGCAGCGTCGCCGTTCTGGCCGCCGCCTTGTCTCTCACCGCCGTTGCAGGCTGTGGATCGAGTTCGGGCGGGAGCAGCACGGCGGCGCGGCCGTCCGCCAGCGGCGTGCCCACTGCCACCAAGGACCCCGCGATCACGCTGCCGCCCGCGCTGGCGAACAAGTCCGAGATCGTGGTCGCTGCCGACGCGTCCTACCCGCCGAACGAGTTCTTCGCCGACGACAACAAGACGATCGTCGGGTTGGACGTCGACCTGGCGACCGCGCTGGGTCAGGCGCTCGGCAAGCCCGTCAAGATCGTCAACGCTCCGTTCGACAGCATCCTCCCGGGTCTCCAGGCCGGGAAGTACGACCTCGGCATGTCCTCCTTCACGGACAACAAGGAGCGCGAGAAGTCCTTCGACTTCGTCGACTACTTCTCCGCCGGCACCAGCCTGATGGTGAAGAAGGGCAACCCGGAGGGCCTGCAACCGGAGAACCTCTGCGGCAAGAAGGTCGCGGCCGAGAAGGGCACGACGCAGTCCGATGAGGACCTGCCGGCCCGGTCCAAGGCCTGCACGGACGCCGGCAAGCCGGCCATTCAGATTCTGATCTTCCCGGACCAGGGCGGCGCCAACCTGGCGCTGCAGAGCGGTCGCGCCGACGGCGTGCTCGCCGACTCCCCGGTCATCGCCTACCAGATCAAGCAGACCAACGGCCAGTTCGAGCAGGCCGGCGGCGCGTACGCCACGGCGCCCTACGGCATCGCGGTGCCGAAGGGCAAGGGGCTGGCCGAACCGATCCTCGCCGCGCTGAAGTCCGTGCAGAGCCAAGGCGTTTACACCACGATCCTCGAGGCGTGGGGCGAGCAGCAGGGTGCCGTGAACACCCCGGGCATCAACGGCGCGACCTCGGGACCTCTGCGGCGTCGATCAGGTCCGGCGCGGGCACCGCGGGTAGGTAGTTCCGCGTGACCGCACCCCCCGTCTCCAGCGCGGCTCCCGACATGGAGGTCGAGCTCCGTACTGTCTCGGTGCGCCACCCCGGCCGCTACGTGGCCGTGGCCGTCCTGCTGGTACTGCTGGCGATGGTCATCAACGGGCTGGTCACGAACTCCCAGTTCCAGTGGGACGTCGTCCGGCAGTACCTCACCGCCGACGTCATCCTGCACGGCTTGGTCCGCACGCTCGAGCTGACCTCGATCTCGATGCTTCTCGGGATCGTGCTCGGGATCGTGCTGGCCGTGATGCGGCTGTCGCCGAACCCGATGCTGGCCGGGGCCAGCTGGATCTACGTCTGGATCTTCCGCGGCACGCCCGTGCTGGTGCAGCTGCTGTTCTGGAACTTCTTCTCGGTGCTCTATCCACAGCTGTCCATCGGCATCCCGTTCGGACCCCATTTCGCCTCCGCCGACACCAACGTCGTGATCTCGCAGTTCACGGCGGCGATCCTCGGCCTCGGCCTGAACGAGGCGGCCTATATGGCCGAGATCGTGCGGGCCGGCATCCTTTCGATCGACGAGGGCCAGCACGAAGCCTCGGCGGCGCTCGGCATGACCCGGCTCCAGACCATGCGCCGGATCGTGCTCCCGCAGGCGATGCGAGTGATCATCCCGCCCACCGGCAACGAGACCATCTCGATGCTGAAGACCAGTTCCACCGTGTTCGTCATCGCCCTTGCGGAGCTGACCTACTCGGCGCAGATCATCTACAACCGGACCGCCCAGCAGATCCCGCTGCTGCTCGTCGCGAGCATCTGGTATCTGCTGGTGACCACCGTGTTGACCATCGGGCAGTACTACGTCGAGCGCCGCTTCTCGCGCGGCTCGGCCCGCAACCTGCCGCCGACGCCGCTGCAGCGCCTGCGGGGGAACTTGTTCAACGGCCACAGCACCGTGTTGACCGCGACCGGAGGGAGTGATCGACGATGAGCACCCAGACCGCTCCTCAGCCGCCGACCGACCGCTCTCCGGAGAACGCACTGGTCCGGGCGGAGGGTGTGCGCAAGAGCTTCGGCCGCAACGAGGTGCTGCGGGGCATCGACCTCACCGTCCACCGCGGTGAGGTGATGTGCGTGGTCGGTCCGTCCGGCTCGGGCAAGTCGACGTTCCTGCGCTGCATCAACCACTTGGAGAACGTCGACGCCGGCCGTCTCTGGGTCGATGGCGAGCTGGTCGGCTACCGGCAGGCGGGCAACAAGCTGTACGAGCTCCGGGAGAAGGAGATCGCCCGCAAGCGCGCCGAGATCGGAATGGTGTTCCAGCACTTCAACCTGTTCCCGCACCTGACCGTGCTCGGCAACGTCACCGAGGCGCCGCTCCGGGTCCGCGGCGAGGCCAAGGGAGTCGTCGACGAGCGGGCGCGGGCGTTGCTCAGCCAGGTAGGGCTCGGCGACCGGGCGGACGCCTACCCCGCCCAGCTTTCCGGCGGCCAGAAGCAACGCGTGGCGATCGCGCGGGCGCTTGCGATGCAGCCGAAGCTGATGCTGTTCGACGAGCCGACCTCGGCGTTGGACCCGGAACTCGTCGGCGAGGTCCTCGACTTCATGCGGAAGCTGGCGGACGAGGGCATGACGATGATCGTGGTCACCCACGAGATGGGCTTCGCCCGCGAGGTCGGCGACGACCTGGTGTTCATGGACGAAGGCGTCGTGGTCGAGGCCGGGAACCCGCGGGACGTGCTCAGCAACCCGCAGACGCATCGCTGCCGCGACTTTCTGTCGAAGGTGCTGTAGCCACGCCCTGGTGCGGGTGCGGGTGCGGGTGAGCCCGATCCGGCTTGAGTCCGGCAGCCCCCTCGCCGATAGCCAGGGTGTGGCGATCTCATCCCTTCCGATCCAGGTAGCGATCCCGGCAGCGGCGTCCGCCTCGACCGCGCTCCAGCAGCGCACGTTCCGCTGGGTGCTCATGGGCATCGTCGTGCTCGCTGCGTTGCTGGTCGCCGTGATGGGTCGTCCGCCGGCGACTGCTGCCGGTCCCCCAGCGCCAGCTCCCGGTCTGGTCGGCGTCAGCCAGCCGACCGGGGTGTCCGCGCTCCCCCTGCACTGACTCAAGGAGTTACTGACCGTCGTCCCGTCGCTCGCTCCGGTACACCTGAACGGTGACCGGAGAGAGAGCGAGTGCCGCGACGGTGGACGCGGCAGCGGTGGACGACGCTGCGACGCGCCTAAGGGACGTGATGGGGCCGTCGCCGCTCGAGCGCAACGACCGGCTCTCGGCGTTGGTCGACGGTGAGGTCTGGCTCAAGCGCGAGGACCGGCAGGTCGTCCGCTCCTACAAGCTGCGTGGTGCCTACAACCTGATCGCCCAGGAGCAGGAGCGCGCCCGCACCACCGGCGTCGTCTGCGCCAGCGCGGGCAACCACGCGCAGGGCGTGGCCTGGGCTTGCCGAACGCTCGGGCTGCCGGCCC
Organism: Frankiaceae bacterium; assembly: GCA_035468175.1. GTDB lineage: Bacteria > Actinomycetota > Actinomycetes > Frankiales > Frankiaceae > JAVEDQ01. Next base: position 16,299 of record DATITC010000045.1, on the reverse strand, counting down.
GCATCTACGTGCCGGGAACGACGCCGCGGCAGAAGCGGGACCGGATCCGGAGCCTCGGCGACGCGTTCGTCACGATCTTCGTCGTGGGCGAGACCTACGACGACGCCGCCGCCGAGGCCGTCCGGGACGCCGACAGCTCCGGCGCCGTGCTGGTGCCCGCTTTCGACGACCCGCGCACGGTTGCCGGTCAAGGCACGGTCGCCGGCGAGATCCTCGACGCGCTCGGACGCGCACCGGACCGCATCGTGGTCCCGGTCGGCGGCGGTGGCCTGCTCGCCGGAATGGCGACCTGGCTCTGCGAGCGGGCGCCGGAGGTGCGGACGGTGGGGGTCGAGCCGGCCGGCGCCGCGTGCATGGGCGCGGCGCTGCAGGCCGGCGGCCCGGTACGGCTCGAGCACCTCGATCCCTTCGTCGACGGCGCCGCGGTGCGGCTGGCAGGGACAGTGACCTACCCGCTGATCCGCGACTTCGCCGGCGAGGTGGTGGTCGTCGACGAAGGCCGCGTCTGCTCGGAGATGCTGCGGCTCTACCAGCACGACGGGATCATCGCCGAGCCCGCTGGCGCGTTGGCCACGGCAGCACTCGGCGACCCCGTGCGCCCCGCGCCGGGTGAGCTGACGGTCTGCATCCTCTCCGGCGGCAACAACGACGTCAGCCGGTACAACGAGGTCATCGAGCGGTCACTGATCTACGAGGGGCTCAAGCACTACTTCCTGGTGGAGTTCCCGCAGGAGCCGGGGGCGCTGCGCCGGTTCCTGGCGGAGATCCTCGGTCCGGACGACGACATCACCTTGTTCGAGTACGTGAAGCGGAACAACCGGGAGTTCGGGCCGGCGCTCGTCGGCTTGGAGCTCGGGCGGGCCGAGGACCTGGGGCCCATGCTTGCCCGGATGGACGCCTCACCCCTGAGCTGTCGCCGTCTCGAGCCGGACGACCCGGTCTCCCGCTTTCTGATCTGACCAGGTGTTTCCGCTCAGTCGCAGGCGGCGATTCCCCAGAGCAGCATTGCTCCCGCGATCAGCAGCCACAGCAGGGCCGGCTGCCCGAGGACGACGTTCCCGACGCCGACCGCACCGAGGAAGTCGCCGATCCCGATGAGCAGCAGTCCGAACGGCCTCGGACGCAAGCCCTCGGACCGCTCGTCGCCGGTTTCCGAAGCATGTGTCGCCATGAGCGCACCTCCGTTCCGCGCCGGCCCACGAACGCTCCGCATCTGTCGACGATGTATGTAGCACCGATGCGACGACGGCGCCGGGGCTTCGCCGAACTCGACGTCCTACGCTGACCGCATGCAGACGTCAGACAGCGCCGCCAGCACCGACGGTGGTGCCGGGTCCGCCAGTGGTCCCGGTGCCGCCAGTTCCGCCGAACGGACCGCACGCGCGTTCCGCGCCGCCGTAGAGGGCGGGAACATGTCCGCGGCGATCGCCCTGCTTGCCGAGGACGTCGTGTTCGAGAGCCCGATCGTCCACCGGCTCTACCAGGGGCGGGACCAGGTCGCGCCGGTGCTGATGGCGGTCGGGACGGTGTTCGAGGACTTCGCCTACACGGCGGAGTTCACCTCGCCGGACGGTCATGTGCTGCGCTTCCGGGCCCGGGTCGATGACCGGGACCTCGACGGTGTCGACATCCTCACCATCGATGGGGAGGGTCGGATCGTCGCGTTCGCGGTCATGGTCCGGCCGTACTCGGCGGCCACCGCACTGCGCCTCCGGATGGCGGCCCTGCTGAGCTGAGCTGTGCGCGGCACAGACCCTCATGTTCAGGGCGGCTCGTTCGGGACCGGCTGAGTGCGGCAGCAGTGTGAGGCAGGTGGGTAGGAATCCAGCGCCTCGGGCAGCCGGTTGATCCGCGCGGGATCGGCACTTCGCACGCGGAGCGAGGCCGCCGGAACTTGGCGAGGTTAGCGCGGTCAGGGCCGCGAAAACGCCGCCACATCGCCGCCGCGACGTACGCGAGGCCGCCGGCTCCCGCGCGACCGCGCACCATTACTCGTGGTCGGGCGCGGCCCGGCTTGTGCCCACTCGCCTCTCAGGACCGGCCGTTGTAGTTGCGCGGTGCCCGGTAGCCGGGCCCGTGTTCGGGCGGGCCGGTGCCGGAGGTCCAGCGCCACTGCACCGACATGCGCCCGGCACGCAGTCCCGGCTGAGGCGGCACCCCGTGCAGCCAGTCGGCCTGCGCCCGGCCACCGAGGACGAGGAGGTCTCCGCTGCGCGGCGCGAGGTCTACCGCGCCCGCGGCTGCCCGGCCGGTATCCGCGGCACCGCGCGGCGTGACGATCCACGGCCGTCGCGCCCCGAGGCTGAGGATGGCGATCAGGGTGTCCGAGGTGTGCCGGAGTTCCCGGTCGCGGTGGGCGCCCAACGCGTCGCGGCCGTCGCGGTAGAGAGCGAGTGCGGGACCGTCGAAGTCGACGCCGTAGTGGCGCCGCAGCGCCTTGGTGGCGGCGACCAGTGCCGGATGGGCCTGCGGGCGGGTTCCCGCGGTGAGCCGGGGTTCCGTCACGTGGTGGTCGTAACGCCACAGCCGAGCCTGACGCCAGGGCAGGCCGTCGAGGAGTGCGGAGTAGACATCATCCGGGTCGCGGAGCCAGCCAGGAGCCAGATCGACCCACGACGTGGCATCGAGCCAGTGCCGACGCACGGTGCCGGCGATCCACGGCGTGGTGGTCGTGTCCACGCATCCGAGGCTAGGTCACCAGGGCCGGGCCGCGAAGCCCGGACACGGGAGCGGGCGGTGTGCAGGCCCCCCGACCGCACACCGCCCGCACCTGCACGGGCACCGCGTCGCGCGTGGCGTCGGACGCCTGGACGCGCCCGACGACTCCCGCTGCGAATCGCGGCCTCCCGGTTCCCTCCCCCCGAAGGCAACACCTCAGGAACCGGGGAAGTCGCCGCCGCGTGACGCTCGGCGCGGGATCCGGTCAGAATTCGTCGGGCTCCTCGAGCAGTCGGCTTGCCAGTGCCGCCACCGGGGAGCGCTCGGACCGGGTCAGCGACACATGCCCGAACAGCGGGTGCCCCTTGAGCCCATCGACGACGCTGACGATGCCGTCGTGCCGCCCGACGTGCAGGTTGTCCCGCTGCGCGATGTCCCAGCACAGCACCGCCCGGCTGTCCTCACCGAGTCGTGACAGGGCGGCGAGCAGCACCGTCCGCTCCAGATTCTGCACCTCGTCGACGACGACCCAGGTCCCGGAGAGCGTCCGCCCGCGGATGTGGGTCAGCGGCACGACCTCGATGAGACCGCGGGCGTGCACCTCCTCGATCACCTCGCGGGAGGTGACCGCCTCCAAGGCGTCGTTCACCGCCGCCGCCCACGGCTCCATCTTCTCGTCCTGTCCGCCGGGCAGGTACCCGAGATCCTGGCCGCCGACGGCGTAGAGCGGGCGGAACACGACGAGCTTGCGGAACGCGCGCTGCTCGAGGACGGCCTCGAGTCCCGCAGCGAGCGCAAGGACCGTCTTCCCGGTGCCGGCCGGCCCGCCGAGCGAGACGACGCCGAGCGACGGGTCGGCCAGCAGGTCGAGGGCGACCCGCTGTTCGGCACTGCGACCGTGCACGCCGAACAGGGGCCGGTCGGGGATCAGGTGCAGCCGCTTGTCCGCCCGGAGCCGGGCGAGGGCGCTCTGGCTGCCGGCGTGCAGCACCGCGCCGGAGTTGACCGGCAGGTCCTGCAGTTCCGCCTCGCAGACTTCGGCCAGGTCGAGCGACCGTTGCTTGAACAGTGCGTCCACCGTGGAGCCGGCGACGTCGACCTCGACGACTCCGGACCACGAGGCGTCGACGGCCTGCCGGCGGCGGTAGTCCTCGGCGAGGACGCCGGCGACGGAAGCCTTCAGGCGCAGCGGGAGATCCTTGCTGACCAGGGTGACCTCCGCGCCCTCGGCGGCGAGGTTGGCCGCGACGGCCAAGATGCGCACGTCGTTGCCCTCGCCGCGGAGACCGGCGGGTAGGCCACCGAGGTCCCGGTGGTTCATCTCCACCCGCAGTGTCCCGCCGGCGTCGTTCACCGGGACCGGGCTGTCGAGCCCGCCGTACCGGAGCCGGAGGGCCTCCAAGCGGCGGAGGGCCTGTCGGGCGGCCCATCCGAGGTCGGGGTGGTGCCGCTTGCCCTCCAGCTCACCGAGCACGGGCAGAGGCAGTACGAGGTCGTGTTCGTCGAAGGCGCCGAGCGCCCGCGGGTCGGACAACACAACGCTGGTGTCGAGGACGTAGGTCTTGAGCACGGGCAACGGTCGGCCTTTGCAGGAGGAGGGACGGGTCGCGTCGCGGTTCGTCCGGCTCCGTCTTCTCCGACCCCGGGGCCGGAACGGAGCGCGGGTGCGCACCGACTGCCGGTCCCACCGGCGGCGCCCGGGCCCGGATCCAGACCGCACGCCGCTGCCCTCGGACCGCCGCAGCGGCTCCGCCGGCTCGTTGCTCGAGGGAGGTACCCACCGGGACGAACGCTAGGCCGCACCCCGCTGCCGGGCGGGTCGACTCGCAAGAACGTCCGGTAAATAGCTTGTGTCGATCAAGGGTGCGGTCGCGGCCGGGGCGGTTCCGGGACGACCGAAGGGAGCGGCTTCGTGCTCGGCTCATCCCCCAGGACGGCCGGACCGGCGGCTCGGTCGACCGGGCTCGCGAGGGTGCCCGGGCCACCGGTGGCACCCCCGTTCGGTGCGACCGACGAGACCTCGACGACCACGGCGGTGACGTTGTCCCGGCCGCCGTGGTCGAGCGCCAGCTGCACCAGCTGCTGCGCTGCCTCCTGCGGGTCCTCGACGGCGCTGAGGACGTGCTGTACCTCGTCGAACCCGACCTCGTTGGTCAGGCCGTCGGAGCACAGCAGGTACCGGTCGCCGAGGCGCGGCTCGACCTGCCAGCTGTCGACGTCGACGTCCTCAGCCGCCCCGAGCGCCCGCGTGATGACGCTGCGATGCGGATGAACCAACGCCTCCTCGGCGGAGATGTGCCCGGCCCGCAGCAGCTCGTCGACAAGCGAGTGGTCCCGGGAGATCTGGACGAGCCGACCTTCGGACAGGCAAAAAACCCGCGAATCGCCGACATTGAAGACGAGGACCGTGTCACCGCCGTCCGACCAGCTGAGGGCGAGGCCGACGACGGTGCTGCCCATCCCTCGCTGCGCCTCGCTGTTCGCCTGCGGCAGGTCGGTGGCGTGCGCGCGGATGTCGACGTTCGCGTTGCGTACCGCCGCCAGGACTGACGACGCCTCGACCGCCCGGCTGCCCACGAATCGACCCAGCCCGGCGACGGCGATACCGCTCGCGACCTCACCGGCCGCGTGTCCGCCGACGCCGTCGGCGACGGCGAACAGAGGAGGCTCGGCCAGCAGGCTGTCCTCGTTCAACTCGCGGACGCGACCGGCGTCGGTCGCGGCCCCCCACCGCACGCCGATCGCCACCCGAACCTCACCAAAGCCGTGCTGCTGGAGCTGTCACCGCGTGGCGGTGCCAGGCCCTTGTTGATCAGGGCAAGGGAACGCTACGCCGCGGCGACTCGGGTCGAGGGGGAACTCGCGGAAATTCGTCCGTCCGCATGACGCCCTCGACGACCGACGCAAGACCGGCCGCGGTCGGTGACCTTCGCACGGGTAGCGCCTCCCCTCACCGGGGTAGGGCCCGGGCGAGCGCCGAATTCGCGCGCTCGCCCGGCCGTGCTGGACCTCCGCAGGGGCGACAGCCGGCGACGACGACGTCGAGAGGGAAGGCAGCCCGCGTGGCGGACGACGAGCAGAGCGACGAGAAGAACCAGGACGAGACGACCGACCAGGCCGAGGAGCAGGACGGCGAGAGCGGTGGCGGGGCCAAGGACCCGGACGCAAGGTCAGCCGAGGAGAACGCCAGCGAGTCGGATGAGGAAGAGGGCGCGGACGACCCCGACTTCGGCCTCAGCGAGGACGAGCCGGTCAACGACGTGCAGAAGAAGTACCTCGGGCCGCTGGCCGAGAAGCTGGGCGAGGACATCCCGGACGATATGAGCGAGAAGGAAGCGACCGACAAGATCAACGAGATGCAGGAGAACGCCGCCGGCGGCACCTGATCGGATCAGCGGTTACCGTGAACCTCGTCCGCACACACCACCGGAGGGTTCCGTGGCACGCAGGGTGTTTGCCGCCGTCACGCTGGCGATCGCAATCGTCTTCTTCCTCGTCGGCCAGGGTGTGCAGAACGGTGGCCGGGTCATCCTGTCGCAGAGTCTCTACCTGATCGCCGGCATCTCGGCGGCGTTGTTCATCGTGACCGTGCTGCCGGGTCGGGACCGCTCGCAGCGCTGAGTCAGCTCGGTAGCAGCTGATCGATCTCCTGCGTCGCGTACCAGAGTAGGTCAACGCCCTCGAGGTCGTCCTGGACCGTCTCGTCCTCCGGGTCGACCAGCGCCGCGCGGACCAGGGGCACCGTGCTCACGTCGTCCACGTGGACCGCGGTGACGCCCCGGAGAGGGACGTCGACGAGCACCTCCACCTCGGCCGGGTCCACGGGGCCGTCGGCCTCCCCCGGCCCTTGGGCGGTCATGCGGAGGTCCGCGGTCCGCACGTCGGCGTCGTCAACGTCTGCGGCGATCACCACCCGGCGCCGCGGCGCGGTCACCTCGTCGGCGAGCAGTTCGATCGAGCGGCGGGCAGCACGCGACAGCGCCGCGTACTCGAGTTCCTCCTCGTCGCCGTTGGCGTACCACTCGCGTAGCGCCGGGGTCACCGCGCAGGCCGACCCGCCGGCGTGCCGACCGTCCCGGACGAGTCCGGGAAGCGCCACGAGCGTGGTCGGGAGATAGACCCGCATGGCGTCGGATCAGCTCGCGACGGGCGCCGCGGAGCCGAGTGCGGAGGTCCCGTCCGTTCCGGCCGGTGGCACGGCGGCGTCCGGCATCCGGATATGGCCCCCAGCGTCGAAGCGTGCCGAGCCTCGAAGTGCCGCGGCGGTGGTGCGCAGCGCCATCTCGAACACGGGGACCCGGCGCGCCGCGTCCATCATATTCACGCCGATGACCTGCAGGTCTTCCGGCCCGGGACCGAGCATCGTGACGCGGGTACCGGTCGCGCGAAGCTTCGCCGCCTCCCGGAAGAGCCGCTTCGTCGTCGCGCGGCGCACGCTCCGCTCGATGCGCCCGAAGGCAGTGCGCGGGCGGTCGTAGGCGAACGACGCCATCGGCGCGAGCACCACCACCTCGTCGAGTCCGAGCGGCGCCAGCAGGTCCGCCGACGTCGCGGAGCAGGTGCCGCCATCGATGTAGCGGCGCCCGTCGATGGAGACCGGTTCGTACCAGCCCGGGATCGAACAGGATGCGGTGACCGCGTCGGCCAGCTCGGCCTCGGGCGATCCGTCTCGACCGAAGACCACCCGGCGTCCGGTGTCGTAGTTCATGGTGACGATCCAGGGCGCCGGGGCGGTAGGCCAGCCGGGCTCGTGGGCGGAGCGCAGACCGAGCGCGGTCGCCTCGTCGCGGATTCGGTCGACCAGGTCGCCCACAGCGCGGATCGAGCCGCGGCCCGGCGGCAGCACGGAGGCCAGCGCTGCGAGCGGAGGAATCCGCATCGGGTGCCGGGCGGTCTGCAACAGCAGCTGCCGCGAACCCAACCGGCCGAGCTTCGGGCGGGGAGGTAGCGGGGCCTGGCGGTCGTAGTCGTACTCGACGAGCGGCTCACCGGCGACCGTGAGGCCGCGCTGGTGGTTCGCCATCTGCTCGGTGCTGACGCCGAGGGTCACGAACGCCGAGAGGACGGAACCGGCACTGGTACCGACGACGACCTCGGCGGTGCGGGGATCCCAGCCGGTGGCGAGCTCAAGCGCCCGCAGCGCGCCGACGGTCCATGCCGCGCCCAGCACACCGCCCGCTCCGAGGACCAGACCGCGGCGCTTCGGCCGCCCGGGCTCCGGCGCCGGTCCTGTTGCCGGCCTTGGCCTGGTCAGATCAACGATCTGCTGGTTCAGATCGACGCTTCTCGCGCTCATGAGCTTCCCCTCTGCTGCCGCCCGGCGGTCGCCGCGCGGGTCATCCCACCGTCTCGAGCAGTTCCTCGAGAGATTCCTCGATGCACTGCGCCAACACGTCCACATCCGGCATCGCGTCGCGGTCGGCGTTCAGCCCGTAGTACACCCCACCGTTGTAGGAAGTGATGCCGACCGACACGGCCTGCCCCTTCGCGAGTGGCACGACCGGATACAGCGACTGCATCCGCGCCCCGGCCGCGTACAGAGGGAACTGGGGGCCGGGCACGTTCGTGACGACGAGGTTGAACACGCGCCGCGACCAGTCGCTGGCCAGCCGCGCCGCCGCCGCGTGGAGCGTCGGGGGCGCGAACCCGGTCAGACCGATCAGCGCTTCGGCGCCGACGAGCTGCTGAGCGGCCTTGTGGGCTTCCATCTCGTAGGAAATCTGGGAGAGCCGTACGACCGGGTCGGGCTCCCCGACCGGCAACTCGACGAAATACGAGGCAACGCGGTTGCCAGTGCTGCCGCCGGAGTCGCTCGACCCGGCTTCCGGCGCGTCGCTCCGGATGCTGACCGGCACCATCGCCCGCACCGACGTCGAGGGGGTCACCCGTTCCCCCCGGGTCAGCAACCAGCTCCGGAGCGCCCCCGCGACGACGGCGAGCACCACGTCGTTGACGGTCCCGCCGTGCGCCTTCCGGACCAGCTTGTAGTCCTCCAACGAGGTCGCGGTCATGCCGAAGCGCCGCTGCTCGCCGATGGTGGCGTTCAGCGGGCTGTCCGGCGCGCTCGAGGCCTGGGATCGTGCGGCGGACAGGACACCCGTGACGGTCCGGCCGGCGGCTCCCGCGAACCGGCGAGCGTCGGTCAGGGCGGCGAAAGCCGCGGTGCTGGCGGCCTCGGCGACGTGGGCCGGGCGACGGAGCCAGTCAACGAGCGCCTCGCCGACGAGTTCGACGCCGGACGGCGGCGCCTGCGGATCCCACGAACCGCTCGGGGTCGCACGCGGCTCGGGTGTCTGGTCGAGCATCACCGAACCGATGTCGAGGGCTGCGACGCCGTCGACGACCGCGTGGTGCGTCTTGGTGATGATCGCGACCCGGTTCCCCGACAGGCCCTCGACCAGGTAGACCTCCCACAGCGGTCGTGCGCGGTCGAGCGGCCGGGACTGCAGGCGGCCGACGAGGTCGCGGAGCTGCTCGTCGGTCCCGGGACGCGGCAGGGCGCCGCGGCGCACGTGGTAGGTGACGTCGAACTGGGCGTCGTCGACCCAGACCGGGTTCGCCAGGTGGCCGGGGACCCATCGGATCTTCTGCCGGTACCGCGGGACTTGGGAGAGCCGCTCGGAGACGAGGAGGACCAGCTGCTCGTAGTCGAAGCCACCGTCGGGGGCGTCGACGATCACCACGCCGCCGACGTGCATGGGCGTCGTCCGGTCCTCCATGTAGAGGAAGGACGCGTCGAGCGGACTCAGCCGATCAGCCATGTCACTCCTTCCGCGACGCCAGCGCCACGGTGCGCGCGCGGCTCGGACGTCGGCTGCCCAGTCTCCGCCTCGCCATCGCCGCCGTCCGGCATATGGCGTTGCGCCCAACGACCGGACCCGTGCGAGGAACCCCTTGCGGCCTCACCCCCGCGAGAACGACCTGCTGAGGCGCCTTCTTCCACGTCGGCTCGGCGCCGGCGCACCCGACGTCCCGACCAGCCGGGCGGCGAGGTCGCCGAGCACGTCCCGGGCCGGGGATCGGGCTGCGCTGTGCGCCAGCGGGAGTCCTGCGGCGAATGCGCGCTCCGCTGCGTCGAGGTCGAGTGGTACCAGCGCTTCAGGGGTCCGTCCGGCGTGCCGCTCGAGTGCGTCCACGACCTGGCGCCGTTCCCGGGACGACCCGCGGAGCCGGTTCACGACCACCCGCGTCACCGCATCGGCACCGACCCGACCGAGGGTTTCCTCCAGCTCCCCGATGCCGGAGATCAGCCGGGTCAGCCCCACCGGGTCGGCGGCGCCGACGACCAGTACCTCGTCGGCCGCAGTCAGCGTCGCGACCGTGGCCGCGTTGCGGCGGGGCGCCGCGGTGTCGTAGGAGAGTTCCTCGTCCTCCTCGAGGCTGAAGCCGCAGTCCACGAGCACGACGTCGGCCAGCGCGCGGGCCAGCTCCAGAACCGTGGTCAGCGCCGCGGGACGGATCTCGGGCCAGCGGCTCGCCCGGGCGATGCCGGTCAGCACCGTGAGCACGCCACCGTCTCGCTCCCCGTCGGGGATCCGTCGGCAGAGGCCGGCCAGGCGTGCCACATCGAGGGCACCGACGTTCGCCGCCCGGCTCGCCGCCACCAGGCCGGGGGCCTCGTCGACCAGGCCGGCATGCTGCGCGAGGCAACCGCCGTACACGTCCCCGTCCACGACGAGGACTCGATGACCCGCGTCCGCGAGCTCACCGGCGAGGTGCCAGGCGAGGAAGGTCCGACCCGGTGCTCCGGTAGGACCCCAGACGGCGACGATCCGGCCGTGGGGCGGCTGTGGTTCGACGTCCATCACGTCCGCGACGAGCGCCGCGGATGCGCCTGCTGCTGCGCCGCCGACCGCGTGCCCTTCGTCGCGGACCGCCCGCTCGACGGCCCCGGTCAGGGCCTGGAGAACGTCGGCGCCGGCCATCCGCGACGACGGGACGGGCACTACGTGCCGCACGCCGAGCTGCCGGAGTCGCGCCTCCCGCCGCTCGGCATCCGGCGCCGCGTCGTCGTTGAGGCCGACGACGGCGAGTCCGGCGAGCTCCAGCCGGCGGAGGGCTTCCTGATCGAACCGGCGCATGCCGGCCGAAACGATCACCGCTTCCGCGGCACCGCTGGTCGCGGCGGCAAGGAGGTCCGCAAGGTCGACGCACCGGCGCACGACGGTCAGCCCGGACCGAGGTCCCGAGAGCGCCGCGACCACGCGCCCTTCGAGGTCGGGATCGGCGATCGCGATCAGCACCGACCGGCGGGATGCGGCTCCGAGGCCTCCCCCCTCGCGGGACGCGCCGTCGTCGTCGTCCGTGGTGTCGAGCGGCATTCGCTACCCGCCGATCCCGGGGGCTTCGGTCGGCACCGCGGTGCCGGTCGAAGGCGCGGTGCCGGTCGAAGGCGCGGTGCCGTCGATCCGGACGAGGTCGACCCGCTCCGACTGACTGGCCGCGACGACCCGCACCGCGTCCGGGACGGCGACCCGGAGTTGGGCGCTGGTGTCACCGCTCCCGAGCGTTTCCCCGGCAAGGAACTCCACATCGGCGACCACCAGCACTTCGCGGTCGGCACCTGCCTGGCCGCCCTTGACCAGGGCGTACACGTCGACCCGGTCGCCGGGTCGCAGCGCCGGCAGCCGTCCCGCGCGGACCAGCACCGGTACCACCCGGCTCGCCGGGGCAGGTCCCGGACCGACGGCGTCTGCGGGCAGCAGTGTGCCTGCACCGACCGGCGCCGTCAGGGCCCGCCCGACAAGGGCTGCCCGGCTGTCCGCGCGGTAGTAGTGCACGCTTGATGCGTCGTCGAGCCGCAGCTGCACGGTCCCGAGGTCCTGGACAGTCAGCACATGTCCCGCCGGCAGGCTCATCCGAACCGAGAGCCATGGATCCGTCGCGGCAGCACCGGTCACGACCCGGGTTCCCACGACGACCGAGAGCAGCACCAGCAGGAGTCCAGCAAGCAGCCGGGTGTCCCGCCACCGCGGCGGTCGCGACCGCCGAGCGGGCGGCGACGGCACAGGTTCGGCGGCGCGGGGCGCGCGCGCCGGCGCAACAGCAGCCATGACCCTCCTCCGAACGCGCACCGATGACCGTGACCGATTGTGCCCGATATCGGCGTTGTGCTCACTCACCGTCGCGAATCTGTGGAGAACCAGTCGTCCACAAGTGCGCCCAACCACAGGCAAGCGGTCTGGAACACTGACACTCGGAAGGTCAACGGGAAGGGTGCGGCATGAGTTCGAGGTTCCTGCAGCTCAGCGACGTCGCCGAGGTCCTGAACATCTCGGCGAGCCAGGCGTACGCGCTCGTGCGCAGCGGCGAACTCCCCGCCATCAAGGTCGGCGGCCGAGGGCAGTGGCGCGTCGAGGCGAGTCAGCTCGAGGCGTACATCGAGCGCGCCTACACCGAGACCCGCGCCTTCGTGCAAGCGAAACCGCTCGGCCGGAGTGAGCTGCCGGACTGATCGACGGCCGATCAGATCACGGCGTCGTCGAAGCGGCGCACTGCGTTGACCACGGCCAGCGGCACCAGCTGCACCTCGACGGACCGCGGCTGCTCCGCCAACTCCACGTGATCGGCGCCCACCCGCAGCAGCACGCCCGACAGCAGCGCACCATCGTCGAGCAGCACTCGGACTTCGCTCCGGTCCCGGACGATCGCTCGCAGCACGTGGCGGAGATCGAGTCGGCCGGCGACGATGCCGTCACTCCCCGGTTCGAGCGACCGCGACCCCACCGACCCCACCCCTCCGAGCACGGCCACCGCCTGCAGCGGCACGAGCGTCTCGCGCCCGGGTTCGGGCTCGATCAGCAGCCAGTCGGCTCCCACGCGACGCAGCCGGCCGCGCTCGCGTTCGCCGTTGCGAAGCCGGACGTCCAGCGGTCGCCCGACCGACCCGCGTAACCGATCAAGGATCGTGATCCGGGCGTACTCGGATCGCACCCGGTCCCGCACCTCTGCGTCGAGATCCGCCTGATCGGCGGCCTCGGCTTGCGCCTCCAGGTCCTCAAAGAGCAACTCCCACCGCATGCGTCCTTGTCTGCCCGACGAGAGACGGCTGACGCCCGTTGTCCACAGTCCGGACCCAACGGCTATCAACGTGCGCATACTGCTTGCATCACAGGCAAACGCAAGCAAACGAGGTGTTCGAGGGTGAGTCGACGGCTGGTACCCCTTCTGTGGGTCGGAGCTGTCGCCGTCCTGCTCGGCTTCGGTCCGAGCGGGAGGGATCTCACGCGTGCGGCGGACGGGGATTCCTGGGTAAACGATCGGCCGGACGCCGTGCTGGCGGTCGCGACGGGCGGGATGGCCTGGCTTGTCCTGCTCTGGCTCGCGCTCGGCTACCTGGCTGTTCTCGGTACCCGGTGTGCCGGCCGGACCGGTCGGTGGTCGCGCCGGACCGCGCAGGCGCTGCTTCCTCAGGTCCTGCAACGAGCGCTCGAGAGCGCGGTCGGGGTCTCGGTTGCGCTGGTGACGGCGACGCCGGCGCTCGCCGCGACGACCCCCGTCGCCAGCACGGCTGTGGCGGCTCCTACGGTGACGATCGCGTCCCCGAGCAGCCGGCCTCTACCCAGCCTCGATCGACCGGCCACCACCACCATCGAACTGGCGCCGCTGCCGGCGGTGCCCGCACCGGTCCTCGCCCCGGCGCCGGTTGCCGCACCTCCGGACCCGGCACCGACCACCGCGCCTTCCGACCCCGTGCTGCGCGGCCGCCTCCCCGGGCGTCCGGACGCCACCGTGGTGAGGCGCGGCGATTGCCTCTGGAGCGTCGTGGCCCGCGCGCTCGGACCGGCTGCGTCCGATGCCGACGTCGCTCGGGCCTGGCCCCGCTGGTACGCGGCCAATCGCTCCGTGATCGGGCCCGACCCCGATCTCCTGCTGCCCGGGCAACGGCTCAGCTCACCGGACGACTCGACCTCCGGCGGCTGAAGCCGGCCCGCCACCCGCTCGCTACCTCCCGTGTTCCACCGACCTCGATCAGGAGTGCCCATGTCGAATTCGCCGATGTCCGCGTCACCGGTGTCCCACCTCCCACAACGAACCGACCGTCCGCATCCCGGCTTCGACGGCACCTCCGCGCTGGCCGCGGCCGCGCTTCCCGGGGCGCGGCGGCCTGACCTGCAGGTCGTTTCCCGGGAGGAGCCGGACGAGCAGGAGATGCCGACGCCTCCGGTCGGCTTCCTCGTGCGAGGGCTGCTCGAAGTGCTGAGCGGGTTGCGCCCGGCCAGTCAACTGGCGCTGAAGGTGAGCCCGGAGATCGCGGCCGATCTGCTGGCTCGTCCGCGGCGACGCACGGCGGCGCGGCCGCCTCAGGTCCTTCGGCTGCGCGTGCTGCGCGTGGCGGACGACGTGGTCGAGACGTGCGCCGTCCTACGGCGGGGCCAGCGCTGCGGCGCACTTGCCATGCGGCTCGAGTTCGGGAGCCGCGGCTGGCTGGTCACGCGGCTACAGGTCGGTTGAGCGTTGCCACCGTCCTGGCGTCGGCGTTCAGGGCGACCCGCGTCTTCGCGGGAAGAACGCCCGCTGCGACGAGCAGAAGTGCCGCGCAGACCCAGAAGGCGACCGGAGCCCCGGCGCGTTCGGCGAGTGCGCCGGTCGCCGCGGCACCGAGGGCTTGCCCGGCAGTCAGGGCGATGAAGACAGTGGCGGTGGCCTGACCGGCGGCGTGCGGCCGTAGGGCACCGGCCCAGGCGATCAGGACGCCGCTGAGGGCGGTGTAAGCGCCACCGAAGACGGCTCCCGCGGCAGCAGCCGAGAGCGCGTTGCCGGGCGCGAGGGCGAGCACCGCAGTTCCGGTCGCCGTCAGCGTCGCCGTCAGCACCCACGCGCGGCGAAGCCCGAACAGGCGGACGGCGTCACCACTGAAAGCCCCGAGAACGGCCGCCGCCCCGAGCAGGCACCACAGCGCGGCGGTGGTCCGCTCGGGCAGTCCGCCGGTGTTCGTGATGAGGTCACGGCCGAAGGTCCACACCGCTGCGCTGCCGACGCCAGCGACGACAGCGGCGAGGACGGGGCGCAGCATCGTCGATCCCGGGCCTGCCGCGTGCCGCGCCCGGCGACGCTCGATGCCGGGAGGGGTCTGCTGCGGGGCCACGGGCCAGTCGGTGCGCCGGTCGACCGCCGCGGCCGTAAGCAGGGCGGCGGCCGCAGCACAGAACCAGACCGGGCGCCAAACCTGAGGCGTGGCGAGTGCCGCGACCCCGGTGAGCGCGACGCCGACACCGGTGCCCGCGTTGACCACGGCCTGGGCTCGCGCAACGAGCGGCCCGCGAACCGTGGAGGCGACCGCGACGACCATGGCCGGAGATGCGGCGCCGGCGGCGCTCCCGGCGACGAGCACGCCGAGAGCCAACGTCAGGGGGGACCACGACAGCGCAACCAACAGGGCACCCATCGCCGCCAGCCCGGCGGCCAGCCACAACACGACCCTGGCCCCCCGCCGAGCGATCAGCCGCTGCGCCACCAGCGCGGCTACGCAGTAGGCGGCGAAGCTGCCCGACGCGATCGCTCCTGCCGTGCGAGGCGTCAGGGCGAACTCCGCCGTCAGCTGCGGCAACTGCAGCCCGTATCCATAGCGGACCATCCCGTAGGTCACCGCAATGAGACCCGTCCCGGAGGCCAGCAGCCCCGAGGGACTGCCGGTCGCGTGGGGCTGTAACGATCGTTTCGCCATAACGGTCGTTACAGTACAGGCGTGGTCGGAGCGGGCGTGGTTGGAGCGGGCGTGGTTGGAGCGGGCGTGCGGGCACCGGCGCGGGAACGTCTGCTTGACGCCGCCGAAGAGCTGTTCTATGAGCGCGGTATCGCGGCGACCGGCGTCGACGCCGTTCTCCGGCGTGCGCGGGTCGCACCGGCGACCCTGTACGCGCACTTCGCCGGCAAGGACTACCTCGTCGCCGCCTACCTCCAGCGGCGCCACGAGCTGTGGCGCACGATCTGGGACGAGGCCCTACAGCGATGCGGCGATGACCCGGACAAGCGGGCCCTATCCGTGTTCGACGCCCTCGACGAGCTCCACCGGCGGCAGGAGACGACGCGGGGGTGCGCCTTCCTCGCCGCCGCCGTGGAGGTCACCGACCCACAACACCCCGCGCACCAATGGCTCGCTGCCGACACCCAACTGCTCGATGACCGACTGCATGCCCTGGCCGCGGACACGGGCGCCGCGGACCCGGATGCCCTCGCCGCCGAACTCTTCCTGCTCTACGACGGCGCCCTCGCCGCTCGGGCCAGGCGCGCCATCACCGCCAACGGCCAACCGATACCCCCAACGACCCGCGCCCTCGCCGCTGCCGCCATTGCCCGACACCGCGCTTGAGCCGCACCGATCCGCTGACCGGCTACATCTAGCGGTCGGCAGTTTGACCATCTGACCGCCCGACGCCCTGGCCGCTGGGGGTCGAATTTCTGTCGGACCCTCCTGCTTGAATCGAACATGTGATCGAACAGACGCGGCGGGAGTTGACGGCGGCGGCAGCGGCTGAGCTGTCTGGGCTGCCGGCGTCGGTGCTGGCGGAGGAGATGCGGCAGCTGCGCGACGTTGAGCTGGCCGCGGTGGCGCAGCGGCTGCGCCGGCTGGACGTGTTCGACCGGATCGCGGGCTATGTCGACGACGGGCAGATCAGCACCGTGGCGTGGCTCCGGACC
>DATITC010000044.1:0-32852 GCA_035468175.1 Frankiaceae bacterium | reverse complement strand
TCGACCCCGTTCGAGTCCGTGAGGCTGATGAATTCCTCTAGCTCGATGGGGGAGCGGTGCAGGCGGTCGGGGTGCCACGCGATGATTTCGTCGACCTGGCCTTCCCGAACGGCGTCGAGCAGCGCACGGTAGGCAGGGCGCGCCCGAGTTGAGTACGCGCTGACGTCGTTGTCGGTGAAGTCGCGCGCCACCGTCCACCCGCGAGCGGTCGCTAGCTCGTGGCGGTCCTTACGTTGCCGCTCGACACCCGCGCCCTCGCCGGTCCGGTCGTTGCTGATGCGGCAGTACGTCACCACTCGCTTGTCCACCGGCCAAGTATGCCACAGCGCATAGTTGTCCCTCCTCAACTGTCTCGCGGCTGCCGTTCCCGGCCGGGAACGCATCATCAGCTGCGAAGAGGTGTTCGAGCTCCGGCTCACAGCGCCGGACTGGGTCGCGATGCAGACCCGGTCGGCCAACCTCGAGGGCACCGGCGA
Source organism: Frankiaceae bacterium (assembly GCA_035468175.1). GTDB lineage: Bacteria > Actinomycetota > Actinomycetes > Frankiales > Frankiaceae > JAVEDQ01. Next base: position 32,376 of record DATITC010000044.1, on the reverse strand, counting down.
GATCGCCCTCCGCCGGCTCATCAAGGAAGCCCTCCGCATGCGGCCCGACCGCCTCGTCGTCGGGGAGGTCCGGCAGGAAGAAGCCCTCGACCTTCTGATCGCGTTGAACAGCGGCGTTCCTGGCTTGGCCACCGTCCACGCGAATTCCGCCCGCGAAGCGGTGACCAAGCTCTGCACGCTGCCGCTGCTCGCCGGGGAGAACGTGGCGCACCACTTCGTCGTCCCGACCGTCGCCAGCTCGATCGACCTCGTCGTCCACCTGATCAAGGACGGCTCCGGGCACCGTCGGGTCCGCGAGATCGTCGCGCTTCCCGGACGCGCCGAGAACGGCGTCGTCGAGGTGGCGCAGCTGTTCGCCACCGATTCGGCCGGTCGTCTGGTCCGCTCGGACGGCTTCCCGCCCCATCCGGAGCGCTTCGTGTGGGCCGGTCACGACCTGGCCCAACTGCTCGCCGAACCAGTCGGGCGGCGCTGATGGGCGTCTTCCTCGGGCTGCTTCTCGGCCTCGGCCTGTTTCTCGTCGTGACGAGTGGCCGGCCTCGACCTGAACCTACCCGGCCTCCCCGGTCGCCTCTCGACGGCGTGCGCGGCTTGCTGCGCGACGCGGGGATCCGGGACCTCGGTCCGCTGCAGTTCGTGGCCCTGAGCGTGGCCGCCGGGCTTGTCACGGGAGTCCTCGTTCTGACGGTGAGTGCCACCCTCTCGCTGGCTGTCGCCTTTACGGTTTTCGGCGGCCTCGGACCGCGAGCGTTGCTCCGGAGTCGCGCCCACCGGCTGCGCGAGGAGCGGCGGGAGCTGTGGCCGCACGTCGTCGACGACCTTGCGAGCGCGGTGCGGGCCGGCATGTCCCTGCCGGAAGGCCTCGCGTCGCTGGGTGACCGCGGGCCGGAGTCGCTTCGCCCGGCCTTCGGGCACTTCGCCGACGACTATCGCGCCACCGGCTCGTTCGGCCGCTGCCTGGACCGGCTCGCGGACGAGCTCGGCGATCCGGTGGCCGATCGGTTGGTCGAAGCGCTGCGGCTCACCCGCGAGGTGGGCGGCACCGACCTCGGTCGCTTGCTGCGCACGCTCTCGCAGTTCCTGCGGGACGACGCCCGAACCCGCGCTGAGCTCGAGGCGCGGCAGAGCTGGACGGTCAACGGCGCCCGACTTGCGCTGGCGGCGCCGTGGGCGGTGCTGCTCCTGCTGGCGCTGCGCGGCACCGCCGTGCAGGCCTACGACCGCCCGACCGGCGTGGCAATCCTCGTGATCGGCGGAGGCCTCTCCTTCGCGGCCTACGCGGTGATGCGCCGGGTGGGCCGGCTCCCTGAGGAGCGTCGGGTGCTGCGGGCCGGGTTTGCGCAGCCGGAGCTCGAGGTCACCGGATGACGCCCGCCACCGTTGGTGCGCTGATCGGCCTGGTCGGAGGTAGCGCTCTCGTCTACAGCCTCGGCCGGACCCCGCTGGTCCGCCGCCGCAGCCTGGCGGACCGGATCGCGCCCTATCTCCGCGACGCCGGCGGGGGACTGGGTCGCCGACCGGCGCCCGAGCAGGGGTTACTGCGCGCCCTGACCGGCCCTTTCCTCAGCGATGCCGCGCTTCGGCTCGATCGGCTGCTCGGCGGGCGAGAGGCGTTGGTTCGAAGGCTCGAACGAGCCGGCGGACGGCGCAGGCTGGACGACTTCCGCGCTCGGCAGGTGCTCGTTGCGACGCTCGGCGCCCTCGCCGGCGCTGCCGTGTTGGCTTTGCGGCTGAGCCTCGCGGTCGGTCCGCCACCTGTTGTCGGCGCTGCCCTCGTCGTGGTCGGAGCGGTCGGCGGGGTCCTCCTCGTCGACGCCGAACTCGGTCGTCAGGTTCACCAGCGGGAAGTCGCGTTGGTCGCCGAGTTCCCGGCCGTGGCCGAGCTGCTGGCCCTCGCGGTCGGCGCCGGCGAATCACCGCGGAACGCCCTCGAGCGGGTCGCCCGGACCAGCGGCGGTGCCCTCGCCGAAGAACTCCGGCACGCGCTCGCAGACACCCGAGCCGGGATGCCGCTTGTGTCTGCGCTCGAGGGAGTGGCCCGGCGAACCGCCGTGCCCTCGCTCACCCGCTTCGTCGACGGGCTGAGCATCGCTGTCGAACGCGGGACGCCGCTTGCCGACGTGCTCCGCGCCCAGGCGGGCGACGTCCGGGAGGCCGGCAAGCAGGCCCTGCTCGAGGCCGGCGGACGCAAGGAAATCGCGATGATGGTTCCCGTTGTCTTTCTGGTCCTGCCGGTGACCGTTCTGTTCGCTGCCTATCCCGCCCTCGTCAGCCTGACCTTCACCGGATAGGAGTCCGCATGCCGATCCTCGTCCTGCTGTCTGCGCTCTACGAGCTGCCGGCCCGTCTCGCCAGCCGGCTCGCCGTGAACGACGACGACCCAGAACGCGGTGACGTGCCCGGCTGGGTGCTCGTCACGGTGATGACGGCGGCGCTCGTCGTGGCGTTGATGGCCGTGGCCGGGCCGAAGCTGACGTCCGCGTTCAACCGGGCGATCAACTCCGTCAACGGGTGAATCAGCGGGTGGCCGCCGCCCCCAACAAGCGGATCACGGATGAAGGCGCCGCGGTGGTCGAGTTCGTGCTGATCAGCGGTCTGCTCCTGCTGCTTGTGCTCGGCGTCGTGCAGCTGGCGTTGGTGTTGCACACCCGCAACGTGCTCTCGGCCGACGCCGCGGAAGGGGCGCGGCACGGGGCGAACCTGGACCGCTCCGAGGCGTCCGGCGGCCCGTATGCGCAGGAGTTGATGCGGCGCAGCGTGCCGGGTGCCGCTCGCGGTATCAGCTGCGCCGGCCACTCCGAGACCGGTGCCGCTGGCGTTCCCCAGGTCGCCGTGACCTGCGCTGGCTCGATCCGGCTGACGCTGGTGCCGCTCGGGCCGCGGCTGGACATGTCGGTCACCGGCCGGGCCGTCAAGGAGACGACGTGAGCCCCACGGCGTCACCCGGCCGATCCGGCGAGGACGGCACCGCGACCATCGAGTTCGTCGGCGTCACGCTGCTGCTCCTGCTGCCGCTGCTCTACCTTTTGCTCGCCGTGTTCTCGGTACAGCGGGCTGCGTTCGCGGTGACCCAGGCGGCGCGGGAGGCCGGTCGGGCCTACAGCACCGCACCGACCGCGGCCACGGGGGAGCAGCGGGCGCAGTACGCGGCCCGGCTCGCGATGAGGGACCAGGGTGTCGCGGACCGCACCACGGTGCGGTTCGCTCCGGCCGGCACCCGCTGCGGGTCGTCGTCGGCCGACGGCGCGGCCTCCTTGCAGCCCGGCGCGCGATTCGTGGTCTGTGTCCACAGCGCGGCGCCGCTGCCCGCCGGCGGGGTCGCGGTTCCGGTGAATGGTCAGTTCGCGGTGTCGGTCGACGCGTTCCGGCGGGCGCGGTGACCCTGCTGCCTGCACTGCCCGCCCTGACGCCGGACGAGGATCGAGAGGAGGGCAGCATCCTCGTGCTGACCCTCGGTTACGCGGTCGTGCTACTCGCGCTGGTCCTGGTGGTCGTCGACGCGTCGGCTGTCTTTCTCGCCCGGCGAAGCCTGGCCGGCGCCTGCGACGGCGCCTCTCTGTCGGCGGCGCAGTCGGTCGACACCGGACGCGTCTACACGAGCGGGGTCGCCGGGTCCGCACTTCCGCTGGCGGGCGTTCAGTCCGCCGTCAACCGCTACCGGGCGGAGACCTATCCGGCCGGGCAGCTCGCCGGCAGCGTGCGGGGTGGTGACACGGTCGTCGTGACCGGCCGGCGCACCGTCGATTTGCCGATCATCCGCTGGTTGGGGATCGGCAGCGTCACGATCAGCGCGAACGCGGAGGCCTCCGCCCGTCAGCTGACCGGGGGTTGAAGAATCTCGGCGCGGAACGCGTTCGGACCACCAACAGAACCCACCGATTCCAGCAGAAATCGGACAGGCGTGAAGCGTTCCGCGGAGAGATTGCACAGCCACCGGCGCCGGCGACCGTCAGATGCGCTCCCGCGATGGCTCCCGATCGGCTGTCCGGACCTGCTCCGGCACGGCGATCGCGGCGCGACGTCCCCGCGTCCGCTTGTCGATGTGTCGCGCCACGTACTCGCCGTCCCGGGTCACGCCACCCACGAGCATCGAGTAGAAACCCTGGAGGAACGGCAGACCGACGAAGTACAGGCCCGGCAGGCCGGTCGCGACACCGCGGACGTGGTCCGGCCAGTCGCCGGCTCCGATCGGGAGGTCGATCCACGTGGTGTCCTTGCCGAACCCGGTGCACCACACCACGTTCGCCACATCGAGCACGGTGCCGTCGGCCAGCTGCGGCTTGCCCTCTGACACTCCCACGACGCGGTGCTCGGTCAGCTCCACGCCGGCCCCGGCGAGATCGGCTCGCTTCACCCGCAGCAGCGGCGCACCGGCGTGCAGGATGTGCTCCCGCGTCTTGCGCCCGAGCGGGTTCCTCAGGGTCAGGACGTGGTTCCAGACGAACCAGATCGCCGGGAACACCACCCGAGCAGGACGGCCCTCGATGTCGATCGGGATTTCACCGTGGATTCGTCCGGCGAGATGCGTCTTCCGCGTCGCGGACAGCTCGAGGGCGATGTCGCCACCGGAGTGCGATGCCCCGACGACCAGCACCGGGCCCGGCTGGAGCTGGGAGGGGTTGCGGTAGTCCGAGGAGTGCATCTGCCGGATCGACGGATCAAGCTCGGGCGCGAAGTCCGGGACGGTGGGCAACTGCCAGGTACCGGAGGCGACGACCACCTGGTCCGCGGTGAACGTCTCCGACCCGGCCTGCACCCGGTAGCGCTCGTCGTCGCGGGTCAGGCGGCCGACCGTGATGCCGGTCCGGATCGGCAGCTGCATCGTCTCGGCGTAGCGCTCGAGGTAGTCGCCCATCTCGTGCCCGGTCGGGAACGCCGACCCGGCCATGGGAAGGGGCAGACCCGGCAGGGCGTCGTAGCGCGCCGGGGTGAACAGCCGCAGCGAGTCGAACCGCCGCCGCCAGACGTCACCGATCCGCAGGTCGGCCTCCAGCACCAGGCACTCCCGGCCGCGGCGCTGCAGATGGTAGGCGGTGACGAGGCCGGCCTGGCCGCCTCCGATGATCAAGGTTTCGACGTGCTGGGTGCTCATGCGGGCTCCGCTCGCCTTCGGTTCGTGACGGGCGGAACGCTAGGCCGCCCCCGACAGGCGCGCATCGGCAGAAGTGTGTAGTTCCCGGTCCAGCTGCTACGCGAGGTGGTGGCGGTACGCATAGGCCGTGGCCGCCGACCGGGATGAGAGCCCGACCTTCGCGAAGATGTTCGCGACATGCCGGGCCACCGTCTTCTCCGAGAGGAACAACTGCTCGGCGATCGCCCGGTTCGTCGCCCCGGTCGCCACCAGCGTCAGGACCTGGAGCTCGCGCAACGTCAAACCGTCCGGTGCCGGGGAAGCGCGGCGGCCGGCGGCGGCCAGCGCCTCGAGCCGGGTCAGGTCGGCGGTCGCTCCCAACTGCTCGAACACCCACCGCGCCGCGTCGAACTCGAGACCGGCGGCATCGGAGTCGCCGAGCGACCGGCAGGCCTGCCCGAGCAGCACCCGAGCCCGCGCCGCCTCGTAGGGCGCCTCCAACTTCTGCCAGGCGGACCAGGCCCGGCGGAGCAGGGGAACAGCCTCCCGCGGCTGCTTCTCGGCGAGTAACACCGCCCCGGTCGCCTGCAACGACGCTGCGGTCAGCATCGGCGCCTGCTGTCGAGCCGCCGCGGACGCCAGCCGGTCGGCAGCAACCCGCGCCGTGCCGAGGTCGCCGACGGCGAGTGCCACCTCGACGGCCGCCGGCAGCAGCCTGTTCTTCCCGCGCAGCGGATGGGCCTCGTCCAGCGCCCGCCGGATCCCCGCCGACGCGGCCGCCAGGTCGCCCTGGGCCAGTCGCAGCAGCGCCAGCCCGGGCTGCGGATCGTGGCCGTACTGGCTCGCCTGCCGGTACGCAACCTCGGCGTCGTCGGCCCCGCCCCGCAGCCGGTGCATCTCTCCGCGCTGGTAGAACGCCAACCCCGCGGCAGCCTGCCCGGACGGCTGCGTCAGCCGGACGCAGGCCCGCTCCGCCTCCGTCGCCGCATCGGACCAGGATCCGTGCAGCGCGAGCAGCTCGGAACGATGCACCAGACACTGACCGCGGTAGGGCACCAACTCCGGCTGGACCGCACACCAGCGGTCCAATGCCGCGGTCCACTCCTGCCCGCGCTGCACATCGAAGCTGGCTCGGCAGGTATCGATGACGGCGCAGTAGACCAGGCCGACGACCTGCGGTGCCATCGCTTCGACGGCGATCGACACCAGCACCTCGTCGAGTTCGGTCAGACCTTGCGCGACCTCGCCGCTCGCCACCATCGCCTGCCCGTGTCCGTGCCGGGCGAGTGCCCGCAAGTCCGGGTCGGCGAACTGCACGGATGCGGCCAAGGCCTTGTCCAGGATGCTGAGCGCTGAGGGAGGATCACCACCGAAGAGCCGCCCCATCGCCACCGAGACCAGCAGGAACCCGCGCCACACCGAATCCTCCGCAGCGGCCTCGTCGAGCACCCGCTGTACCCGCGCGAACCATCCGGCGCCCCGCGCGGACTCACCCCGCATGGTCAGGGCCAGGGCCAGCCAGAATCCCACCCGCGCAGCGCCTTCGGCGTCCCCGCGCGCGACGTGCCCGCGGTGCGCCCGCTCCCGAGCCGCGTCGGATTCCGCCTCCCGTCCGGTGAGGAACGCCGCGAGCCCGAGTTGTTCCAGGTCGAGCGGGTCGAGTTCCTGCGCGTCGTCGGCTCGCCTCAGGGCGGCGTAGGCCGTCGCCCACGCCCGTTCCTCGAACGCTCGACGGCCGGCGACGAGATCGGTCTCGATCACGTGGCCCATGCTCCCGCGCCCCGGAAGCGCGTCAAGCCGCTTCCACCCGGTGATGACCGTCTGTGAACGGGCGCCCAGGGATCGGTCATTCGTTGGACAGCGCCGGGAGGTCATGGGCTAATGCCGTCGTCGCCGTGCACTCATGCCGCCCGCGCCCCGCGCGCTGCACCCCGGAGGACCTCATGGTCACGTTGCTGCCCTCGCCCGTCGGCGTACCACTGTCGCGAGCCCTCGCGCGGGTCCACCTCAAGCCGCCGAACCTGCCGTCGTCGGTGAGCCGTTCCATCCCGAAGCTGATCGAGCCGCTCGGCAAGCTGCCCGGGTTCCGCCGTATCGCCAGCGAGATCGCGATCAACCACTACGCCTACGCCGCGAAACCGCGCCCCCGCCCGCTGACACTGCAGTGCAGTTACACCACCTGGCGCGGGCTCACCGACCGCACCTGGACCGGCCGGCATCTGCCGCCGGTCACCGATCAGAGCGACCTGCCGTCCGAAGCCGCCGTCGTCGACCTGTTCCGGCGCGACACGTTCCTGCCGTCCACCGACACCAGCGTGATGTTCATGTTCTTCGCGCAGTGGTTCACGGACAGCTTCCTGCGCACCAGTCACACCGACTACCGGCGCAACACGAGCAATCACGAGATCGACCTGTGCCAGATCTACGGGCTGTCCGAGGCCCAGACCCAGTTGCTGCGAGCTCACGACGGCGGCCGGCTGAAGACGCAGCAGATCGACGGGGCGGAGTTCCCGGTGTACCTGTTCGAACCCCGGCAGCCGGGGGAGCCGTTGACGGTCAAGCCGGAGTTCGAGGGCCTGCACGACGATCGGTTCCTGATCGACGTGATCCTCGGTGGCGCGTCCGCGGAGCACGCCGACCACGTTTTCGCCGTCGGACTCGAACACGGCAACTCCACGCTCGGCCAGACGATGATGAACGTCGTCTTCTTCCGCGAGCACAACCGCATCGCCCGCCTGCTCGAGGCCGAGTACCCGGAGTGGGACGACGACCGGATCTTCGAGACGACCCGCAACGTGATGATCGTGCTGACCCTCAAGCTCGTGGTCGAGCAGTACATCCGGCACATCGCCCCGTTCGACTTCCCGGTCGAGACCGTGCCGTTCCTGGCCGACGGTCAGCTGTGGAACCGGTCCAACTGGTGCGCCATCGAGTTCGACCTGCTCTACCGGTGGCACCCGCTCGCGCCGGACACCATCGGGGTTGAAGTGGGAGCTGGGGAGGGTGCGGACCGACTGGGGCCCGGCGACTTCATCAACAACAACCCGCTGGTTCTGGCCCGCGGGGTCGAGTCGCTGATGGCGCAGTGCTCGGGGGCGCGGGCGGGTCGCATCGGCCTGCGTAACACCGCCCGCTATCTCACGGACCGCAGCGCGGCGGGCAACCCGTCGGTCGAGGAACGGACAGTCTCGCTGATGCGCGAGGCGAAGCTGCGTTCCTACAACGACTACCGGGAAGCGTTCTCGCTGCCGAGGCTCGACGACTTCGACGACCTGACGTCGGATCACGACCTGAAGGGGCGGCTGCGCGAGCTGTACGGGACGATCGACGACGTCGAGTGGTACGTCGGCATCTTCGCGGAGGACTACCCCGACTACTGCATGATGGGCGAGTTGCTGACCACGATGGTCGCTCACGACGCGTTCACCCAGGCCCTGACGAACCCGTTGCTCGGCCGCCGGATCTTCAACGAGAAGACTTTCTCGCCGGCCGGGATGCAGATCATCGCGGATACCGGCTCGCTGCGAGACATCGTCACCCGCAACGCGGTCGACCCGGAAACGGTGGTCGTCGAGTTCAGCTGCTGACCGGCCGACATTCGACCGAACGCATAGGCCGAATGGGTCCAATTCTGTTCTTCCGCTGAATCGGGGCCGATACTGGGTCGGTGTCCACGCTCCGTCGCACCGTTCGCCTCGGCGGCGCGACGCTGGCCGTGGCCGCTGTGGTCGGCGGCGGTGTGGTTGTCGCGTACGACGGATCCGCTTCGCACCACGTCGGCGCAGCCATGCCGGCCGCGGCGACAGCCGTCGCGGTCGGGCCCGCCGTCGCGCGCAGCGCCCCGAAGCCGGACACCCATTCGACGGTTGTCGCCGCCCCGCACGGCGTTCAGGTGTTCGACCGGCCCGGCGGGTCCGTCACGCGCACCCTCGCCGGCCAGACCGACCTCGGCGCCGTCCAGACCCTGCTGACCGTCGGCTCGCGGCCCGGCTGGTGGAAGGTCGCGCTGCCCGTCCGGCCGAACGACGCCACCGGCTGGGTGCGCACCGCGGACGTGCAGGCGAAGACGATCGACATCCGCATCGAGATCGACCGGGCGGCGCACCAGCTCACGCTCTGGCGCGACGGGTCGGTCGTCCGCCGGTTCGCGGTGGCGGTCGGAACGACATCGACGCCCACCCCGGCGGGCCGCTTCTACGTCACCGACAACCTCTCGACCGGCAACCCGAGCGGCGCCTACGGCCCGTTTGCGCTCGGCCTGTCCGGACACAGCAACGTGCTGTTCCAGTTCGGCATCGGCGACGGCGTGCTCGGCATCCACGGCACCGACGAGCCGGGCAGCGTCGGCCATGACGCCTCGCACGGCTGCGTGCGGTTGCACAACGCCGACATCACCGTCCTTCGGGCGGTCACGCCGCTCGGCGCGCCGGTACTCGTGCGCTGAGGCGCGCACGCCGTCGGCTTCAGCTCACGGTGCGTAAGTGAACAAATCCCGTGCCGCCCAGCCGGTCCCCGCCGCGACGCCAACCGGAGGCCCCTTCGTCGCGCCAGCGCTGACTGGGACCTGGCGCAGCACCCCATCGGATCGGGTGACGAAGTAGAGGTTCCCGTTCGCGAGGAACATGCCGACGTCGTTGCTCCAATCCACCCTGGCCGTCGTCACCGTCTCATACAGCTGCGACACCACCACGCCGGTCACCTGGTTCGGAACCGACGACGGCGCCGTGTCGGGCGAGAACGCCCGCCGGCACAGCTGCGGATTCCTGGTAGAGCGAGTAGCAGAAGCAGCCGTCGGAGTAGAACATCCCGGTCACGTGCGAGATCTCGGAATAGAACCCGGTCTGGCTCCCCGGTTCAGCACCGTCAACGGCGCGACGAGCAAGGTGCGGCTCGACCTCGTGGCGGAAGCCGAACACGCAAACGGCGCGTAGACGGACTTGCCGGCTGCCGCCGGCTGGATGTCGCGAGAACGTCTTGCCACCCTGCGTCAAACGATGTGAACGTGCCGCCGACCACCATCCGGTCGCCTTGCGGAGCATTCTGGTCCCGTCCGCTGGCCAAGCGTCGATCACGGAGGACACGTGCACGTCGTCGATGACCCAGAGCTCGCGGCGACATCGCTCGCGGCGCTGGGCTCGCCTCAGGGTCAGGCCGACCCCTACCCCACCTACGACCGGCTGCGCGCGGCCGGACCAGTCGTCCGGGCGGCGGACGGGACGCTCGTCGTCGTCGGTTACCGAGCGTGCGCCGCGCTGCTGAAGGACCACCGGCTCCAGAAGCATCCGGAGCGGCTGCTGGCGATGTCCGGTCACGCCGACTGGCAACGGCGCAGCAGCCTGCACACCATGTTCACCAGCCTGCTGATGATCAACCCGCCCGACCACACGAGGATCCGCCGACTCGTCGCCCGCGACTTCACGGCGCGTCGGGTCGCCGGGCTCCGACCCGCCGTGGAAGACATCGTCGCCCGGTTGCTCGCGGACCTCCCCGGGACCGTGGACTTCGTCGAAGGCTTCGCCTTTCCCTTCCCCGTGACCGTCATCGGCGAGCTGCTGGGAGTTCCGGCGGACGACCGCGCCCAGTTCCAGGGCCTCGTGCGCGACTGGACTCAGGTGCTCGAGTTGCTTGCCCCTCCTGCCGTCGCTGCCGCGGACCGGGCCGCTGACGAGATCCGCTCCTACCTCGCAGCTCTCGCCGAACAACGTCGGGCGCGGCCGCAGAACGACCTCATCTCCGCGCTCGTCCGCAGCAACCAGGAGCCGCTCAGCGCCGACGAGCTCGTGACCATGCTGGCCTTGATCTTCGCGGCGGGCTTCGAGACCACCACCGGGTTGCTGACGAACGGGCTCGTCGCGCTGCTCGACGAGCCGGAGCAGGCCGCCCTGCTCCGCCACGACGGCGTCGATCCGCAGACGGCGGTCGAGGAGCTCCTCCGTTTCGACTCACCGGTGCAGATGCTCTTCGGTCGGTCCGCGGACGACGACCTGGAGGTCGACGGAGTCCGGGTGGAGCGGGGCCAGCGGCTGATCCTCCTGCTCGGCGCGGCCAACCGCGACCCCGATGTGTTTCCGGAGGCGGATCGGTTGCGGCTCGACCGCCGCGCCGAGCCGCCCCTCTCCTTCGGTGGCGGCATCCACTACTGCCTGGGGGCACCGCTGGCCCGGCTCGAGGCACAGGTCGCGTTTCCGGCTCTGCTGCGAACGTTTCCACGAATGAGTGTCGACGGTCCCCGGGAGCACCGCACGGGCCTCGCCCTGCACGGGTGGGCCGCGCTGCAGGTCACGACGGAGCCCGGGGCGCCGGTCATCACGAGCTGAGGCGCTCCGGTGCTCCTTCGCTGAGGCGCGCTACCTGATCGCGTCGGTCACGATGGTGGCCAGGGCTGCCTCACCGAATCGGTTCGGGTGCACCGGAGCCGCGTCGCCGACCGGAACGAGCGGCTCGACGAACCGAACGCCCGGCAGCTTGCAGGCGTCGTGCCCGATCGTCGAGGGGTAGGTCTTCACGAACGTCGCGCCGTTGTTGGTCGCCGCCGTCGCGAGCATCGCATTGAGCTTCTGCTCCACGGTGCCCAGGTAGCTGGTGTCGGGGACGGTCAGCGGCAGGATCGGCCAGCACGCGCCGTTCTCGGGGAGGATCGCGGGGTAGCCGACGACGTAGACCTTCGCGTCCTTCGAACGGCTGTGGATGGCCTGCAGCACCTCGACGACCTTGGGGCTGGTCGCCGAGATCCGCTGGGCGAGCTGGTCGCTGCCACCGGCGGTGTAGAAGTCCTTGCAGTTCTGCGTCCCGCTGCGGGAGGGCCCGGTCGGCGTGTAGGCGATGCAGTTCTCGATGATGCTGGTGAAGCCGATGTCGTTGCCGCCGATCCCCAGCGTCACCACCTTGGTGGCGGGCGTCAGCGCGTCGAGCTGCGGCGGCACGGCCTTGCCGTCGTAGCCCGTCTGCGGCGCGAACATGTCGTCGGTCGTCGCCCCCGAACAGCTGACGTCAGTCAGGACGTAGCCCTTCTGCTGTGCCTCCAGGTGGGGGTAGTTGACCAGCGAGCGCAGGCAGCCCAGCGACGTCGGGTCCTGCGGGGTGATCAGCGGGCCGGCGACGTAGGAGTCGCCGAGGCTCACCTGGCTGGCGCCGGTGGCCGCGGCAGCGGGGGAGGCGCCGGCCGCCGCGCCGGCCAAGGCGGGGACCGCCATCAGCGCGGCGACCGCGCCGATTCGGACCGTGCGGCCCATGACGGAGACTCCCGCTTTGCTGCTGCGCATCTGCTGCTCCCTGTGCCGCATCTTTGGCGCAGCACTACCCCGCAGTGACCCGGCTCACGACTCCTTTGGGATGAAATGTCAGCCGATCGGGTGACTCGGGACGGGGTGCGGACCGCCGCCGACTGCCCGCTGGCAGACCGGCCACCGTCTGACGGATTCAGCTGATCGTCGGCCGGCTCTCGTGGCTCCCGGGAACTTGCAGCCCTGCGCCGTAGCCTTGGCCGAGTGATCGTCAGGCCCGTGCACGCGCTGGTGCAGCGCGTCCGGACCGCTCTGGTCGACCCGGTCCGGACCACGCTCAGCCGCCCCGGTGCGCGGCTGCGCTGGTCCGTGGTGGTCCTCGCCGTGGTCCTGCTCTGCTCGGCCCCTGCGCTGATCAAGGCGGTGCCGGTCTCCGCCCCGTCGCGGACGGTGGCGCAGCTGCTGGACGAGGTGCGCGGCTCCGATTCGGTTGCGTTCAGCGGATACGCGGAGTCCCGGGGCACCCTCAACCTCCCGGATGTCAGCACCCTCGGTACTTCCGTGATCAACCTGTTGTCCGATCGCAGCCGGATGCGGGTGTGGCAGGCCGGGGCGAATCACTTCCGGGTCGATCGGTTGACCACCGGTGCCGAGTTGGACGTCTACGTCAGCGGGCCGTCCTCGCTGACCTGGGACTCGGATCAGCGGTCGGTGCTCCGGCAGGTCTCGGAGCCACAGTTGCCGTTGCCGGGGCCGCCGGACGTCCTTCCCCACGCACTTGGCCGCCGCCTTCTTCAGGCGCTGCCCGCGAACGGCGCCGGGGTGCGGATCGTCGGTCACGACCGGATCGCCGGCCGAGCCACGACCGAGCTGCGCTGGGAGCCGCACGACCCTCGCAGTCTCATCGGCGACGTCCGGCTGTGGGTCGACCCGACCAACGGGCTGCCGATGCGGGTCGAGCTGCGGCCGGTCGGCAGCGACCGCATCGCCTTCGAGACGTCGTTCCTGGACCTGAAGCTCGGGCTGCCCGCTCCGGAACTGCTCCGCTTCGACGTCGCAGGTACCCCCCGCGCCGACGTGCAGGACACGCTGGCCCCCTCCGAACAGGACCTGCGCCCGCCCTTCCAGCTGCCGAGGTCGCTTGCCGGGCTTCCGCAGCGCAGCGGATCGAGGCCGTTCATCGCCACCTACGGCACCGGCGCCGCGCTGGTCGCCGTCACCGCACTCGACAACGCGACCGCCGACTCGATCCGTGCGCAGATCGACACGCCAGGCCGCCCTCCGCTGAAGGCGTCGTTCGGCGAAGGAACCCTCGTCGCGGCCCCCATGCTTCGCGCACTGATCTTCTCCTCGGCCGATCGTGGCTACGTCCTGGCCGGCACCGTCCCCCTGGAGGTCCTGGAGGCGATGGCCCAGGAACTGGTCGACAACCCCCCCGACCGGAACGCGCCGTGAGCGCCGAACCATGATCACGACGCAGGGCCTGACCAAGCGGTACGGACGGCTGACGGTCGTCGATTCCCTCGACCTTCGCGTCGAGGAGGGCGACATCTACGGTTTCCTCGGCCCCAACGGGTCCGGGAAGTCGACGACCGTGCGCATGCTGCTCGGCCTGGTCTTCCCCTCCGCCGGCCGGATGGAACTGCTTGGCGAACGGATGCCGCACGGCGCCGCCAAGACCCTGCCGCACGTGGGGGCGCTGATCGAGAACCCGGCCTTCTGGAACCGGATGTCCGGCCGGCGCAACCTGCAGATGCTCGACGCGGCCGGGCCGGGGACCACCCGAGGTGATCGTCGGGAGCGGGTTGAGGAGGTCCTCCGCGAGGTGGGGATGGACACCGTCGACGATCGCGCGGTCAAGGCGTACTCGCTGGGAATGAAGCAGCGACTGGGTCTGGCGGCGGCGCTGCTGCGCACCCCCCGGCTCCTGGTGCTCGACGAACCGACGAACGGCCTGGACCCCGCCGGGGTGCGGGAGATGCGGGACCTGCTCGGCAAGCTGAACGCCGCCGGCACGACGGTGCTGCTCTCGTCCCACCAGCTCGGTGAGGTGCAGAGCCTGTGCACCCGGGTCGGGATGGTCAGCCATGGCCGCATGGTGGTGCAGGACAGCGTCGCGTCGCTGCGTCGGCCCACCGGCAAGGTGCACGTGGTGACCTCCGACGTGAACACCGCGGTCGCGGTCCTCGGCCGGAGCCTGATTTCGCGCGTCGACGAACAGCTGACCGTCGCGTCGTCGGAGCCCGAGCGGGTCAACCAGACGCTCGTCTCGGCCGGGGTGCGGGTGCGCGAGCTCGTTGAGGAGCGGCGGACGCTCGAAGAGGTCTTCCTGGCGTCGACGGAGAGTTCGGTGTTCGCGTGACCGCTCACATCAGTCACGGACACAGGGGTCCCCGTGCGGGCGAAGCACGTCCGGGGGAGGCGGCATGATCCTGGTGGAGCTGCAGATCCTGCTCCGCCGACCGCGCACCTGGGTGTCGCTCGGCATCCTCGTCGCGCTCCCGACGCTGATCGCCGTGTTCGTGTCGTCCACCGGGATTGCGCCACGGCCGGGACAGGGACCGGCGCTGCTGTCCGAGGTGCTCTCCAACGGCACGCTGTTCGCCGCGGTCGCCCTGGTCATCGACATGGTGCTGCTGCTGCCGCTGTCGGTGCTGGTCGTCGCGGGCGACAGCGTGGCGGGGGAGGCGGCCTCCGGAACCTTGCGGTACCTGCTGGTCCGGCCGGTGAGCCGGAGCAAGCTGCTCGTCGCCAAGCTCAGCGCGATCTTCACCTATGTGTTGGTGGCCGTCGTCACCGTCGCGGCGAGCGGTTTGATCGTGGGAGGCCTGCTGTTCCACTCCAACGGCCAGATCACCTCGATCTCGGGCGGGCCGCCGATCAGCCAGCAGGGCACCGCGCTGCGGATCGTGCTCGCGGTGCTCTACGTCGGGGTGTCGATGCTCGGGGTCGCGTCGTTCGCCCTACTGCTCTCCACGTTGACCGATGCCCCGTTGGCCGCGGCGCTCGGTGGGTTCGCCGCGCTCGTCGCCAGCACGTCGTTGGACACGCTGGACGCCGCGGGTTCGGTGCGGCCGTACCTGCCGACGCACTACTGGCTGTCGTTCGTCGACCTGTTCAGAAACCCGATCCTGTGGCGGGACATCGAGCGCGGGTTGCTGTTGCAGGTGGTGCTCGTGCTCGTGCTGCTCGGCGCGGCGTGGGCGATGTTCACCACCAAGGACATCACCAGCTGAGATCACCAGCTGACACCGCCTCGGGCGGGCCACCCCCGTCGTTCGCAGGCTTGCGGCGAACGGGCCGGACCGTACTCTCGACGTATGGCCGAAGACCTCTCCGAGCAGCTGAAGGAGCTCCACAGCACCCTCTCCAGCATCGAGTCGGTGCTCGATGTCCCGGGTCTGCAGAAGCAGCTGGACGATCTCGAGCAGCAGGCCAGCGACCCCGAACTGTGGAGCGACCAGGCCCGGGCCCAGACCGTGACGAGCAAGCTCTCGCGCGTGCGGGCCGACATCAACCGGGTCGAGGGCTTGCGAAGCCGACTCGCTGACGCCCAGGCCGGTGTGGAGCTCGAAGACCCGGACCTGACCGCCGAGGTCGAGCGTGACCTGCCGAAGCTGCGCCGGGAAATCTCCGGGCTCGAGGTGCGAACCCTGCTTTCCGGCGAGTACGACGAGCGGGAGGCCATCGTCCAGCTGTCCGCCGGCGCCGGTGGCGTGGACGCGGCGGACTGGACCGAGATGCTGCTGCGGATGTACCTGCGCTGGGCCGAGCGGCACGGTTATCCGACCGAGGTGCTCGACACCTCCTACGCCGAAGAGGCCGGGTTGAAGAGCGCCACCTTCAAGGTCAGTGCGCCCTACGCCTTCGGCACGCTGCGCAGCGAGCACGGGGTCCATCGGCTGGTCCGCATCAGCCCGTTCGACAACCAGGCCAGGCGGCAGACGTCGTTCGGCGGCGTCGAGGTCACCCCGGTCGTCGACGTCAGCGACCACGTCGAGGTCGACGAGAAGGAAATCCGGATCGACATCTTCCGGTCCTCCGGCCCCGGCGGTCAGGGTGTGAACACGACGGACTCGGCGGTGCGCATCACCCACCTGCCGACCAACATCGTCGTCTCCTGCCAGAACGAGCGCTCGCAGCTGCAGAACAAGGCGGCCGCGATGATCGTGCTGCAGGGCAAGTTGCTGGAGCGGCGACGCCAGGACGAGGCCGCCGAGAAGAACCGCATCACCGGCGGGCCGCAGGACGTCAGCTTCGGGTCGCAGATCCGCAACTACGTGCTGCACCCGTACCAGCTGGTGAAGGACCTGCGGACCGAGGTCGAGACCGGCAACACCGGCGCGGTGCTGGACGGCGAGATCGACGACTTCATCGACGGTGAGATCCGCTGGCGGCGCGCCTTCGAGGGCCCCTCCCAGAACTGAGCTGCTAGCGGCGGCGCATGTGAGCGGGTGAACAGACCGCTCGCGGCAAAACTGCCTAAAATGGAGCAACTAGAGCACTTTCCCCTCACAACGGAGGCGACGCAGTGACGCGTCCATCCACCCGTCCGAGCGTCAACAAGCCGAGCGCCGATAAGCCCAGCGCCGACAAGCCCGGCCTCGACAACCCGGTCGTAGCCGAAACCGCGCGTCCCGGGATCCGGCCGCTCACCTGGCTGCCGGCCTTCGTCGGCTTCTACCGCCCGGACGGGAACAGCCTCCGCGAGCTCGACCCGGTGGCCCGGTTCCTCTACGCCGCGCGCAGCGTCATCCTCGTCATCTCCGCGCAGTCCGCAGCGATCGCCGGACTGCTCGCGATCACCGACCGCAACTTCGGTCTGCTCGACTTCGTGCTGCTGCTGCTCGGGCTCGTCGTCGCCCACGCGATCAGCAACCTCTCGAACGACTACTTCGGCTACAAGCGCGGCCACGACACCGTCGAATCACCGCGGATGAACTACACGCTGCACCCGGTGGCGTCCGGGGCGCTGACCACCCGACAGCTCGCCACCGGCATCGGGGTGCTCGGTGTTCTCGGGCTCGCGGTCTGCGTCTACTTCGCGGTGACGGTGGGCGCCGGAGCCATCGCCTTCGCCGTCGTCGGGGCGTTGCTGCTGTGGGGGTACGACGCCGCACCGATCACGCTGAAGGGCATCGGCCTCGGCGAGATCGCGTCGTTCGTGGTGTGGGGCCCGCTGATGATCGGCGGTGGCTACTACGTCATCACCGGCCACTGGTCCGGGGAGGTCCTGCTCGCGTCTGTGCCCTACGGCCTCGGCGTGATGTCGATCCTGCTCGGCAAGCACATCGACCAGCGCCCGTTCGACATCGGTGCCGGTCAGCACACGTTGCCGGTGCTGATGGGGGAGCGGCCGGCCCGCCGGCTCGATCAGCTGATCGTGGTCGGGATGTACGCGACGGTGCTCGTTGCGATCCTGCTCGGTTGGCTCACCCCGTTCGCGCTCCTCGTCCTCGTCGCGGCGCCGCGGGCGCTGCGCGCGGTGCGGGCGCTCACCGTGCCGCATCCGGACGAGAAGCCCGAGGGTTACGTCGGCTGGCCGTTGTGGTTCCACCGGTCCTGCCTGGTGCACAACCGGCTGTTCGGTTGGACCTATCTGGCCGGACTTGCGCTCGGGGCGATCTTCCCCGACTTCCGCCTCTGACCGGGAGGGCGAGTCAGCCGCTGCGTTCGACGGCGAAGGCCACCGCGCCGAGCAGCACAGCCAACGCGAACAGCAGCTGAAGCAGGAGCTGGCGGGTGACCATGGGCAGCCGGTAACGGATCATCTCCCGGCTGGCGCGACAGGTAGGGCAACGGCCTTCGGAGACCGGGCCTCCGCACGAGGCGCAGGCGAATTCAGAAAAGCCCATGTGCGCCTCCTGGATGGTCGTGCCGTCGGATCGACCGCCACGGGCCGGAACTGGATCATCCGGCCAGCTGACCGCGACATCTGGTTCAACTTCCGCCGACACCCAGACGTTCCTGGAACGATATGCCCCGCCGACGCAGGTGGAAAGCCGTCACGGAGCGACAGCACCGGGACCTATCCGCGCCAGCCGCTCGCGCCCGGCGTTTCGAGGTCGATGGGGACCCGTCCGCACCTAGCATGCCGCCGCGAGGCCCCCTTGATTTCTGTAACTGATGTGACCAAGCGATATCCGGCCAACCCACGGCCGGCGCTGAACGATGTCTCCCTCGAGATCGACAAGGGGGAGTTCGTCTTCCTGGTCGGCACCTCGGGTTCGGGCAAGTCGACGTTCCTCCGGCTCCTGCTGCGCGAGGAACTCCCGACCGCCGGGAGCGTCCGGTTCGCCGGGTGGGACCTGAACCGGCTCGCGGCCCGCAAGGTCCCCGCGCTCCGCCGCCAGATGGGCTGCGTGTTCCAGGACTTCCGGTTGCTGCCGAACCGGTCGGTCGCGCAGAACGTCGCGTTCGCGATGGAGGTCATCGGACGTCCGGCCGCGCAGGTCCGCCAGGTCGTGCCCGAGGTGCTCGACCTCGTCGGGCTCACCGGCAAGGGCCAGCGGATGCCCGACGAGCTCTCCGGAGGCGAGCAGCAGCGGGTCGCGATCGCCCGCGCTTTCGTCAACCGGCCGAAGGTCCTGCTCGCCGACGAGCCCACCGGCAACCTCGACCCCAACACCAGCGTCGGCATCATGCGCCTCCTGGACCGGATCAATCGCACGGGTACGACCGTGGTCATGGCGACGCACAACGCCGAGATCGTCGACGCGATGCGACGCCGCGTCGTCGAGCTCGACGACGGACGGCTGGTCCGCGACCAGACCCGCGGCGTGTACGGATCGACGTCCTGATGCGCGTCGCTCCGATCGTCCGCGACGCCGGCTCCGGCCTGCGCCGCAACTTGACGATGACGTTCGCCGTCATCCTGTGCAGCGCCGTCTCGCTGGCCCTGCTCGGCGCCGGTCTGCTGCTGCAGCGCCAGGTCGCCATCACCAGCGACGCGCTGTTCTCCCGGGTCGAGCTCAACATCTACCTCAGCGACAGCGTCACCCCCGATCAGCAGCAGGCGCTCGCCCAGCGGCTGGCCGCCGACCCGCAGGTGAAGAACTTCGTCTACGAGACCCAGGAGGAGGCCTTCGCGCGGGCGAAGAAGCTCTACGCCGACTCGCCCGGCCTGCTCGACGGGCTCGGACCGGACGTTGCTCCCGCCGCCTTCCACGCGAAGCTGACCGACCCGCGGCAGTTCGCCGCGGTGGCCCAGGAGTACCGGGTTCAACCGGGGGTCGACTCGGTGCCGGACCTGCGGAAGCTGCTCGACTCCTTCTTCCGCTGGCTCAACGGCTTCAAAATCGCCGCCTTCGTCCTCGCCGCGGTCCAGGGCTTCGCGACGCTCGTGCTGCTGTACAACACGATCCGCGTCTCGGCCCATGCGCGGCGGCGCGAAACGTCGATCATGCGATTGGTCGGGGCGTCGAACGCCTACATCCGTGCGCCCTTCGTCCTGGAGAGCGCCGCCGCCGGTCTGCTCGGTGGGTTGCTGGCCAGCGCGGCGCTGATCGCCCTGCACATCGAACTGGTGCAGCGGGTGTTCAGCACGCAGCACTTCACGACGCTGATCAGTGCCGGGGACGTGGCGAAGGTGTGCCTGCTGGCGATGCTGGCGGGCGTCGCGCTCTCCAGCGCCATGGCATGGGTCGCGCTGCGTCGGCACCTCAAGGCCGCCGACCCGAAGCGGCCGCCGCGGCGCCGGGCGACCGACGTCCCGGAGTCGTCCAACTCCGCCGGCGGCCGGTCCGAGGGTCCGTTCGAGGGCCGCTTCGACGGCCGGTTTGACGGCCCTGTCGACGCGGTCGCGCGAGTGGGCCGGCAGATCCGCCGGCCGTCCGCACCTGATCGCGTCGGGCACCGCCGCCGCTGAAGCTCGGTCCCCCGGACCAGCTGCACCGTGCCCCGACGGGCTCCGCTCGTACGATCGAGGGATGCCCAGGGAGAGCGGTCGGAAGATGATCGCGCAGAACCGCCGGGCCCGGCACGACTTCGCCGTCATCGACACCTACGAAGCGGGTGTCGTCCTGCAGGGGACCGAGGTCAAGTCGCTGCGCGAGGGCCGCGCGAACATCACCGAGGCTTTCGCCCAGATCGACAACGGCGAGGCGTGGCTGCACAACGCCTACATCCCCGAGTACACGCAAGGCACCTACAACAACCACAGCCCGCGACGGCGCCGCAAGCTGCTGCTGCACGGCGAGGAGATCGAGCGGCTGGTCGGCAAGACGCGCGAGAGCGGCCTCACGCTGGTGCCGCTCGCCCTGTACTTCTCCAACGGCAGGGCCAAGGTCGAGATCGCGCTGGCCCGCGGTAAGCGCGCCTACGACCGTCGACAGGACCTGGCCGAGCGGGAGGCGAACCGCGAGATGCAGCGCGCCATCGGCCGGCGGTCCAAAGGGATGGACTGAGCCGTGCACGGGGGAACGACCGCCCGGGCTGGGCGCGTGTCAAGGCTGAGCGGCGGGACCGGGCGGGCACCGGTGCTCCGCGCCGCCGTGGTCCTCGTCTGGATCCCCTCGGTGCTCCTGGCCGACCGGGGCGCGTCGCTCGCCTCCCAGCGGCTGCTCGGGCTCGCGACGTGGGCGCTGCTCGGCTTGCTGCTCTGGTTCGAGAACCCGATGACCCGGCTGCAGGTCGGCGTCGTCGTCGCCTACGCCACCCTCGTCGAGTACACGTTCGCCGGCGGACTCGGCGTCTACGTCTACCGGCTGGAATCCTCCGGGGTGGCGCATGCCTGGTACGACCAGGTGCCGGCGTTCGTCCCACCCGGCCACGGGCTGGTGTACCTCGCGGCGGTGCTCCTCGGCCGTCGGGCCCCGCGGGTCGCGGTACCGCTCGCGATCGGCGGGGTATCGCTGTACGCCCTCTGGGGGCTGACGCTCTCGCCGCGGCTCGACGTGCTGGGTGCGCTGTGGGCCGGGTGCCTGGTCTGGTTCCTGCTCCGCGGGCGGGCGCCGCGGGTGTACGCGGCGGCGTTTCTCGTCGTGACCTATCTGGAGATCGTCGGTACCTCGCTGGGCACCTGGGCGTGGCAGCCGGCCGACACGGTCACCGGCTGGATCGCCATCGGGAACCCGCCGAGTGGTGCTGCCGGCGGGTACTGCTTCTTCGACGCGGCCGCCCTCACCATCGCGCCGTTGCTGTTGCGACAGATCCGTCGGCGGCGTCGAGATCCGGTCCCGGATCCGGCTCCGGAACCGGCGGCCGTGTCGGCGTGATCTGGCAGCAGCTGGGCCTGCCCGGCCTCGCGGACGTGCACGTGCATTTCCTCCCGCACACCGTGATGCGGAAGGTGTGGGCGTTCTTCGACAGCGCCTCGGAGAACTACGGCCGGGAGTGGCCGATCGAGTACCGGCTCTCCGAGCCGGAGCGGCTGCAGATCCTCCGGGACCTCGGGGTGCGCGGGTTTCCCGCCCTCGTCTACCCCCACAAGGCGGGGATGGCGGACTGGCTGTCCACCTGGGCGCTGGACTTCGCCGATGGGCAGCCCGACGTGGTGCCGACAGCGACCTTCTTCCCGGAGCCGGATGCGGGGGGGTACGTCGTCCGGGCGCTGGAGCGGGGAGCTCGGATCTTCAAGGGGCACCTGCAGGTCGGCGGTTACGACCCCCGCGACCCGTACCTCGACCCGGTGTGGGGTTCCCTGGCGGACGCGCAGACGCCGGTCGTCCTGCACTGCGGCGACGGGCCGATCCCCGGTCCGTTCACCGGTATAGGTCCGATCAGCGAGGTGTTGCAGCGGCATCCGACGCTCCGCCTGGTGGTCGCGCACCTCGGGATGCCCCGCTATGACGACTTCCTCGGGTTGGCCGACGCGTACGAATCGGTCGCGCTGGATACGACGATGGCCTTCACCGACTTTGCGGAGGTGAACGCTCCGTTCCCGGAGTCCTCGCGCCCGTTGCTGCGGGATCTCGGGCTCGCGGGGAAGGTGCTGCTGGGCAGCGACTTCCCGAACATCCCGCACCCGTATGAGCACCAGATCGAGGCCCTCGTACGCCTCGACCTGGGGGACGACTGGCTGCGCCAGGTGCTCTGGCACGCGCCCGCCGCGGTGCTCGGCCTCGCCTGACGATCCGGTGGCAAGGCCTCCCACTCGGGGAGTGGCACGATGCCGGCATGCCCCGCATACGGTTGAGCACGACGGTGGACGCGTCCCGGCTGGAGCGAGCCCGGAATCTGCGGGTCGGGCCTACAGATGCATCGCTGGTGGATGAAAGCGCTCAGGCCGGGCGCCGGCGCGGCACCGCAGCGCTGAGAACGAAGAGGCTCAGCGCGATGACGACCAGGCTGTAGACCGTGGCCGTGGGCCGCAAGCCGTAGGACGAGGTGGCGAATCCCGCGATCACCGCGGGGATGCTGAACGCCAGGTAGCTGACCACGTAGACCGCCGCGAACAGCTCGGCTCGTTCCCCGGGCAGCGCGAGCGCCGACAAGGTCCGGAAGGCGCCCAGGAAGGCGGCCCCGAAGCCGATCCCCGATACCGCCGTCCCGAGGAAGAAGCCGGGCACCGAGGTCAGCGCGAGCGAGACCAACGTGACCCCGGCACCGATCGCCAGGACGAGGCAGCCGGCGAGCAGCAAGTCGGGCGCGGCGCGACGCTGGACCGCGGGCACGGTCAACGCGGCTGCCGTGTTCAGGACGGCGACGACGAGCCCGCCGACCAGGTGGTTGTGCAGGTCGAGGACGTCGGCGGCCAGCGAGGGTCCGAGCGACAGATAGAGGCCGCCGAGCGACCAGGTCGCCACGAGTGCCGGTGCGGTGCGCCAGAACATGCGCCGTCCGCTCGCCGGAACGGCGACGTTCGGCCGCAGCGACGCGAGGGCTCCCGGGCGACGGGGCACGGTCTCCGGGAGGAAGACGACCCCCGCCGCGAGCACGAGGAAACCGAGTCCGAGCAGAACGAACACCAGGCTGGTCGGCGCCGGCGCGTACTGCACGAGCAACCCGGAGCCGAGGCCGCCGATCGCCAGCCCGACCGGCGGCGAGAGGCTGTTCAGCAGGGCGCCCCGACCGCCCCGTCCGACCGGTTCGAGGTCGATCAACGCAGCGCTGATCGTGCCGAGTGCGGCCCCCGTCGCGAGTCCTTGGACGACGCGCGCCAGGACGAGCCCGCTCACCCCGTCCGCGAGCAGGAAAAGGCCCATGCCGACCGCTTGCAGCGTCAGCGAGGCGGCCAGCACCGGTCGACGGCCGACGAAGTCCGACAGCGACCCGATGGTCAGCAAGGCGGCGAGCAGCGCAAGGGCGTAGACCGCGAAGACCGCGGTCAACGTGGTCGCGGGGAAGTGCCACTCCGACTGGTAGACGACGTACAACGGCGACGGCGCGCTCCCGGCCGCCATGAACAGCAGCAGGACCGTGGCCACGATCCAGAAGTGCACCGGACGGCGGTGCACGACGGCCGGTGCGCAAACCGCGGGTGCGGCTGTGGGTGTAGCGGACACGGGTGAAGCGGAGGCGGGTGAAGCGGACACGGGGGTCACACTGGGCCCGAACCACCGCGCGAGCTGATGCCTTCCCGCGCTTGACCGGCGTGGTCGGAGCGGGTGAGGCTGAGCGGACGATTGCGCGAACAACGACGTTTGTCACCGGAGGTATCCGTGCCGCTTCTCGACTCCACGATCTGGTCCGCCAAGGCCTTCACCGACGGCTGGCAGGTCACCTCTGGCGGCACGGCGCCCGTACGGGAACCCGCCACCGGATCCCAGCTGGGTGAGGTGGGGATCGCCGACGCCTCGGACATCGGAGCTGCCTGCGCGCGTGCGGTCGAGGCGCAGCCCGGCTGGGCCGCCACCAGCTTCCAGCAGCGGGCGGCCGTCCTGCGCCGAGCCGGCCAGCTCTTCGAGGAGCACGCCGCCGAGATTCAGGACTGGGTGATCCGCGAGGGTGGCTCGGTGCCCGGCAAGGCCGAGCTGGAGACGCACATCGCCGCGCAGGAGTGTTACGAGGCGGCTGCTCTGCTGTCCCAACCGCTCGGCTCGATCCTGCCGAGCGAACAGCCCCGGCTGAGTCTTGCCCGCCGGCTCCCGGTGGGCGTGGTGGGTGTCATCGCCCCGTTCAATGCGCCGCTGATCCTCGGCATCCGTTCCGTCGCACCGGCGCTGGCGCTCGGCAACGCGGTCGTGTTCAAGCCCGACCCGCGTACGGCGGTCTGCGGTGGCATCTCCGTCGCGCGGGTCTTCGAGGAGGCCGGCCTTCCGGACGGCGTCCTCGCGATGCTCCCCGGAGGCGCGGATGCGGGCACCGCACTGGTCACCGACCCCCGGGTCCCGGTCATCTCCTTCACCGGCTCGACCGCGGCCGGTCGCGTCGTCGGTGAGCTCGCCGGGCGGCACCTCAAGCGGGCCCATCTCGAACTCGGCGGCAACTCCGCGCTGATCGTGCTCGACGACGCCGACCTCGACCGGGCGGTGTCGGCCGGTGCGTGGGGCTCGTTCCTGCATCAGGGCCAGATCTGCATGACCACCGGACGGCATCTTGTCGCGGACGCGATCGCCGACCGCTACGTCGAGGCGCTCGCCGAGAAGGCGTCCCACCTCCCGGTCGGCAACCCGGCCACCGAGCCGGTCGCCCTCGGCCCGATCATCGACGAGGCCCAGCGCGACAAGATCCACGCGCTCGTCACCAGCAGCGTCGCCGCGGGCGCCCGGCTCGCGGCCGGCGGCACCTACGACGGGCTCTTCTACCGTCCGACCGTGCTCGACGAGGTCACGACGTCGACGCCGGCGTACGCGAACGAAGTCTTCGGTCCGGTGGCGCCGGTCATCCGCTTCTCGTCGCTCGACGAAGCCGCCAAGCTCGCCCGGGAGTCCGAGTACGGACTTTCGCTCGGCATCCTCACCGCGGACCCGATGCGCGGACTCGCGCTGGCGGAGAAGATCCCGACGGGCATCGTGCACATCAACGACCAGACGGTCGGGGACGAGGCGCTCGCTCCCTTCGGGGGCCGGGGCGCGTCCGGGACCGGTTCCCGCTTCGGTGGCCCGGCCGCGAACATCGAGGCTTTCACCGAGACCCAGTGGGTCACGGTCCAGGGTGAGATCCAGGCTTATCCGTTCTGATCCGGTCGTCCGATCAGTAGCCCGCCCGAGGGTGGGCAGGGAGCAGTGGTGACCTCTCCAGCCGCGGCGACCCGGCCGACGGACCGAGCGCAGCGCGGACCCGCGCAGCTCGCGTTCCCGGTCGCGCTGACCGTCGGCATGGTGCTCATCGCCATCAACCTTCGGCCGGCGGTGGCGAGTGTCGGCCCGGTGCTGAAGGACCTCCGCGCCGACACCGGGCTGTCCACGGTCGGTGCGTCACTGCTCACCGCCATCCCGATCCTCTGCTTCGGGGCGCTGGCGCCCGTCGCGCCCCGCCTGGCGCGGAAGGTCGGGCTCCGCCCGGCGCTCGGCATCCTGCTCGGTGTCCTGCTCGTCGGGCTCCTGCTCCGGCTGGTGCCGGGCATCCCTCTGCTGTTCGTCGGCACGATGATCGCCGCTGCGGGGATCGCATCCGCGAACGTGCTGGTGCCAGCGTTGATCAAGGACGACTACGCCGGCCGGACCGGCCTCGCGATGGGCATCTACACGACGATGCTGACCCTCGCGGCGGCAGCCGCAGTCGGTATCAGCGTTCCAGCCGAGAACGCCCTCGGTGGTGGCTGGCGCACGGCGCTGGGACTGTGGGCCATCCCGGCGGCGGTCGCCCTGGTCGCCTGGCTGCCGTTGGCGCGGACCGGGGACGAAAAGGTCCCCGAGGCGCCGCGCGTGCCGGGCAGCTTGCACCGGGAGCCGATCGCCTGGCACGTCACCGTCTACTTCGGGCTGCAGGCTCTCGGTTTCTACGCCGTGCTGGCCTGGTTACCGTCGCTGTACCAGGACGCCGGGTACAGCGCCGCGGCGGCCGGCGGTCTCGTCTCGCTGACCGCTTTCATCCAGTGTCCCGTCGCGCTCGTGGTTCCGATGCTGGCCACCCGTGCCCGCGATCAACGAATGCTCGTCCTCGTCGCGGGACTCTGCGCCGCCGGTGGTCTGCTCGGCATCCTCGCGGCCCCGACCGCGGCGCCGCTGCTGTGGATCCTGTTGCTCGGCCTCGGCCAAGGCGCGGCCTTCCCGCTGGGTCTCACCCTCGTGGTGCTCCGGACCGCCGAACCGGCCGTGACCGCCCGCCTGTCCGCGATGGCGCAGACCGGCGGCTACCTGTTGGCTGCACTGGGGCCGTTCCTCGTCGGTGCCCTGCACGACCTCACCGACTCGTGGACCTCCTCGCTGGTCCTGCTGCTGGTCCTGCTCGTTCCGCAGGTCGGCTCCGGGCTCATCGCCGGACGCGCGCGCCTGGCCGTGCCGCGGCTGGCCCAGAACTCGGCTACCTAGAACACGGCCACCTAGAACTCGGCTACCTAGAACTCGGCTACCTAGAACGCTCCACAAACCGCACCCACTATTCGGCAGGAGAACGATGACCGTACGGACTGACCCGCCCTTCCGCGCCGACCATGTCGGCAGCTTGCTGCGACCGCCGGCGTTGCTGAAGGCGCGCGACGAACACGCCGCCGGCGAGCTGACGGACGCGGAGCTGGCCAAGGTGGAGGACGACGCGATCGCGGACGTTGTCGCCATGCAGGAGGAGGTCGGGCTCCGCTCGGCCACCGACGGCGAGTTCCGTCGCGCCTCGTGGCACATGGACTTCATCTACCAGCTCGACGGCATCACGCAGGCCGAGGAGCGGATGCACGTGAAGTTCCACAACGCCGGCGGCGACATCGACTTCGCTCCGGCGAAGCTGCAGGTGAGCTCGCCGATCAAGCTGACCCAGACGATCTTCGCGGACGCTTTTCGGTACCTGCAGTCGCAGGTGACGTCCGCAGTGCCGAAGCTGACGATCCCGTCGCCGAGCATGATCCACTACCGGGGCGGTCGCGCTGCGGTCGACCCGAACGTCTACCCGGACCTCGACGGCTTCTGGACCGACCTGTCCGCCGCCTACGCCGAGGAGGTCCGGCGCCTCGGCGAGCTCGGCTGCACCTACCTCCAGTTCGACGACACCAGCCTCGCCTACCTCAACGACCCGAAGCAGCGGGCGATGATCGCCGAGCAGGGTGGCGACGCCGAGCACCAGCACGAGCGCTACATCGCCCAGATCAACGCCGCGCTCGCCGGGCGGCCCGAAGGCATGCGCATCACCACGCACATGTGCCGCGGCAACTTCCGGTCCTCGTGGGCGGCGGAAGGCGGGTATGACTTCGTCGCCGAGGCGCTGTTCACCCAGCTCGACGTGGACGGGTTCTTTCTCGAGTACGACGACGACCGTTCCGGCGGCTTCGAGCCGCTGCGTTTCGTGCCCCCCGGCAAGCAGGTCGTGCTGGGTCTGGTCACCACGAAGCGGGGCGAGCTGGAGGACGCCGACAACCTCAAGCGCCGTATCGACGAGGCGAGCAAGTACGTCCCGCTCGAGCAGCTCTGCCTCTCCCCGCAGTGCGGCTTCTCCTCGACGTCCGAGGGCAACGACCTCAGCTACGAGCAGGAGGTCGCGAAGCTCCGTCTGATCGTGGACGTGGCGGCGGACGTCTGGGGTGACTGAGGTGCTGGCGTGACTGGAGCCGCGCGACGGTGAGCGCCCGTTTCCAGGAGCTGGACTGGCAGCCGACGCCCATGGGCGACGTCGTCCTTCGGCGCCGCCGCGATCCGCAGCTCGGGGTGGACGTCTACGAGGTGAAGCTCGGCGACGAGTACCTCATGTCCAGCCTCTTCCCCGTCGCTGAGATCGAGCTCGCCCGCCTCGGCCTCGGTGCGGTGACGGGCGAGCACCTGGACGTGGTCGTGGGAGGGCTCGGCCTCGGCTACACCGCCCGGGCAGCACTCGAGGACCCGCGGGTCCGTCGGCTGCACGTCGTCGAGGCGGTCGAAGCGGTGATCGGCTGGCAGCTCCGGGGTCTGCTGCCGGGGGCAACCGAGTTGACTGGCGACCCTCGCACCTCCCTGGTGCACGCGGACTTCTTCGCCCTCGCCGACGGGGCCGGGTTCGCAGACCCGGCGGCCGGTCAACCGGCGGGCGCACCGACGCGGTGGCACGCGATCCTGCTCGACATCGACCACACCCCCGAGCACCTGCTCGACGACGGGCACGCCGGCTTCTACCGGACCGAGGGGCTGCGTCGGCTGGTCCGCTGGTTGCATCCGGGCGGGGTGTTCGCGCTGTGGTCCGACGCGGCACCCGATCCGGCCTTCCTCGCCGTGCTGCGCGAGGTATTCGACGATGCCGAGGGCGAGGTCGTCGAATTCCCGAACCATCTCACCGGTGGCACGTCAGCGAACACCGTGTACCTGGCCCGCACGACCTCGGACGAGCGGTAACCGGCGCGGGGCTAGCTGTGTCGAACCGGCGTCTGCACGTTCTGGAACGTGTTGCCACCGAGGGTGGTGGAGCCCCCACCGGTCACCAGCCAGATACCCACGCGTGCGTTGGTGATCCGGTTGTGCTGGATCACGGTTCCGGAGATGGGGGTGGCTCCGGGGTCGGCGACGACGTCGATGTTGGTCGTGGTGTTGACCGGCGTGCCGGGGTCACCCACCGGTGCCGACCCGCCTTCTCCCAGCCCGTTGCGACTGAAGAAGTTTCCGAGTATGCGGTTGCCGTTCGTGTCCGAGTGGAGTGCGTGCGTGTGGATAGCAACTCCGGGGATGCCGTTCGAGGAGATGCTATTGCCTTCTGCGGTGTTGTCGTAGGACCCGGTACCTGGTCCGCCCGCGAAGAATCCGATACCGGCAGCGCCATTCGCGTTCACCGTATTGTCGATGATTCGGTTTCGATAAACCCCTCCCATGGAGGGCTGGCGCACACCGCTCGAGTTGATGGCGGCCGGATTGTGGCCAGGCAACGTGATCCCGCAGTCGGGAACATTGTTCACGACCGTGTTGTGCGCGATGAGGTTGAACGCCGTGGGCCCGAACTCGTCGCTCACGAGGATTCCGCCCTGATTGCCGGTGACGTAGTTGCCTTCGATGATCGAGTGCGTGACGCCGGCGAGGTGGAGGCCCTCGCCGCAGTCGCCGGGCACCTGACCTTCGCCGGCACACTCGCCTGCCGGGTGAGCGGAAGTCGCGCCCAGGTCGTTGTGGGCGATGACGTTGTTGGCGATGTCGAAGTTCGAGCCGAGCGCGACGATCCCCTCTTGGGTCGCGTTCTTGATCGTGAAACCGTTGACAGTCGATCCGGACGCGTTACCGACCCGCGTGTTCGGATCGCTGAAGTCGACACCGAGGCCAATGCCGTTCAGGGCCCCCGTCGCATCGATCAACGTGCCCGGCCCCTGGGCCCTGAGCGCCAGCCTCTTGCCGACAGTGACGTGCTCGCGGTAGGTGCCGGGCGCTACGAGGACCGTGTTCCCGGCATGGGCGGTGTGGATTGTGTGCCCGATGGTGCGGCACGGGGCGGTCCGGCTGCAGGGGCTGCTGTCGTGGCCGTTCGGCGCGACGTACAGGGTCGAACTCGTCGACGCGAGGGCGGCGGCGGGTCCGACGAGGACGGCGGCAGCCGCCAATGCTCCAGCACCGATAAGGGTTGTGGTTCTCACGCCGACGCTCCTCGTGTCTTGAAAGCAGCCAAGTGTCTTGACGGCAGCCAGGGCTCGGGGCCCGTCTCCGAGCGGTATTCATCGATCACCCTGGTCTGAACTGACCGGCTCGCTCAGGGCTCAGGAAGCGCGCCGCAGGGACCGTTGCATGTCGGCTGCGGCGCGACAAGCAGAATGCGCAAACCAGTGGCGAGACACCGCAGCTTCGGTCACCTTTCCGATGAAGGCGCGCTATGTCTCCTTCGCCGGAAAAGCGTCGCTTCACCGGGCGCTGGGGTTCTCCGTACGGTGGGGAGCGCCAGCTGGCCACCGTTGCGCCCCGGACGCTGTCCGGTTGGCGTAGGTCCTCGGCGGTGATGGGAGATCACATGCCCCGCATCCACGTTGTCGCGTTCGACGTGAACGAGACGCTGTCCGATCTGGCTCCGCTGGCCGCGCACTTCACCGCCGCCGGGCTACCCGCCGACCTGCGTACCGCCTGGTTCGCCTCGACGCTCCGGGACGGGTTCGCGCTCGCCGCCGCCGGGACCGAGGCGCCGTTCGCCGACATCGCTGGGGCGGCACTCCGCTCACTGCTGCACGGACGACCGGACCTCACCGCAGATCCGGACGACGTCGTCGCAGCCGTCCTGGGCGCCTTCCAACAGCTCGGGGTCCACCCGGACGTCGCGGAGGGGATGCGCACCCTCGCCCGCGGCGGACTGCGGCTGGTGACCCTGACCAACGGAGCGGCGTCCGTCGGTCGGGGTCTGCTCGAGCGGGCCGGGCTCGCCGACGTCGTCGAGGACTACCTCTCCGTGGAGGCGGCCGGGCGGTGGAAGCCTGCGCGGCAGGCCTACCAGCTCGCCGCCGACCGCACCGGCGTCCCGATCGAACAGATCGCCCTCGTCGCTGTGCACCCGTGGGACACCGACGGCGCGAAGCGGGCCGGGATGATCAGCGCGTGGATCAATCGGAACGGCAGCCCGTACCCGTCGGTGTTCACGCCACCGGACATCGTCGGCGCCGACCTGCCCGCGGTCGCGGCACAGCTGCTGGCCCAGTCCGAGGGCTTGGAAGCCTGAGGGTCGGGGATTCCCGGCGCTCGCGTGCCGGGCCGACGACACTCGGCGGTCGGTCGCCGCCTTCGCCGAGGCTGTGGACGAGGCCGTGCAGGAACCGGTGGGTTGAGGGAGACTCCGTTCGTGCTCGCCGTCCTCGCTGCCGCGCTTTTCAGCACGATCGCGCTGCTCGGCACGGCTCTGTTCGCCCTACTCGCGCAGTTCAACGGCTTCCGCAGCGAGTTCAGCAGCTTCCGGAGTGAGGTGACGGGGGAGTTCAGCAGCTTCCGGTCCGAGGTCGCGGGGGAGTTCAGCAGCTTCCGGACCGAGGTCGCGGGCGAGTTCGCGACGACCAGGGCTGATTTCGCGCGCGAGTTCGCGACGATCAGGGCTGATCTGGCGCGCATCGAGCAGAAGCTCGACGACCACATCGCCAGCCCTCACCCGGCGGGCTGACGCGCCTGGGCGTGGAACGCTCACCCAGCACGCCGGCGTGCGGACCAAGCCTGAGGGAAGGGGTGAACCCATGACGGAGCCACACGAAGGAATTGACCCGTACCGCAACCCGGAGGCAGAGACCGAGCAGCGCGAGCAGAGCCCGCAGGTCGCCCGTGGAGGAGTAAGTGGCACGGTCACTCCGGGCCACGCCCCCGGCCCCGAGCAGCCCGACCAGGCCGGCAGCGGCGGCGTCGCCGACGGTAACCCGATCTCCGGGGTCGAGGTGTCGGAGGCTGACCGGAAGGACGCGGTCAAGCCGTCGACCGGCCCGGAGTACCCGCGGTCCACTGGCGGACACGCCTGAGCAGCGGCCCGGCAGATCACCCGCACGTCAGCTGGACTGCGAGCGCGCCGACTGGGAACATGAACGCGGTGCCAACCGTTGCTGTAGGTGCGCCAGGGACAGACCCTGGTTCGAGGGGGTGACTGGTTTCGACTTCGGAGTTCGTTGCAGGGGAAGCGGGCCGAGGATGAGCGTTTGTCTCGTTAACGATGCGCTCGAAACAACAGCTGCCAATAAAAAGCAGCAAGTGCACTACGCACTCGCCGCCTGAGCGAGTCGTAGGCATCGTCAGCCCGGGAGTGCTCCCGGCCCGGGATCTGGCGTCGACAGGGAGCTCACCGTTCCACCCGGTCACGGGGCGGAACGGAAAACCAAACAGTGACTGAGCCCGTCACCGGCTCGTCTGCGTGACCGGTGGGGCTGAGAAAATCACAGCAGACTATGCCCGTAGAAGCCCTGTTGCGGGGCCGAAGGACGAGGGTTCGATTCCCTCCACCTCCACCAGGGGTGTTCGCGGAAATTGCGACCACCCTGTTCGCGCAAAATTCGGCGGGCCGCCCGATCGGGCGGCCCGCCGAATGCGCGTGCGGGACCTCGTTGACGGTTCTATGCGTCGCGCCGGACAAGTAGGCCGGCCGCGACCAGAAGCGCAACGAGGGCCCATAGGCAGAAGACGCCGAAGCCGGCCCACGGTGCCAGGGACCCCG
>DATITC010000043.1:0-23741 GCA_035468175.1 Frankiaceae bacterium | reverse complement strand
TGGCCTGCATCGCGCGCGTCGCCTTGGAGGTGTCGGGGTCGGAGAAAAGCTCCTCCATGCCCGTCGGGGTGACCTGCCAGGACAGCCCGTACTTGTCCCGGCACCAGCCGCACTGGACTTCCTCGCCACCATCGGTGAGCTTTGCCCAGTAGTAGTCGACCTCGTCCTGGTCCTCGCAGATGATGGCGAACGAGACGGCCTCGCTGAAGGTGAACTGCGGGCCGCCGTTGACTCCGGTGGAGCGTTGCCCGTCGAGCTCCCAGTCGACCGTCATGACGGACCCGAGTTCCCCCGGCCCCGCCTCGGTGTAGCGGGCGACATTGACGATCTTCGAGTTCGGGAAGATCGAGCAGTAGAACTCGGCGGCTTGTTCGGCCTGGCCGTCGAACCACAGGTTGGACGCGATCTTCTGCATGGCGAGCCATCCTCTCGTCCGCGGCGGAAACGTCCGTCGCACCCTGCACGGGTAGACGTCGTTGCGCGGCGGAACTCATCGCCACCTGATGCAGCGTCAGCAGCGACGAGCGGGAGGGCGGTCTCGTGCGCGTCGCCGGTTGGTCAGCGACCGGCTCGGGCTGGTTCCGACCGGGCGCTGGGAGCACTACTCAATGACATGTTCGCCTACTAAGAGCTACGGTCGACGCGTCTGGCTCGACGTCGACGACCTGCGCTCGATCCTTCTCGCATCGCTGAGATGGGCCGCTCCGCAGGTGGTCGGCTCGCTCGGGGGACACAGCTCCCCTGCGTCAGGCGCGACCATCGGCAGCTACGGCCTCGTGTCTCGAGTTCTGCAGACGCAAAGGCCTGCAACCGCTGGATTGCCTGTGAGGAAACAGTGAGAAGCCGGGGAATGTCGCCGCTTCAACGGCTGCTGTGTGTCAGCATGGCGGTGGTGAAGGAGCCGATGACGGCCGAGGTTGCCGTTGCGACGGCCCCGGCTCCTGAGCGAGCCGAGGCCAGGCGAACGCGCCATTGGCTGTGGGCCTACGAGCTGGTCGTCATCCTCGGCGGTTACGTCCTGTACTCGAAGATCCGCAATTGGGTCACCGCCGCCGAAGGCGAATCGGTGCGGCACGCACACGACGTCGTGCACATCGAGCGGACCGTGCGGCTATACCACGAGCACCTGCTGAACGACTTCGTCGCGGCACACGGTTGGCTCGCCTACATCTGCAACTACTACTACGCGACGCTGCACTTCATCGTGACCATCGGGGTCGGGATCTGGCTCTTCCGGCGGCATCCGCTGCACGCCCGGCAACTGCGCACCGCGTGGTATCTGATGAACTTCATCGCTCTGTTCGGGTTCGCCTTCTTCCCGCTCGCCCCGCCGCGGCTGCTGCCCGGGGGCAACTACAGCGACACCGTCGTCGTCTTCCACACCTGGGGTTCGTGGGGCGACCAGTCGGTCTCCGCGCACAGCAACCTGTACGCGGCGATGCCGTCGATGCACATCGGTTGGTCGCTCTGGGTGGCAATCTCGGTGATCTTCCTGGCTCGGCGCACGTGGGTGCGAGTGCTGGCCGGGCTGTACCCGGTCGCCACCCTCTTCGTGATCATCGGTACCGGCAACCACTACTGGTTGGACGCGGTGGGCGGCGCGGCAGCGTGTCTGAGTGGTCTGCTCGTCGCCCGTGTTGCAACGCGAAGGCCCATCCTTCCCCGGGTCAACAGCCGCGAAATCCTCGGGCAGGGGCGCGGCGCCGCGCCCCTCGACGACGCCCCCCGGGCCACCGTGGTGCACACTCCCGCCCCCGAGGAGCCCGCCACTGCCGGGGCGAAGCCGGTGGTGGCGGTCGAGTCAGGGACCGCGCAGGAAGTCGGCGATCAGCGGTAGGACGATCTCCGGGACCTCCTCGAGCGGCCAGTGCCCGACGCCGGGCAGCGTGACCATGCGAACGGTCGCCGGGTCGTTGACGCGGCCGAGGTCGGTCACCACCGATTCACCGACGCGTAGCGGCATCGGCGGGTCGTCCGTCCCCCATACGACGAGGCTGCGTTCGGCACGCACCGACGGGTCCTTCGTCCCGTCCGGCGACCGCCGCCGCCGTACCGCGGCGCGGTAGTAGCCGGCCATCGCCCGCACTCGCTCAGGGGCGCGGTAGGCCTCGGCGTAGCCGTCGACCATCGCCTGCGGCGGGCGTCCGGACTTCCAGGCGTAGCGGAACATCGCGCGGACCATGGCCGCGCCCGCGGAGGTGAACACTGCTGGCGGCACGAAGCCGAGCAGCGGGATGTGCCAGGCACGTTTCACGTCGACGGTGCGATACGGCGCGCTGATCACCACGACCCGGCGGACGAGGTCGGGACGGGCCGCCGCGACCGCCAGCGCCAGGGAGCCACCCCAGTCGTGCCCGACCAGGTCGACGCGCTGCACGCCGTCTCTGCCGCCTCCGCCGTCTCGTCCGTCCGCCTCGGATTCGTCCACCTCGGATGCATCGGGCTCGTTCGGCTCGACCGCCTCGGACTCAGCCGACTCGGATGACTCGGACTCGGCCGACTCGGATGGCTCGGATGGCTCCACCCCGTCGAGCTCGGCCGCGAGGAGCGCAACGAGCGACGCCGCGACCGAGTGCACGTCGTAGGGGCCGCGGATCTCCGAATCGCCGAGGCCGGGGAGGTCCGGCGCCAGCACGATGCGGTCCCGACCCAGCTCCTCGAGTAGCGGGAGCCAGCAGCGCGAGGTCTGTGGCACACCGTGGAGCAGGAGCACGGGCGGATTCCCGGGTCCCGGCCGCCCGGCGTCCGCCCCGGTGGGCTCGGCCCGGCGCACCGCGAGCCGCCGGCCCGGTACCGCGACCTGACGCACGTCCGTCCCGCCTGAACCGACCACTTCCCGTGCCCCGACCAGTTCGGTCACTGCAGTCCTCCGCTCGTCGCCACACCGCTGTCCGCGCGGGCCTGGTTCGGCTGCGCACTGTCCGCCTGATCCTGGGCGCGCTGCTGGCAGCGGGCGAAAACCTGGTCGACGACCTCACGGGTGCGCCGGCCCCGTCCGCGGTGGTCCTCGAGCAGCGTCGCACCCGCGTCGGCCGAATACCCCAGCACCTGCGCCACCCGACCGATCGCCCGATCCCCGGTCGGCAGCGCATCCAGCGCCTTCCCGGTCGTCAGGACGACCGCGTTCCGCAGCCGGACGACCCACCGCCATCCGTTCCCGAGCACCTCGGCATCGTCGGCGGGCAGCAACTCCGCTGCGCTCGCCGCCGCCAGCGCGTCCAATGTCGACGTGGTCCGGAGCCCGGGGACCGTGGCGCCGAACTGGAGCTGCAGCAGCTGAACGGCCCACTCCACGTCCGTCAGCCCGCCCGGCCCGAGCTTCAGGTGCAGGGTCGGGTCCACCCCCTTGGGCATCCGCTCGCGTTCCATCCGGGACTTCAGCCGGGCCACCTCCGCCACCGCAGCGGCTGACAACGTCGCCGGATAGCGCACCTCGTCGGCCAGCTCGAGAAAGCGCATCCCGAGCTCCACGTCCCCGGCGATCGGCAGGGCGCGCAGCAGCGCCTGTGCCTCCCAGCCGATGGACCAGCGCCGGTAGTAGGCGGCATAGCTGGCGAGCGATCGGGCGAGCGAACCCTGCCGGCCCTCGGGCCGCAGGCCGAGATCCAGCGGCAGCGGCGGATCGGGGGCGGGCAGCGCCAGCAACCGGCGCATCTCCTCCGCCACCGCTTTCGCCGCCCGCCCGGCCTCACCCTCCTCGGCATGCGGCCGGGCCTCGTAGACGAACATGACGTCCGCGTCGCTCCCGTAGCCCATCTCGTGACCTCCGAGCCGACCCATCGCGATGACCGCGATTGTCACGGGCAGCGGGCCGCGTAACTCGACCTCGACCTTGCGGGATGCGACGTCGAGCGCGGCGGCCAGCGTCGCCGCGGCCGCATCGGACAGGGCACTGCCGACTTCGGTGACGTCGAGCAGCCCGAGCAGGTCGGCGCAGGCCACCCGCACCAGCTCGAGGCGTCGGACGCCACGGGCCGACGCCACCGCCTGCTCCCAGTCGGTGTTGCGGCGCACCACCGACAGCAGCGCGGTGGCGACCTGCTCGCGGGACCGCGGCCGCAGCTCGTCCAGCGACCGCAGCAGGCGTACCGACTCCGGCGCGCGGGTCATCAGGTCGGCGACGTACGGACTGCTGGCGAGCAGCCGGGCGAGCCGTTCCGCCGCTCCCCCACCGCCGGTGCCGCCCCCGGTGCCTTCGTCGCGCAGCAGCCGCAGGTACCAGGGCGTGCGCCCCAGCGCGTCGCTGACTTGCCGGTACGCCTTCAGGCCGGCGTCCGGGTCGGCGGCTTCGGCAAACGCGTCGAGCATGGCGGGCAGCAGGACACGCTGGATCGTCGCCGTACGGGACAACCCGATCGACAGCGCCTGCAGGTGCGAGAGGGCGGCCGCCGGATCCGCGAAGCCGAGCGCCTGCAGCCGGGCCTGCGCCGCCCGCGGCGTCAGCCGGGTGTTGAAGCGGGCATGGTCGGCAGGCAGGCGGGCCACGGCGTCGAGCAAGGGCCGGTAGAACAGCTTCTCGTGCAGCCGGCGCACCTCGCGGACGTGCCGCGCTCGTTCGGCGTTGAACCGGTCGACGTCGCGGAAGCCCATCGCTCGGGCGAGCCAGCGCAGCGCGTCCGGGTCGGTCGGCACGATGTGGGTGCGGCGCAGCCGTTGCAGCTGGAGTCGGTGCTCCAGGTTCCGTAGGAAGACGTAGGAGTCCGTGAGCGTCGAGGAGTCCATCCGGCCGATGTAGCCGTTGTCGGTGAGCTGCTCGAGCGCCGGCAGCGTGCTGCGCGAGTGCACCCGGCCGTCGGTACGGCCGTGCACCATCTGCAGCAGCTGCACGGCGAACTCGATGTCGCGGATACCGCCGGGGCCGAGCTTGACCTGCCGCGCCACCTCCGGCCGCGGGATGTTCTCCTCCACCCGGCGGCGCATCGCCTGCACGTCGGCGACGAAGTTCGGGCGGCTCGCCGCCGCCCAGACCATCGGCGCGATCATGTCCGCGTACTGCTTGCCGAGGTCGAGATCGCCGGCTACCGGTCGCGCCTTGAGCAGTGCCTGGTACTCCCAGGTGCGGGCCCACCGCTTGTAGTAGGCCTCGTGGCTGGCCAACGTGCGCACCAACGGACCGTTGCGGCCCTCCGGCCGCAAGTTGGCGTCGACGGGGAACATGATCCCCTCCGCCGACGACGCGGAGCAGATCCGCATCAGCCGCTCGGCAAGGCGCGTGACGGTGGCCAGGCTGCCCTCGTCAGCCTCGGTGGGTTCGCCGACGAACACGACGTCCACGTCGCTCACGTAGTTCAGCTCCTGGCCGCCGCACTTGCCCATCGCGATGATCGCGAGCCGGGCGGTGGCGGCCTTCTCCCCCAGCTCCGCCCGGGCCAGGTCGAGCGCCACCTGGAGCGCCGAGCCGGCCAGATCGGCGAGGATGTCGCAGACGTCCCACAGCTCCAGCTCGTGGGACAGGTCCCGACCAGCCAGGACCAGTAGGGCGCGCCGGTGCGCGAGCCGGAGGGCGTCGGCGTTATCGAGCACCGGGGGTACGCCGTCCCCCGGTCCGGGCGACTGCAGCGACGGGACGGCGTCCTCGACGCGCAACAGCTGCCAGTCGGCGGGATGGGTGACCAGGTGCTCCCCGAGCGCGGAGCTCGCTCCCGCCACGGCCACGAACCGTCGGCGCAGGCCCGGCTCGTCTCCGAGCGCGTCGACCAGCTCCCGACCGGACACTTCGGCGATGCGCTCCAGCGTCCGCAGCGCCAGGTCCGGGTCGGCGGCCCTACCGATGGCCGACAGCATCTCGTCGTCAAGCCCGAGCCGCTCCGCCGCTTCCACCGCGCCCGCTGCGTCGCGGTAGCCGTGCCGGGCCATCCGGCCGGTCGGCGAGCTGCTACGGGACTGCGGCGGGGCCACGGGACGAAGGGTAGGCGAACTCGACCCCCGCCGACGGCACGTTCCGGCTGGTTCCGGCTGGTTCCGGCTTGTTCCGGCTTGCGGTCCTCCCCGCTACAGCACCGGCAGGTAGCGGTTGATCTCGAACGGCGTCACGTTGCGCCGGTACTCGTCCCACTCGGCCCGCTTGTTGCGCAGGAAGAAGTCGAACACGCCCTCGCCGAGCGTGCTCCGGACAAGCTCCGACGTCTCCATTACGGAGATGGCGCTGGCCAGCGAGTCGGGGAGCGGGTCGAGCCCGAGTTCGCGGCGCTGCGCAGGTGTGAGGCTCTGCACGTCCCCGCCGGCCCCGGGCGGCAGGTCGTAGCCCTTCTCGATGCCGGCGAGCCCGGCCGCGAGCATCAGCGCGAAGGCCAGGTACGGGTTGCACGCGGAGTCCGGCGTCCGCACCTCGATCCGGGTCGACTGCCCCTTGTTGGGCTTGTACATCGGTACCCGGACCATCGCCGAGCGGTTGTTGTGCCCCCAGGACACATACGACGGTGCCTCACCGCCCCAGCTCAGGCGCTTGTACGAGTTCACCCACTGGTTGGTGACCGCGGTGATCTCGGCAGCGTGCACGAGCAGGCCGGTGATGAACGACTTCGCCACCTTCGACAGGTGCATCGAGTCCGACGGGTCGTAGAAGGCGTTGCGGTCGCCTTCGAACAGGGACAGGTGTGTATGCATGCCCGAGCCGGGCTGATCGCTGAACGGCTTCGGCATGAAAGTCGCGTACACCCCCTGCGACATCGCCACCTCTTTCACCACCAAGCGGAACGTCATGATGTTGTCCGCGGTGGTGAGCGCGTCGGCGTAACGCAGGTCGATCTCCTGCTGGCCGGGAGCGACTTCGTGGTGGCTGAACTCCACCGAGATCCCGACCCGCTCCAGCATCGTGATCGCATCCCGGCGGAAATCGTGCGTCACGTCGTGCGGCGTCAGGTCGAAGTACCCGCCCTCGTCGACCGGCGGCGGGACGAGGCCGTTACCGGTCGGGCGGTCGCGCAGCAGGAAGAACTCGATCTCCGGATGCGTGTAGAAGGTGAAGCCGGCGTCCGCCGCCTTTGCCAGCGTCCGGCGCAGCACGTAGCGAGGGTCGGCCGGGGACGGGGTCCCGTCGGGCATGACGATGTCGCAGAACATGCGGGCCGTGCCGGGCGAGTCCCCACGCCACGGCAGCACCTGGAAAGTGGAGGGATCGGGGCGAGCCAGCATGTCGGCCTCGTACACCCGAGCGAAGCCCTCAATGGCGGACCCGTCGAAGCCGATGCCCTCGTCGAACGCCCCTTCGAGCTCGGCCGGCGCCACCGCCACCGACTTGAGCACACCGAGTACGTCGGTGAACCACAGGCGGACGAACCGGATGTCCCGCTCTTCGAGTGTTCGGAGGACGAACTCCTGCTGCCTCTCCATGGGGGCAGCCTAGTGCCGGCAACGCGAAGTCACGTGTGTCGAATGGATGTCCACGGGGCCACTCGCCGAATTAGGCCGAGGCGGCGCCCAGTGCCTCGTTGCAGGTCGGGTTGACCGGCAGACGGCCGTCGAGGAACAGAACCGCCAGACCGAGCACGGTCGGCGAATCGTCCATCTGCCCGTGGTCTTCGGTCGCGGTCGGGCAGACGTCCTGGAGCACAAGGTTCTTGGCACCCTTCAACGCGACCACCTCCGGGGGACGCACCAGCTTGTCCGTCGTCGATGCGACCGTCAGCCAACCGTCCCGTCCGCGGGCCAGGGGGCTCTTGTCGAGATCGGTCAGGAACGGTGAGCCGGGAGCGAGCTGCCCGCAGGCGTTCTCGGGAGTGCAATGCGGCTGGTTCGGTCGGCCGCTGTCGTCCGGCAGCCGGACGCCGTGGTTCGGTGTCGCGAGCATCACGAGGTGCCGCACCCGGATCTCCGGCTGGCGGAAGAGCAACGACTGACGGGCGGCGACGCCACCGAGCGAGTACCCGACCACGTCGATGACCGGAGCGTGCAGGGCGCGGGCGGCGAAGACCACGCTCAGCGCGCTGACGTGGACGTCCAGCGTTCCGCGGGCCGGGAGCTGCACGAGGAGGACCCGCCGGCCGTCCTGCCTCAACCGATCGGCGAGGGGCTGCATCTGCGACGGAGCGCCGGCGTAGCCGTGGACCAGGAGCACCGGAATGGTCGACCGCGGTCCCGACAGCAGGTCTTGGGGCGGGGGCGACGGCGACGCAGACACGCCGCTCCCGCTCGACGGGACCGGGTCGAAAGTGCCCGCCGGACTGAGCACGAAAACGAGCACCGCGCCGAGCGCGATGACGATCGCGCCGGCGGCGGCGATCAGAACAGGAGGCCGGCGCATTTGCTCCATGCAACCAAAGACGGCCACGGCCCCCGCGCGGTCCGACTCCCCGCCGGAGGCGGCGAGCTTGGATACGGTTTCCGGGTGGGGGTGCACCGGCTGTGACGAATCGGCGGCTGCGCCGGTTCTCCAGGCCCCGGTTCTCCAGGCCCCGGTTCTCCAGGCCCCGGATCCGCTCGTTGGCCATCGGCGTCTGCCTCCTCGGCGTCCTGCCCTTCCTCGGCTGCAGTGCGGTCGTGGTCGGCTCTCCCGCGCAGGAGGCACCCGGCCCGGCGAGCCCGCCCTGCCGGCCGGCCCCGCTGACCGCTCGGGCCGCCGCCGTGCTCGTGGCCGGCCTACCGGACACGCAGGATCCCGACGACGAACTCGCCACCTCCCTGCCGAAGCTGGGCGTCGGCGGCGTGCTGCTGACCCAACGCAACGTGCGTTCACCGGAGCAGGTGAGTGCGCTCACGAGCGCACTTCGCAAGCGCAGCGCCCGGCCGCTGTACATCACCACGGACGAAGAGGGCGGGCAGGTCTCGACGTTCCGGCCCCTCCTCGGCACGAGTTCATCCGCCTACTCCGTCGGCGGCGGTGACCCGGCTCGGCTGTTCGCCCGGGGCCAGCTGCTCGGGACGTTCCTACGCGGCCTCGGCGTCTCGGGCGACCTCGCCCCGGTTGCCGACGTGACGACCGGCAGCGCGTCGGCGATCGGCAGCCGGTCGTTCTCCGCCGACCCGGCGACGGCGTCCTCGGACGCGCTGGCCGTCGCCCGCGGCCTGGCGGCGAGCGGCGTCACGCCGACCCTCAAGCA
This sequence comes from Frankiaceae bacterium, assembly GCA_035468175.1. Classification (GTDB taxonomy): domain Bacteria; phylum Actinomycetota; class Actinomycetes; order Frankiales; family Frankiaceae; genus JAVEDQ01. The sequence goes on along the minus strand of DATITC010000043.1, from coordinate 14,703 downwards.
CTTCCCCGGCTTGGGTCGGCCGGAGAGCGACACCCACACCGAGGTCACGGTCGTCGACGCCGCGCGGGCCGACCTCGAGAGCACGGACCTCGCGCCGTTCCACACGGCCATCGGGCAGGGCGTGCCGGTCGTGATGGTGAGCCACGCCTCCTACCCGTCGCTCGGCATCACCGGGCCGGCGAGCCTGTCGCCGACGAGCTACGCGCTGCTGCGGAAGCTGGGGTTCCAGGGCGTCGCCATGACCGACTCGCTCGGCATGGGAGCCGTCAACCTGCGCTACGACTATCCGGAGGCCGCCGTGCAGGCGCTGCGCGCCGGTGCGGACGCGCTGCTGTTCACCGACGGAACGCAGGCCAAGCGGATGCGCGACGCTCTCGTCAGCGCGGTGCAGCACGGACGCCTGTCAGCGGCACGGCTCGACGACGCGGCCGCCCGGGTCACCGCTCTGGCCGGCGGGGACGCCGAAGCGCTCACCTGCCAGGACGTGCAGCTCCCGACGCTGAGGTAGGCGCGTCGAGCAGGTCGATCAGCCCGAGCAGCTCGGTCAGCGAGCGGATGCGCGTCGATTCCTCGACGGGTTCGGCCTCGCCGCGGTCGTACTGCCCGCGGTCGACCAGCACCGCCTGCAGCCCCGCGTCGCGTGCGCCGATCACGTCAACAGGGTGCTCGTCGCCGACGTAGAGCACACGCTCGGGCGGCATGCCGACCGCGTCGCACACGGCGCGGAATGCGTCCGGATGCGGCTTGGCGACCCCGAGCTCGGCGGCGCACACGACCGGCCCGATGCGGTGCAGGAGGCCGAGGTGCGCGAGCTTGGCCTCCTGCAAGGACCGGGTGCTGTTGGTGAGGACCCCGGTCGTCAGTCCGCGGGAGAGGACCGCATCGACCGCATCGTCCACGTCCGGGAAGCCCACCCAGCAGCTGCGGTAGGCCTCGAGGTAGCTCTCAAACGCTGCCTCCAGCGCCGAGTCGTCACCGACCGGACGACCGATCACCGGCAGAAAGGCCCGCATCCGGCGCCGGCGCTGCTCGCTGTGCCCGATCTCACCCCGGCGCCACTCACCGAAGTGCGTCTCTTCCGCCTCGAACCACGCCCGTTCGATCGCGTCGCTCATCGGGACACCGAAGCCGGCCACCCACCGCTCCAGGCCGGCGCGCGCCGACGTCCGATGGTCGAGCAGGGTCCCGTCGAGGTCGAAGACGACGGCGTCGACGGGCATGTCTCGCAGACTAGGTGCCGCGTCGGCCGTGCCAGCCTGTCGACCGCTGATCGTGGATTGGTCGGTCGCGCTGCGGGGCTGCCCGTCAGTAGCCTTCGCTGCATGCCGCCGATGCGGATCGCGCTCGCTCAGGTCGACGTCGCCGTCGGAGATCTCGACGGCAACGCCGACATCGTTTCGGCCTGGGTCGCCAAGGCCCGTGAGCAGGAAGCCGACCTGGTCGCCTTCCCCGAGATGGCGCTCACCGGCTACCCGCCGGAGGACCTCGTCCTGCGCTGGTCCTTCGCCGAGGCCGCGAAGCACAAGCTCCATGAGCTCGCGACCCGGCTCGCGGACGAAGGTGCGGGTCACATCGCCGTCGTCGTCGGCTATCTCGACCGGGCCGACGAACCGACGCCACGTCTCGGGCGTCCCGCCGGTGAGCCGCAGAACGCCGCGGCGATGCTGTTCGGCGGTGAGGTCGTCGCCGAGTACGCGAAGCACCACCTGCCGAACTACGGCGTCTTCGACGAGTACCGCTACTTCGTGCCGGGCGACCGGTTCCCGGTGCTGCGGTTGCACGGCATCGACGTCGGACTCACCGTTTGCGAGGACCTCTGGCAGGACGGCGGCCCGATACACGTCGCGCGCGAGGCCGGTGTCGGGCTGGTCGTCTGCATCAACGGCTCGCCCTTCGAGCGCGGCAAGGCCCACACTCGCGACGAGCTGTCGGCGCGTCGGGCGAGGGAGGCCGGGGCACCGCTCGCCTACGTCAACATGGTCGGTGGCCAGGACGAGCTGGTCTTCGACGGCGGATCGCTGGTGGTCGACGCGGACGGTGATCTCATCGCCCGGGCCGGTCAGTTCGACGAGGAGCTGCTGGTCGTCGACCTCGACCTCGACGAGGCCTCCAACGACGAGCCGCCCGCGTCGGTGGATGCGGACGACGGCACGAAGATGACGGTCCGGCGCATCACGCTCGAGTCGGCCGCGCGCCCGGACCGTGAGCTGCTGGACCCGCCGCTCGCGGACCGGCTCGAGGACGCCGCCGAGCTCTATGCGGCGTGTGTCCTCGGCACCCGGGACTACGTACGCAAGAACGGTTTTCGCTCGGTGGTCCTCGGTCTGTCCGGCGGGATCGACTCAGCACTGGTCGCGACCATCGCCGTCGACGCGCTCGGCGCCGGTGCGGTGCACACGGTGGCGCTGCCGTCGGCGTACTCGTCCGAGCACTCGGTGAGCGACGCCGACGACCTGGCCCGGCGACAGGGGACGCAGCACTCGCACCTGCCGATCGCCTCCGTCGTCGACGCGTACCAATCGCTGTTGCACCTTTCCGGGCTGGCCGAGGAGAACCTGCAGGCCCGGGTGCGCGGAACGGCGCTGATGGCCCTGTCCAACGCCGAGGGTTACCTGGTGCTGACGACCGGCAACAAGAGCGAGCTGGCCACCGGCTTCTCGACGCTCTACGGCGACAGCGCCGGCGGTTTCGCGCCGATCAAGGACGTGCCGAAGACCGCGGTGTGGGAACTCTGTCGGTGGCGCAACGCGGAGGCGATGCGGCGGGGCGAGACCGAGCCGATCCCCGTGGCGATCATCGAGAAGCCGCCGTCGGCCGAGCTCGCTCCCGGGCAGTTCGACACCGACCGCCTGCCGGACTACGCCGAGTTGGACGCGGTGCTCGACGGCTACGTCGAACGCGACATGGGCTACGCGGAGCTGTTGGCCGCCGGCCACTCCGCCGAGACCATCGAACGCGTGATCCGGCTGGTCGACGTCGCCGAGTACAAGCGTCGGCAGTACCCGCCGGGGCCGAAGGTCACCTCGAAGGCGTTCGGGCGCGACCGGCGGCTGCCGATCACCTCACGCTGGCGGGAGAAGGCGGCGCTCATCGCCCCGGACCCGGACGTCGAGGCGCCGGAGGTCGAGGCGCCGGAGGTCGAGGCGCCGGAGGAACAGTCAGGGTCCAGCGCGGCGAACTGACGTCGGGCGAATCCGCCGCCGGCCCGCCCAACGCTGCCCGCAACCGCGCCTGGGCGCTCATCCGCGCCTCGACGATCTCTCGCGGCAGCGTTCGCCGCCGGCCGGCCCGCCCAACGCTGCCCGCAACCGCACCAGGGCGCTCATCCGCGCCCCGACGATCTCTCGCGGCCGCGTTCGGCGCCGGCCGGCCCGCCCAACGCTCACTGGTCAGCGCCGGGCGACGCCCTCGGCGCGGGCCGCGCTGGCGACGGCCTCGGACACCGCCGGCGTCACCCGCGGGTCGAACGGGCTCGGGATCACACAGTCCTCGGAAAGGTTGTCGGAGATGACGGCGGCGAGCGCCTCGGCTGCCGCGAGCTTCATGCCCTCCGTGATGTGCCGAGCCCGCACGTCCAGAGCCCCGCGGAAGACGCCCGGGAAGGCCAGCACGTTGTTGATCTGGTTCGGGTGGTCACTGCGACCGGTGGCGACCACGCGGCCGTAGCGGTGCGCGACATCCATGTCGACCTCGGGCTCGGGGTTCGCCATCGCGAAGATCAGCGCGTCCTTCGCCATCCCGGCGACGGCCTCCTCCGGGACCTTGCCGGCGGACAGGCCCAGGAAGACGTCGGCCCCCTCGAGGGCATCGGCCAGGTTCCCGGTGAGCTCGGCCCGGTTGGTGTCGTTGGCCAGCTCACGCTTGACGACGGTGAGGTCCTTCCGGGACATCTCGATCATGCCCTTGCGGTCGGCGACGGCGATGTCCCCGATCCCCGCGTCGAGCAGCAGCCGCGTCACCGCCACCCCCGCCGCACCGGCGCCGCTGACGACGACCCGCAGGTCCCCGAGACTGCGGCCGGTCAGCTTGGCGGCGTTGCGCAGCGCGGCGAGCACCACGATCGCCGTGCCGTGCTGGTCGTCGTGGAAGACCGGGATGTCGAGCAGCTCCTGCAGCCGGCGCTCCACCTCGAAGCAGCGCGGGGCGGAGATGTCCTCGAGGTTGATGCCGCCGAAGCTCGGGGCGAGGCGCACGACGGTTTCGACCAGCTCGTCGACCTCGGTGCAGTCCAGGCAGAGCGGCATCGCGTCCACGCCGCCGAAGTGCTTGAACAGCAGGGCTTTGCCCTCCATCACCGGCATGGCCGCCGCCGGTCCGATGTTCCCGAGCCCGAGCACGGCGCTCCCGTCGGTGACCACGGCCACGGCGTTGCCGCGCCAGGTGTAGTCGTCCGCGAGCCCCGGCGTCGCCGCGATGGCGGTGCACACCCGCGCCACGCCGGGGGTGTAGGCGAGCGAGAGGTCGTCCTTGTCCCGCAAGGGAACGGTGATGCCGGTCTCGATCTTGCCGCCGCGGTGGAGCGCGAACGCCGGGTCGGTGTCCAGCACGGGTCCCGCGACGGTCTCGGGAACGGGCTCTGGACTCATGACGCTCCTGACAGGTCGTGCGCGGGTGAGCCCGCTGCGCGTGGCCGTTCCCGACGTCCGGGGGGAACTCATCACGGCAGGCCGGGCCGGCTCTTGGCTGGGTTCGGGGAGAGCGGGGTTTCAGCAGTTCGGCAGGCGAAGATCCGGGACGGGCTGCGGGGATCTGCCCTCAGCCGACGAGCCGGCCGGAACGGCTGTCCGACCGTGGCCAATCATGTCACGCGATCCCTCCCCGGCTCCGATCACTACGCTCGGCTCCATGGACGTGGAGCAGCTCGACATCGCCGGTGCCGTGGTCTTCACCCCTCGCCAGCATCGTGACTCCCGGGGCGTCTTCCTCGAACAGCTGCGTTCCGACGTACTCACCGAGGCTCTCGGTCACCCGCTGAACCTCGCCCAGGCCAACACCTCGGTCTCGGCGCGAGGCGTCGTCCGAGGCATCCACTTCGCCCAGGTGCCGCCCGGTCAGGCCAAGTACGTCACCTGCCCCCGCGGGGCGGTCCTCGACTATGCGGTCGACCTGCGGATCGGTTCGCCGACGTTCGGCGCGCACGTCACGGCCCTGCTCGATGACGTCGACCGGCGCGCCCTCTACCTCGCGGAGGGACTGGGGCACGCCTTCGTCGCCCTGAGCGAGGAGGCGACGGTGAGCTATCTGTGTTCCACACCGTTCAACTCTGGCCGCGAGCACGGCATCTCGGTGTTCGACCCCGACCTGGACTTGAGCTGGCCGAACGACGTTGACCTGGTCCTCTCCGACCGGGACCGGGCCGCCCCGTCGCTGGCCGAGGTCCGGGATGCCGGCCTGCTCCCGACGCTCGAGGAGTGCGAGGAGTTCTACGGCCGGCTGCGAGCCGACGGCGGGCGTCCGTCGACGGCCAACCACGCCGGCCTCGGCCAGTAGCGCAGCACCACCCGCCCCAGAACGTCCTCCTCCGGGATCGAGCCGAACGTCGCGCTGTCGGTGCCCTGCCACGGGTCGTCCGAGGCCAGCCACCAACCGTCCTCGTCGTGGAGGGCGGCGCGCTTGATGCCCAGCGGCCGAGCCGGGAGCCGGGCCACCACCACCGCCCCGGGCGAGATGCGTGCCCCGTATCGGACGAGGCAGGCGTCCCCGGGGCGCAGGGTCGGACGCATCGAGTCGCCCACCACTGCGACGACGCCCCATGGCCCGGCGGCACGGACGAGTCGAGCCAGGCCGGCCAAGCCGGCCAGTCCGGCCAATCCGGCCAATCCGCCGGAGCCCGCGAGCAGCGCACGCCGGCGCGATAGGCCCTCTCTCACCGCTCGATCGTGACCGACCAGCTTCACGGCCGGCAACGCGAGCATCCAGAAACCAGTGGGGGTCCTGTCCACCGCGATCCCCGCGGCTATACGGTTTGGACGAATAGGCCGAACATCGGCCCCGAAGGAGGCAATGCCCATGTCGCTACTGCGGCCCCGCACCGTCGTCTCCGCCCACTGCGACCTGCCGTGCGGCGTCTACGACCCCGCCCAGGCGCGCTACGAGGCGCAGTCGGTCAAGGCGATGCAGGAGAAGTACCAGTCCAACGAGGACCCGGTCTTCCGGACCCGTTGCGTCATCATCATCGAGCAGCGCTCGCACATCGCGAAGGAGCACCTGTGGACGCTCTGGACCGACTACTTCAAGCCTGAGCACGTCGAGAAGTACCCGCAGATCCACGACCTCTTCTGGCGGGCCACCAAGGCCGCCGGCGCCGCCGGCACCAAGGGCAGCGTCGACCCGGAGTCGGGCCAGAAGCTGATCGACCTGATCGACGAGATCTCGGACATCTTCTGGGAGACCAAGGGCGGCAAGCCCAGCTAGTCCGCACACCGCGCCACGCGGTACGAGTTCCATCGGGAGCCGGTCCCTTCGGGGGCCGGCTCTCGTGCTGTCCGCTGAAGGAGACCCGCCGTGATCCGTCCCGCCACGATCGACGACGTCCCCGTGCTCGTCGACCTCATCATCGAGCTCGCCACCTACGAACGGGAGGCCGAGCAGGCCCAGGCGACGATCGAGCAGCTGGAGTCGGCGCTGTTCGCGCCGGAGCCCGCCGTGTACTGCCTGATCGCCGAGGACGCCACCCACGGGGTCGTCGGCTTCGCCCTCTGGTTCCGCACGTTCTCCACCTGGCTCGGCCGGCACGGCATCTACCTCGAGGACCTGTTCGTCCGACCGGACGCCCGACGGGCCGGCCACGGCCGCGCGCTGCTCGGCGAACTGGCCCGGATCGCCGTCGAACGCGGCTACGGACGGGTCGAGTGGGCGGTGTTGAACTGGAACACCGAGGCGCAGGATTTCTACACCTCCATCGGTGCGCAGTCGATGGAGGAATGGACCACGTGGCGACTCACCGGGGAAGCGTTGCCGGCCCTCGGCCGGATGAGCACACCCCGCGTAAAGTGAGCCTTGGTCACAGCCAGGGCGAGGTGCTGTACTGCGGGGCGACGCGGGGCCGCGATCGACGATCACCAGGCGAACTGCGGTGCCGGTATGACACCGTCGAGACGACAATCAGTGCGACAAGAACCAGCGCAACGCAAATCAGCGCGACGAGGAGGTGCCGGTGCCGGACATCGTGTCTGAGGCGATCGAGGAGCCGGTGCACGGCGCCGGTTCGGGTCGCTCCGACGGAATACGGGACGTGGTCCGGCTCCGGTTGCCCGCGGTCGGCGCCTATCTGTCCGTCCTGAGGTCCGCGACGGCCGGGCTGGCCGCGCGGCTGGACTTCACCCTCGAGGAGATCGAGGACCTTCGGATCGCGGTCGACGAAGCCTGCGCCATCCTGCTCGCCGGAGCAGCGCCCGACGCCGACCTCGAGTGCGAGTTCGAGTTGCACCCGGACGAGATCCGGGTGTCCGTGACCGTGCCGACGGTCGACGGCGCGCAGCCGGTTCGGGACAGCTTCGCCTGGACGGTGCTCGCCGCGCTCGCCGGATCCGTCGACAGTCGTGTCGACGAACAGAAGCGGGTGTCCATCGACCTCCAGAAGCGACGAGCCGCGGCAGGGGACGCATGAGCGTGGCACCGGGTTCGATCAACGAGCCGCCTCAGGAAGGGACCGTGACCGAGGAAACGGTGCCCGCGCAGCCGAGTTCGTCGCCGACCCCGACACCGACACCAACACCAATGGCAGCTTCTGAAGATGTGGCTACCAACGGCGCGGCGCCGGCGGCCCCGCCCGAGGGCGCCGCCATCGAGACCGTGGTCGCTGCAGGCGCAGCCGCCGAGGCCGCAGCCGACGCCGCCATCGCCGAGGCCGATGCACCGAAGGTTCCGGCTTCCCGCGCTGCCACCAGCGCCGACCGCGCCCGCGCCCGCACCCTGTTCCACGACCTCCAGGACATGCCGGAAGGCAGCGCGGCCCGGAATCGAGTCCGGGACGAGCTGGTGGAGATGCATCTGCCGCTCGTGGAGTACCTGGCGCGCCGGTTCCGCAACCGTGGCGAGCCGCTCGACGACCTGGTCCAGGTCGCCACGATCGGGCTGATCAAGTCCGTCGATCGTTTCGACCTCGAACGCGGGGTCGAGTTCTCCACCTACGCGACGCCCACCATTGTCGGCGAGATCAAGCGACACTTCCGGGACAAGGGCTGGGCCATCCGCGTCCCGCGTCGTCTGCAGGAGCTCAAGCTCTCGCTCACGAAGGCCACCAGCGAGCTGTCCCAGAAGCTCGGCCGCTCCCCCACCGTCGGCGAGCTCGCCGGCCACCTCGGCATGAGCGATGAAGAGGTCCTGGAGGGCCTCGAATCGGCGAACGCCTACTCCGCGGTGTCGCTCGACGCACCCGACGGCGGTGACGAGGACGCGCCGGCCGTCGCCGACACGCTGGGCGTCCAGGACGAGGGGCTCGAGGGCGTCGAGTACCGCGAGAGCCTGAAGCCGCTGCTCGAACGCCTGCCTCCACGGGAGAAGAAGATTCTGCTCCTGCGCTTCTTCGGCAACATGACGCAATCGCAGATCGCCGCCGAGCTCGGCATCTCGCAGATGCACGTGTCGCGCTTGCTGGCCCGCACGCTCGCCCAGCTGCGCCGCGGACTGCTCGAAGGCTGAGCCGGACCGCTCAGTCGTCCTGACGGGTCAGCTGTCCCGACCGGGCCAGCAGCACCAGCACGACCAGGGCGCTGACACCCAGCGGGATCCCGGCGAACGCCTTGTCGTTCTGCACGACCGTGACCGCGATCGGCAAGCAGATCAGTTCGAGCACCAGCGTGGGTGACCGCGCCCAGGGTCGGTGCGACGCGATGCCGCGGGCGAGGATTCCGACGGCCACCGCGCAAGCGACCCCGATCAGCGCGAGAATCTCCGCGCCGGCGCGGTCCACGGCCTCCGGACGGAAGCCCGAGACCGCCAGCACCGCCGATGCCACGGCCAGCAGCACCGCCTGCACCAGCATGACCGCGGCCGCCGCCCGACCCGCGCTGCCATCGCTTCCGGCCCGTCCGGACGAGTTGGGAGCATCTTGTGGCATGTCCTGACGATAGGCGGCGGTCACGGTGGGTATTTTTGGGTGATGCGGGCGCTGCTGGTGGTCAATCCGAACGCCACCGCGACCTCGGCGCGCACCCGTGACGTCCTGGCCAGCGCTCTCGGCAGCGATCTGCGAATAGACGTCGAACGCACGAAGTCGCGCGGTCACGCGATCGAACTCGGGGCGCAGGCCGTGCAGGACGGCTACGAACTCGTGGTCGCGCTCGGCGGAGACGGCACGGTCAACGAGGTGGTGAACGGTCTGCTCGCCGATGGCCCGAAGCCGGGTCTGCCCGCCTTCGCCGCCGTTCCCGGCGGCAGCACGAACGTCTTCGCCCGCGCGCTGGGCTACTCGGCCGATCCGGTGGAGGCGACCAGCGAGCTACTCGACCACCTGCGCGAAGGCCGGACCAGGCGCATCTCCCTCGGACACAGCGAGAGCACCGAGGGCGATCGCTGGTTCACCTTCAACGCCGGTTTCGGGCTGGACGCCGAGGTCGTGCGCCGGGTCGATGCCAAGCGCAAGCCGGGGCGCCGGGCGACGAAAGCTCTCTACGTCCGCACGGCCGTGCTTCGTTACTACCTCGGGACCCATCGCCGCCGGCCGGCCATGACGGTGACGGGGCCGGACATCCCCGATCCCACCCCCCTGTATCTCGCCCTGGTCTGCAACGCCGATCCTTGGACCTACTTCGGCGACTGGCCGGTGCGGCCGTGTCCGGAGGCCCGGTTCGAGGACGGCCTCGACCTGTTCGGGATGACCCGGCTCCGTACCTTCCAGACCCTGCGGCACGTGGCTCAGCTGTTCGCGCGCGACGCCGACCCGCACGGGAAGCGCGTGGTCCGGCTCCACGACACCTCCGAGCTCACCCTCACCGCGGAGGAGCCGCTTCCGTTCCAGGTCGACGGGGAGCCCCTCGCCGATCGCGCACAGGTCACGCTCCGGTCGGTGCCGGGAGCGCTGCGCGTCGTCGCCTGACGCCAGCAGCGCGAGCCGCCGGAGCTCAGCCCTGGGCCTCGTGCCGGTCCAGTGTCTTCCGCACCGCCGCCGGGTCGTCGCAGATAACGGCGTCGACGCCGGCATCCCGGAGTCGCAGCGCGTCGTCGGTCGACGTCACGGTCCAGACCACCAAGCGGACGCCGGCATCGTGCACCCGCGTCACCGCGGCCGCGACCCGTCGCGGCATCCTGGCGGGCAAGGCCGAGGTGTGCGCGTGCAGTTCCGCGTGGCCGGCCCGCAGCACCACGCGCAGCCCGGCGGTGACCGGGATGCTCGGCAGCGTGAGCAGAGCCGTCGGTAGACCCGCGGCCCGGGCGACGATGATCGCGGTCGGATCGAAGCTCGACACGATGACGTCGTCGTCGGCACCGGCCGCGCGTCGCCGGTTCAACAGCGTCGTCAGCAATCGAGCGCTGGTCGCTCGGCGGCCGTCATAGTCGGGCTGCCGCCGCACGTTCTTCACCTCCAGGACCACGCGACCTCCCCGGCCGGCGTCGAGGACGTCGTCGAGCAGCGCGACCGGCAGGGTGGCCGCGTCGGACTCGACCACGACGCGCCGTAGATCAGTGTTGCCCAGGCGGCCGGAGCCGGTTCCGTTGAGGGCCGGGTCGTGGAGGCAGATCAACTGTCCGTCGCGCGACCGGCGCACGTCGACCTCGACGCCGTCGGCCCCCGCCTCCAGCGCAGCCCGTACCGCTTCCGGGGTGTTCTCGGGCCCCGGACGACGGCTGCCGCGGTGGCCGAGGACATGCACGAACCCATCCTGGCAAAGGCTGGGCGCTGCCGCTGTTTACGCCAGCACCGTGCCTCGTCGTTGTTCCGCCGAGAAGAGTGATATCGCTCACGATCGGGTCGATCAGCCCCGTACAGCCCGTTCGCCGTATTGCATACGACGCCAGGCGGTGAGATGTTCGTTGCAGATTCACCGGGATCGGCGGGGGCTTCGTCAGACACGGTGCGTCCCGACTGGTCAACAGACGACCACGGGCATCTCTTCGCGGTTTCCGCTCGTTCGACGTGCGGGCATCGCGCACCTACGCGCAGGAAGCTGAGGAGACAGCATGGACTGGCGCCACGATGCACTCTGTCGGGACCAAGACCCGGAGCTGTTCTTTCCGATCGGGGCGAACGGTCCCGCCGAGCAGCAGATCGCTGACGCCAAGGCTGTGTGTCGCCGCTGCTCCGTCACCGAACCGTGCTTGACCTGGGCCATCGAGTCGGGGCAGGACTCCGGCGTATGGGGTGGGATGAGCGAGGACGAGCGGCGCGCGATGCGTCGCGCCAGCGTCGTGCCGGTGCCCGTCGTCTGATTACCGCCGGCTACTGCCGGATGATCTCGACCGACGGCACCCGTACCACTGCCTCCGCACCCTGGCCCGGGGCGGTCGACGGGTCCGGTTCCGGTTGGTGCAGCGCGAACGTGCCGCGCATTTCTCCGATGGCCAGGGACCGCACAATCTGTAACCCCAGGCGGTCGGACCGTTCCGGGTCAAAGTCCGCCGGCAGCCCCTTGCCGTCGTCGACCACGCGCATCTCCAGCGCGTCGCCCTCCCGCCGCACGTAGAGCCGGATGTGCTCGGCAGCGCCGTGCTCGACCGCGTTTTGCAACAGCTCGCTCAGCACGAGCGAGAGCGGTGTGGCGACCTGACCCGGCAGCGTCCCGAACGATCCGATGCGGCGGATAGACGGCCGGCCTCCGGTCGTCGCGACTTCGAGCGTCATCTTGCCGAGCTGGTCGGCGATGGCGTCGAAGGCGACCGTCTCCTCGAGCGACTGCGACAGGATCTCGTGCACCAGCGCAATCGACGTCACCCTTCGTACCGATTCCTGCAACGCCTCGCTGGCCTCGGTCTGCTTCATCCGTCGGCTCTGTAGCCGCAGCAGCGCGGCGACGGTCTGCAGGTTGTTCTTCACCCGGTGGTGGATCTCACGGATGGTCGCGTCCTTGCTGAGCAGCTGCGCCTCCCGCCGCCGGAGCTCGGTGACGTCCCGGACCAGCACCAGCGCACCATGCTCCGCGCCGGACAGCAGCGGGATCGCGCGGAGAACGACGACGACCCCGTCGACCTCGAGTTCGTCCTCCTGCGGGAGTCGCTGTCGGGTGGCAGCGTCCACACCCCGCCGTTCCGGGAAGCTCCCCTCGAGGGGTAGCCCGAGATGGACGTCGCGCAGCCGTTCGCCGGTGAGGTTCCCGTTGTGGCCGAGGCGGCGGTAGGAGGAGACCGCGTTGGGGCTGGCGTAGCTGACGAGCCCGGTCTCGTCGAGCCGCAGGATGCCGTCGCCGACCCGAGGAGCCTCGAGCGCGGCGATGTCCGTAGGCGGGAACGGGAAGCTGCCGTCGGCGACCATGAGCGCCAGGTCGTTGGCGCTGCGCAGGTAGGTGACCTCGAGCGGGCTCGGCCACCGGGTGGCGACGAGGTTGGTGTCCCGGGCGAGGACCGCGATCGGCTGCGCGGCGAAGCCTCCGGCCCTCGGCGGGATCGGGATCGCCTCGACCCGGACCGGCACGCCGTCCTCGTACTCGGGTTCCCCTTCCCGGACGATCCGCCGCTCTCGCCATGCGGTGCTGAGGCTGTCCCTTCGCAGTGTGGTGCCGAACAGGTCGGTCGGATGCACGGTCGGGCCCGTCGCCGGGCGCACCTGCGCGACGACGAGAAAGGAGGGGTCCTCGGCCTCGGCGTCGACGGGCACGCACAGCAGGAGGTCGGCGAAGGACAGGTCGGCGAGCAGACCCCACTCGGTCACGAGCGCCTGCAGTCGCTGCCGGCCCGCGCCGTCCAGGCCGGTGGAACCGGCAAGCAGGTCCGCCAGCGCTGTCATGCGTCGAGCGTGCCAGAGCGCTGCAGGCGAGGTCTCTCGGCGGGCCCGCGACGGTGGTTGACTCGATCACATGAGTACGACGTCGGCTACCGATCCGGTCGCCCGCGACCTCGCGTCGGTCTGGCACCCGTTCACGCAACACGCCGGGTGGCCGTCGGACGACCCGATGGTGGTCGACCGCGCCGAAGGCATGTACCTGTACGACGTCGACGGACGCGCCTACCTCGACGGCGTCTCCTCGCTCTGGGTCAGCGTGCACGGTCACCGGGTGCCGCAGATCGATGACGCGGTGCGGGCGCAGCTGGACCGCGTCGCTCACTCGACGTTCCTCGGCCTGACGCACGAACCGGGCATCGCCCTCGCCGAAGCGTTGCTGGCGACGGCCCCGACCGGAATGAGCCGCGTCTTCTACTGCGGGGACGGGGCGACCGCCGTCGAGGCCGCGCTGAAGATGGCGTACCAGTCAGCGGCCCAGCGGGGCGAGGACCGGCCGCTGTTCGTCGGGGTGCGTGAGGGCTACCACGGCGACACGCTCGGCGCGGTCAGCGTCGGCGCCATCGACACCTTCCACGCCACCTATCGGCAGATCCTGTTGGAGACCCGGCAGATCCCCTCGCCCTCCCCGGCGCGGTCCGGCACCGCGGCGGCGCTCGCCGAGCTCGAACGGATCCTGGACGTCGAGGGCGACCGGGTCTGTGCGGTCGCGGTCGAACCGATGGTCCAGGGTGCGGCCGGGATGCTGACCCACGACGTCGAGTTCCTGCAGGGCGTGCGGCGGCTCTGCACCCGGGCCGGTGCGCTGATGCTCGCAGACGAGGTAGCCACCGGCATCGGGCGGACCGGCCGGATGTGGGCCGTCGAGCACGCCGACGTCGCTCCCGACCTGCTGACGCTCGGCAAGGGCGTGACCGGCGGATACCTGCCGCTGTCCGCGGTGCTGGCGACCGAGGCCGTCTACGAGTCGTTCCTCGGCCCCCCCGCCTCGGGCCGGACGTTCTTCCACGGGCACACCTACACCGGCAACCCGCTGGCCTGCGCGGCCGCGCTCGCGAACCTCGCGCTGATGGCCGAGCGCGGCACCGTCGCGTCCGCGGCCCGGGCCGGCAAACGGCTGGGAGGGCTGCTCGCCCCGCTCGGCGACCTCGACGGTGTGGTCGACATCCGGCGCTGCGGGACGATGACCGGCATCGAGGTGGCTCCGCTGCGCGAGCGCACCGGGTTCGAGGTGTGCCGACGGGCCCGCGAGAACGGCGTCCTGATCCGGCCGCTGGGTGACGTGGTCGTTCTCATGCCTCCCCTGGCGATCGGGGACGAGGACCTCGACCTGCTCGGCTCGGTGGTCGTCGACGCGGTGACCAAGGTGGTGGGGTGAGCGAACTCCCGGCGGCCCTGCAGCGGCTCGCCGGCATCGAGCAGGTGCGAACGGCCGCTGGTCTGCGTCGCTCGCTGCGGCCGCGGGAGGCCGACTCCCCCGTGCTCGACCTCGCCGGCAACGACTACCTCGGGCTGTCCCGGCACCCGGCGGTGCTGCAGGCCGGGGTCGAGGCGCTCCGGACGTGGGGTGCCGGTTCGACCGGAAGCCGCCTGGTGACCGGGACGACCGCCCTGCACGCGGAACTCGAGACCGCGCTGGCGGCGCACGTCGGGACCGAAGCCGCGTTGGTGTTCTCATCGGGCTACACCGCGAACCTCGGCGCGGTCACCGCGCTCGCCGGCCCTGGCACGTTGGTGGTCTCGGACGAGCGCAACCACGCCTCCCTCATCGACGCCTGCCGGCTCTCCCGGGCGGAGGTTGCCGTCGTCCCGCACCGCTCGGTCCCTGC
>DATITC010000042.1:0-4043 GCA_035468175.1 Frankiaceae bacterium | reverse complement strand
GACAGCGGCTCGATCAGCGTTGTCCACGCGGCTCGGGTGTCGCCGATGCCGTGGATGAGCACGAGCGGATCGCCCGCGCCGGCGCGGCTGAACTGGAGGCCGCTCATCGCGTGAGGAAGCTCGTGAGCAACGCGGCCCCCGCGCGGATCTTGTCTGTCTCCACCGATTCCTCCCGAGTGTGTGCAAGGTTCGGGTCGCCAGGCCCGAAGTTGACGGCAGGGATGCCGAGGGCGGCGAACCGGGACACGTCGGTCCACCCGTACTTGGCCCGCGGCTGCTGACTGGTGGCGGCCAGGAACTCCTGCGCCGCCGGCGACCCGAGCCCGGGCATCGCGCCCGGAGCCGAGTCGACGAACACGGCCTCGAACGGGGCGACCACCTCGCGGACGTGTGCGTGAGCCTCGGCCTCGCTGCGGTCCGGGGCGAAGCGGAAGTTGATGGTGACGGTGCACGCGTCCGGGATGACGTTGCCCGCGATGCCGCCCGAGATCTTCACCGCCGCCAACCCCTCGCGGTAGGTGCAGCCGTCGATGGTGACCTCCCGGGCGGGGTACGTGCGGAGCCGCTCCAAGAGCGGACCGGCGGCGTGGATGGCGTTCTCGCCCAGCCAGGACCGGGCGCTGTGCGCGCGACGTCCCGGCACGGTCACCTCGGCTCGGCACGTGCCCTGGCAACCGGCCTCGACCACGCCGTCGGTGGGTTCGAGCAGGATCGCGAGGTCGGCGAGCAACCACTCCGGATGCGCCGCGGCCAGCCGACGCAGCCCGTTACGGACCTCCTCGACCTCTTCCTGGTCGTAGCAGACGAGGGTGAGATCGTGCGCCGGGCCGGCGTCTGAGCGCAGCGCGGTCGCCGCCGCCGCGAGCATCACGGCGACGCCGGATTTCATGTCCGAGGTCCCGCAGCCGAGCAGGCGGCCGTCGGCCCGGGCCGACGGCGCGTTGTCAGCGGTCGGCACCGTGTCGAGGTGCCCCGCGAGCAATACCCGCGTCGGCCGGCCGAGGTCGGTGCGGGCGACGAGCGCGTCGCCGTCCCGCGTCACCGACAGGCCGGGCAGCGCCAGCAGCGCCGCCTCGATGAGGTCGGCGATCTGCTTCTCGTCGCCACTGACCGACGGCACGTCGACGAGTGCAGCGGTGAGGTCGACGGGATCGGCGCTCAGGTCCAGTGCGGACGCCGGCATCGCGGTTCGGTCCGCCGGCTCAGGTGCTGACGCCGTGCTGGCGGAGCACGTCGTTGAGCGCGGTCTTGTCGTGGATCTCGTCTTCGGCCAGCCGACGGAGCACCAGCAGGCAGGGCATGCCGAACTCGCCGCCGGGGAAGCTCCGCACCTTGGTGGATCCGACGGCGACGGCCCGCTCCGGCACCTCGCCCCGGGGCAGTTCGTCGCCGGTCTCTGCGTCGAACACGCGGGTGCTGTTGGTGAGGATGGAGCCGGCACCGAGTTTGGCGCCGCGCCGCACGCGGGCGCCCTCGACGATCATGCAGCGCGAGCCGATGAAGGCGTCGTCCTCGATCACCACCGGCCGTGCGGACGGGGGCTCGAGCACGCCACCCAGGCCGACACCGCCGGACAGGTGGACGTTGCGGCCGACCTGCGCGCAGGAGCCGACGGTGGCCCAGGTGTCGACCATCGAGCCGGAGCCGACGTAGCCGCCGATGTTGGTGTAGCTGGGCATGAGCACGACGCCGGGCTCCAGGTGCGACCCCCAGCGGGCGATCGCGCCGGGCACGACGCGGACACCGTCGAAGCGGGTCTTCAGCGGCACCCGGTCGTGGTACTGGAAGTCGCCCGCCGACGTATCCGTCATCGGCAGCACCTTGAACGACAGCAGGATCGCGCGCTTGGCCCGCTCGTCGACGTGCACCTCGCCGTCCGCGCCGACCACGGCGACGCGGGCCGTCCCGGCGTCGAGCGCGTCGACCGCGGCAACGACGATCTTGCGGGCGTCATCGTTGTCCGGGGTCAGGTCGGCACGGCCCTCCCAGAGCTCGTCGATGGTGGAATCGATAGCGCTGTTGCTGGCGTCACCGTCGGGCGAGGAGGGCGTGCTCATGCCGCCAACTTAATGCAGAGGGAACGACAACTCCGAACTCCCGTCACGCGCGGACGAAGGCCGACAACTCCTCGTCGAGAAGCTCCCGGAAGCGCTCGACGTCCGGCATGAGACCGGCGTCGACCATGATCCCAACGGTCAGCTCACCGGCGTAGCTGATCAGCGACAACCCGACCCCGACCGGGCCCGAGGTCGGCACCCAGAACAGCAGTCCCGTGACCTCTTTCCCGGCGATGCTGATGGGGGTTTTCGGCCCGGGGACGTTCGTGACGATCAGCGAGCTCATCCCGGCGTACCGGTCAATACCCAAATGAACTACCTCGGTGGGCGTCGTCCCGAGCGAGCTGACCCAGGCGAAGACGACCCGTCCCTGATCGGATGCCTTGATGTGCTGCATGACGCCGTGCACCTCGTCGATGCGGGCCTGCCGGTCCATCTCCTGAACCGGCAGCACGGGGAACACGAGCCCGAACTTGTTGCCCAGGGTGCGAGGCATCGGCTGGTCCAACGACCGCAGGTTGAACGGCAGCATCATGCCGATCTCGTCGACCTCGCTGCCGTGCTCACGCAGGTAGCGGCCGGTAGCGGCGGCGATGCCGGCGAGAAGCACGTCGTTGATGGTGGCGTCGGCATCCTTAGCGGCGGCGCGGACCGCGTCGAGGGGCACGGAGGTCGTCCAGGTGACGCGCTTCTCGGTGTCCAGCGGCCTTCGCAGGACGGTCTTACGGTCCTGCAGCGCCGGGATCAGCTTGAGGTTCGTCAGGGCGTGCGACACGAAGTCCCGACCTCGCCCGAACTGACCGCGCGCGAAGCCGCCGAGGTTGTCGAGGTAGCCGGCGACGAAACGCCAGACCGAGTCATAACCCTTGGGGCCGGTGTCCTCGTCCACCGGCGCGTCGACCAGCGCCGCCGGCCCCTGCTCCAGCTTGTCGGGGGCGTCGTCGGCGAGCGCCAGGAGGGCGTGCATCAGCGCGGTTCCGTCGCCGAGGGCGTGGCTCGCACGCAGCAGTATCGCGCCGCCATCCCGGTAGCCGCTGAGGAAATGCAGCTGCCACAAAGGCTGGTTCTTGGGCAGCGGCTCCGACACCTGCAGCTCGACGTAGGCGTGCAGCGATGCATCGTCGCCCGGCTCCGATATCCGCCCAGTGACGATGTGGTCGTCCAGCTCGAAGTCGTCGGCCTCCACCCATTCCGGTACGGCCATCCGCCCCAGCGTGACGACCGGTTCACGGACCACCTGTCGGAAGCGGGGGTAGACGTCGACCCACCGCTTCTGCAGCGTCGTCCGCATCTCGTCCC
The DNA here is from genome assembly GCA_035468175.1 of Frankiaceae bacterium. Classification (GTDB taxonomy): domain Bacteria; phylum Actinomycetota; class Actinomycetes; order Frankiales; family Frankiaceae; genus JAVEDQ01. Next base: position 687 of record DATITC010000042.1, on the reverse strand, counting down.
AGTCCGGCTCCTGCTCGAACCAGGCGACCATGTTGACGATCATCCGGTTGGTCGGCCGGTCCATGTGCAGCCATGCGGCGTCGGCGCCGGTCATCCGCTCGCCCATGCGGTATCCCTTCTGAACGACTGCGATCGCGAGTGGAGTCGTTCTACCGCGTACGGGAGATCGCTAAGCAACAGCCGTCAGCGCATGTTGCACCATCAGGAGTGTCATGTTGTCGCGCGGGCCGGGCGCAGCGCATGGCTGAGCTTCTGTGCGGCCAGCACGATCGCTGACCCCACCTCCACCCCGGCGGGCCCGAGGTCCTGCCAGTCGACGTAGTCGTAGTGGGCCGGCTGTTCACGCACTACACGGGTCAACCCAACAGCTGCAGAACTACCTGGTGATGACGGCGGGGAGCGCGACCGTCGTCCAGAACGCCTTGTCCCAACCCGTCGATGCCCCGAACCTGTTCAGCGCCCTCGGCACCCAACACACCTGGCGCTCCTACGAGGAATCGATGCCCTGGCGATGCTTCCAGGGAGTCGGGTACGGAACGGTCAAAGGCGTGCAAGACCCGCTCTACAAGAAGGGGCACAACCCGGCCGTCTTCTTCACCGGCATCACCGGCACGCCGCTGTGTCACAACGACGCCCCGTTGGACCGCAGCTTCAATCCGAATGCGCCCCTCGGTCTGCTGGCGATGT
>DATITC010000041.1:0-42783 GCA_035468175.1 Frankiaceae bacterium | reverse complement strand
GCCTACCTCCGCGGCACGTCGCCCGTCGTCGACCGGCTGCGGTCGAGGCTGACGCGGGGGCCGTCCGCCCTTCCTCGCCTTGGGGCCGCGGCCGTAGCGGTGGTACTCATCGTGCTGGCGGGATCGAACACGGCCGGGGCGGTCCACGCGGACGCCTCGCAGATGGACAGCGAACACGTGGTGCCGGGGCTGGCCGACGCGATCGACACGTGGATGTCCGGCCACCGTGACGACCTGGTGCGGATCGACTTCGCCCCCACCACCCGTCCGGTGCTGGTCGGCACCCCCTTCGTCGGCGCCGGCGTGCTGCTGGCCGCTCAGAAGAAGGGGTTGGACGTCCGCGCCATCCCCTTCTGGCGCGTGCCGTTCGGGGTTCACCTGACGTCTGACCAGGACCAGGTCCCATGGGTCGTGGTACTCGCCTTCAACGACGGAACGTCGCCGCCCCCCGGGCCGGGTCAGCGAGTGATCGCCAGCGTGGGTCAGTACCAGCTGTACGCGGGGCCTGCCCTGCCGGGCACATGAGCGGGGACGGGGAGGGTCGGCTCGACGGGCTCGACGGCATCCGCGCGCTCGCGATCCTCGCGGTCCTGGCTTTCCACACCGGCGCGGCGTGGGCTTCCGGGGGATCGATCGGCGTCGACGTCTTCTTCGTCCTGTCGGGCTTCCTCATCACGTCGCTGCTGCTGTCGGAGGCGATCAGGACAAGGACGATCAAGCTCCGCTGGTTCTATGCCCGACGGGTGCTCCGGCTCCTCCCGGCACTACTGGTGCTGCTGGCCGCAGCCGCGCTGTACGCGGCACTGGTGCCGAACCCCGTGGGCACGATCGGCCTGACTTCGGGGATCATCGGCAGCGCCCTCTACGTGAGCGACTTCCAGGCGGCGACCGGACACGTACCCGTGCTGGGGCTCGTCGAGCACACCTGGTCGCTGTCGATCGAGGAGCACTTCTACCTGGTCTGGCCGGTCCTCCTGCTGATGGCTCTCCGGCGCGGTGGAGTACGGACTGTCGTGCTGGTCGCGGGCGTGCTGGCCGTGCTGTCCGCCGTGCTGCCGTTGCTCCTGTGGCGGGGGCAGTCGTCGGTCCCGCGTCTGTACTTCGCGCCGGACACGCGCGCGCAACAACTGCTGGTCGGATGCCTGCTGGCGCTGGCACTCGCCCACGGCTCTGCGACTCTTCGCGGGCACATCGCGCGGGTCAGCACGGCGGTGGCGCCTGGAGCGCTGGTGGCGTTGCTGGCCATGGTCGTATTCGGCTCGTGGCGGTCGTCCATCTACTACCTCGGCGGCCTGTCGGTCGTGGCACTGCTCGCAGCCATGCTCCTGGCGGCAGTCGTCACCACCCCTCGCAGCCGGCTCTCCCGCCTGCTCGCGTGGCCGCCGATGGTGGGGATCGGACGCATCTCCTACGGGCTGTACCTCTGGCACTGGCCGGTCTACCTCGTGCTCAACAGCGCGTGGTTGGGCCTTTCCTACTGGCCGACACAAGCGGTCCGAGTGGCGGTGGTGCTGACTCTGGCCCTGACCTCCTACGGTGTGGTCGAGAAACCCTTCCTCCGTCTCCAGCGGTACGTGCGCCCGGCGAATCGGCCACATGTCCTGGCGACCCCAACCCAGTAGGAGACCATGCCTCGCGCGCTCATCACCGGAATCACCGGCCAGGACGGCATGTACCTCGGTGAACTGCTCACCGCGAAGGGGTACGAGGTCTTCGGGCTGGTCCGCGGTCAGAGCAACCCGAAGCTGCCGATCCTCGAACGGATCGTCCCCGGCGTGGAACTGCTCGAGGGTGACCTGACCGACCTTCCGAGCCTGATCGGGGCGATGGAGATCGCCCAGCCGGACGAGGTCTACAACCTCGCCGCCATCAGTTTCGTCGGCCTGTCCTGGCGCCAAGCCGAACTCACCGGCGAGATCACCGGAATGGGTGTGCTCCGCGTGCTCGAGGCGATTCGCATCTCGACCTCGAACGACATGAGCCGAGTGCGCTTCTACCAGGCCTCGTCCTCGGAGATGTTCGGCAAGGTGCGCGAGGTACCGCAGCAGGAGACCACGCCGTTCCATCCCCGCTCGCCGTACGGCGTGGCCAAAACCTTCGGCCACTACATGACCGTCAACTACCGCGAGTCCTACGGTGCGCATGCGACCTCCGGGATCCTGTTCAACCACGAGAGCCCGCGGCGCGGCACCGAGTTCGTGACTCGCAAGGTGACCCGAGCCGTGGCCCGGATCGCCTTGGGTTTGCAGGAGACGCTGGCACTCGGCAACCTCGAGGCCCGACGGGACTGGGGCTTCGCCGGCGACTACGTCGAGGCGATGTGGCGGATGCTGCAGCAGGACGAGCCGCAGGACTTCGTCGTCGCCACCGGAAAGACCCACAGCATCCGGGAACTGCTCGAGACGGCGTTCCTGCGCGCCGGTATCGACGACTGGCAGAAGCACGTCGTGCAGGATCCGCGTTTCTTCCGGCCCGCCGAGGTGGACCTCCTCGTCGGGGATGCAACCAAGGCACGCGAGCTATTGGGGTGGGAGCCGAACGTCGGCTTCGAGGAGCTGGTTCACCAGATGGTGGACGCCGACCTCGAGAGCGAACGGCGCACGGCCGAACAGGGTGGGCTGCTCCGCTGACTGGATGTGGGCGGCCCCACAGAAGTTGATCTGTGCGGATTATGCGACTATTCCTGCAGGTCAGCGCGACAAGATCCGCACAGATCACGTCGGGCGGGGCGGCGAGGACTGAGTCCTCCGTCGAGATGAGTGTGGCGTTGCCGATGCGGGCGCGTCGGCAAGGGCCCGGAGGGTCCCGGATGGGTAGCCTCGCGGGGAGTGTTCCGCCTCGCCCGCCTCGCACAGCCACCAGCTCGGAGCCGATCGTCCGCCCTGTAAGTCCCGCCTCATCCCCCGGTGCCCCGGTCGTCGCCGGGGCGGACGGGCACGCGCCCGCATCGCCGTCCGGCGGGGCCGAGCGATCGTCACAGGCCGTGCGCGAAGCGACCCCGCTCGCCTTCGCCGGCTTCGTGGCGAACGCCGCCAACGTCCTGGTGACACTCGCAGTCGCCCGGATCCTCAGCACCACGGGCTACGGGACCCAAGCTCAGCTGGTGGCGATCTTCTTCGTCGTGTCGATGCCGGGCAGCGCGCTGCTGGTGGGCATCGTGCGCCGGGCGACCCGCTGGCGGACCACGGGTCACACCGAACTGATCCCGGCGTGGGCCCGACGCATTCGGCGAGTGGGCCTGATGGTCGTGGCCGTCGTCGCCGTCCTGGCGACCCTGCTGTGCGGCGTGCTGAGCACGCAGCTGTCGGTCGACGACCGTGCGGGCATCGTCGTGGTACTCGTCGCCGGCGCCGCGTGGGGGCTGTTGTGCGTGGACCGGGGCCTGCTCCAGGCGCAGCACGCCTACCGCGGGCTTGCGGTCAACCTCTTGATCGAGGGTGGCCTACGGAGCGTGTTGACGGTGGTCCTGGTGTTCGCCGGGATGGGCTCCACCGGGGTCGCCCTCGGGCTGCTGATCGGCGTGGCAAGCGGCGACGTGCACGCCCGGTGGTACCTGTCCCGGCACCCGGCCGGCAGAGCACTCGAGCCCGGGCCGCCGGTGCCGCCGGCTCTCGCCCTCCCCCGTGAACGCCGTCTCGTCACTGACGTCGGCATCGCCCTGCTGGCACTGGGGCTGTTGGGGCTGTTGCAGAACGTCGACGTCGTCATCCTGGGCCGGGAGCGACCGAGCGCGACCGGCGCCTACGCGGCTATCTCGGTGGCCTCCAAAGCGCTCGTGTTCGCCGCACTGGTCCTCTCGAGCTTCTTGCTGCCCGAGGCGGCGAGCCGCCGCGACAAGGGTGAGCACGCCTTGCGCCAGCTCGGCGGGACCCTTGCGATCTTCGCCGTCCCGGCCGCACTGCTCCTGGGGCTCGCGGTACTCGCGCCGGAGTTCCTCATCAAGCTCGCGTTCGGCGCCCGCTACCTGTCTGCGGCCCACGCGCTGTGGCCGCTGGCGCTGGCGATGACCTGCCTCGGCGCGACGGTACTGTTCACCCACTACCTGCTCGGTGCCGGTCATCGACGAGCAGTCCTCGCGTTGCTGGTCGGGACCGCGGTGATCATCCCGCTGTTGCTCGCCGCGGACGGGGATCCCAGGGCTACGGCCGAGGCTGACCTCGCGGTCCAGGCCACGCTGGCCGCCGTCACCGGTGGTCTGGTGCTGTTGGCCGCTCTTCGACCCAGGAGGGTCTCGTGAACGGGCAGACCACCCCCCCGGCCGTCTCCGGCACCCCGGGCCCGGACGGGGCGGATGCGCCGTCTCTCGAGGAGATGATCCGGGAGTCCGGCCTGCAACGCGTGCTGATGCTCGCCTGGCGCGACCTCGAAGACCCCGAGGCGGGTGGGTCAGAGGTGCACGCGGACAAGGTCGCGGAGCGGTGGGCACGGGCCGGCCTCGAGGTGGTTCAGCGCACGGCCCGGGCCCAGAACCACCCGGACTACAAAGTGCGCAACGGCTACCAGGTGATCCGCAAGGCGGGCCGCTACGCGGTTTTCCCACGGAGCGCGGCGGCGAGCATCGCGGGTCGCAACGGGAGCTACGACGGCCTGGTCGAGATCTGGAACGGCATGCCATTCCTGTCACCGGTCTGGTCGCGTAAACCGCGCATCGTGTTCCTCCACCACGTTCACGCAGAGATGTGGCGGATGGTCCTGCCTCCGCACATGGCCCGGGTCGGAGAGACGATCGAGTCGAAGCTGGCCCCGCCGCTCTATCGAAGGTCCGAGATCGTCACGCTCTCCGAGTCGTCCCGGCACGAGATCATCTCGATGCTGCACATGCGTCCGGAAAAGGTCACGGTCGTGCCGCCAGGGATCAGCCCTCGTTTCTCGCCGGGCGGCGAACGCTCCGTGCGCCCGCTCGTCGTCGCCGTCGGGCGCCTCGTCCCGGTGAAGCGCTTCGACCGACTCATCCGGGGCCTGCTCGCCGCGAAAGCACTCGTGCCCGAGCTCGAGGCCGAGATCGTCGGTGAGGGGTACGAACGGGAGAACCTGCAGGAACAGATCGACGCCGCGGGCGCTACCGAGTGGCTCCGGCTCGTGGGACGAGTCGACGACGACGAGCTGGTCCGGCTCTACCGACGCGCCTGGGTCGTGGCATCGGCCTCCGCCCGCGAGGGCTGGGGCATGACGCTCACCGAGGCGGCGGCCTGCGGGACACCCGCGGTCGCGACGCGAATCGCCGGGCACAGCGACGCCGTCGCGGACGGCATCAGCGGGCTACTCGTGGACGACGTGGCCGACCTCGGGCAGGTACTGGCCTCGGTGCTCAACGACCCGGCTCTGCGTGCCGCACTGGTCGACGGTGCCCTGAAGCAAGCGGAGCAATTCACGTGGGACGCCACGGCGCTCGGGACCTTCGCCGTGCTCGCGGGGCAGGCGGCACGCCGGAACCGCTCGCGCCGGTGAGCGCCGCGCCACCCGAGGACGACCTCCGCAGCCCCGGCTACGAGCAGCCCCCGACGCCGTCGAACACCAGCCAGCACCGGCGACCGTGGTGGGGTGGCTTCCAGCGGTCCTGGCCGGTCTGGCTGCTCGCCTTCGTCTCCTACATCCCGCTGCTGCTGACCGCGCCCGGCAGGGTCGGTGCGGACACCAAGCAATACCTCTACCTCGACCCCGACCGGATGCTCGGCCGGGCCCCCTACATGTGGGACCCGCACGTCGGCGCCGGCACCGTGACCCACCAGAACATCGGGTACCTGCTGCCGATGGGGCCCTGGTACTGGGCCTTTCAGCATCTCGGCGTGCCTGACTGGGTCGCGCAGCGGCTTTGGACCGGCTCGCTGCTGTTCCTCGCCGGCCTCGGGACGCTGTTCCTGCTGCAGACGTTCGGGTGGCGGCCGATCAGCTCCGCCGTCGCCGCCTTCGCATACGCGCTGTCGCCGTACGTGCTCGAATACGAGGCTCGGATCTCGGCGATCCTCATGCCCTGGGCGGCGCTTCCCTGGCTCATCGCCCTCGTCGTCCGCGGGCTTCGGCTGGCCGAGGAAGCCGGGGTCAAACGCCGTAGTCGGTGGCGGTACCCGGCGCTGCTCGCGATCACCGTGGCGTTGGTCGGCAGCGTCAACGCGACGAGCCTGATCTATGTCCTGCTCGGTCCCATCCTGTGGTTCCCGTTCGCGGTCTGGGTGCACCACGAGGTGTCCCTGCGCAAGGCACTCGCCTTCACGGTGCGGACCGCGGTCCTCGTCATCCTGGCCAACCTCTGGTGGATGTCGGGCCTGGCCGCGCAGTCCGGCTACGGGCTCGACGTACTCGCCTACTCCGAGACCGTGAAGACGGTCGCCAGCGGTTCCCAGGCATCCGAAGTTCTGCGCGGGCTCGGCAATTGGTACTTCTACGGTGCGGACGGCATCGACGCGTGGGTCCAGCCGGCGCGCACCTACACCGAGAACCTGGGGCAGATCGCCGTCAGCTTCGCCCTACCGCTGTGTGCCGTCGCCGCCGCCGTCGTGTCCAGGTGGCGGCTACGCAGCTACTTCGTGGTGCTGGTCGCGGTGGGAACGACGATCTCGGTGGGCGTCTACCCGTTCGCCAACCCCTCCCCCCTCGGTGGCTTGTTCAAGGACTTCGCCGCCGGCTCGACTGCGGGGCTCGCGCTCCGCAGCATGCCGCGCGCCGAGCCGCTGGTCTCACTCGGCCTCGCGGTGCTGCTGGCGGCAGCGGTCGAGGCGCTGTTCGAGCGCTCGCGGAGCCGGACGGCACCCAGCCGCAGCTCTCGACGGTTCCGCCTTCCGGCCGGACGGGCGGTGCCGGTGGCGGCGGCCGGCATCGTCCTGGTGCTGATCGCGCTGGACATGTCGCCGCTGTGGCAAGGGCAGTTCGTCGACCGGAACCTCGACCGGGCCGAGCAGCTTCCGAGCTATATGCAGCAGTCCGCGGACTTCATGCAGTCCCGCGGCGACGCCACTCGCGTACTCGAACTCCCGGGCGCCGACTTCTCGCACTACCGGTGGGGCGCGACGCTCGACCCGGTGCCCCCCGGGCTGATGGACCGGCCCTACCTGTCGCGCGAACTCATCCCCTACGGCACGCCGGCGTCGGCGGACCTGCTACGAGCCCTCGACCGTCGCCTTCAGGAGGGCGTGTTCGAGATCTCCGCACTGCCGGACGTCGCCCGCCGTCTCGGGGTCGGCGACGTCGAGCTCCGTAGCGACCTGCAGTACGAGCGGTTCCGCACGCCTCGGCCCATCCGCACCTGGGGCATGTTCACCGCCGAGCGGCCGGATGGGCTCGGCGCTCCGACCACCTTCGGACCGACGGTGTCGGAGAACCCCGTGGTCCCGTTGACCGATGAGGTCACGCTGGCAGAGCCGCCGAACGCGGCCAAACCACCCGCGGTCGCCGTGTTCCCGGTCCAGAACCCGGTTCCGATCGTGCGGGCCGAGGCGGACAAGAGCCCGCTGCTCGTCGCCGGCGACGGTGAGGGCATCGTCGACGCCGCCGCGACGGGCCTGCTGAATCGACCGGGTGTGCTGCTGTACTCGGCGACGAGCAGCAACGCGGATGTCGCGCAGGCGCTCGATCAGGGCGCCGACCTCCTGCTCACCGACAGCAACCGCCGCCGCGCCGAGCGTTGGGGCACGCTGCGCGAGAACTACGGCTTTACGGAGAGACCCGGCGAGCAGCCCCTGCGCACCGACGTCAGCGACAACCGGCTACCGACGTTCAGTGGCGATACCAGCGACCGGATCAAGGGCGACCCGAATACTCAGACCGTCGCCGAGCAGCGTGGGGTCGCCTCGGTCGAGGCCACCGACTACGGCAACCCCACGTCCTACGCGCCGGCCGACCGACCGGTGAACGGTGTGGATGGTGATCTCACCACCGCCTGGCGGGTCGGGGCCTTCAGCGACGTCCGCAAGGAACGCTGGCAGCTGAACCTCTCCAGCCCGACGACGACCGACCGGGTAAATCTGGTCCAGCCGATCACCGGTCCGCGCAACCGTTGGATGACCAAGGTCCGGTTGTCGTTCGATGGCGGGAACCCAGTCACGGTCAACCTGAACGACGCGTCGCGGACGTCTGCAGGGCAGACCATCACCTTCCCGAAGCGGACGTTCTCCCGCGTTGACGTGACGATCCTCGACACCAATGTCGGGGTGCAGTCGCAGTACAACGGCGCAAGCGGGGTCGGTATCGCCGAGCTCCGCGTCGGCGGCGCCCGGGCCGACGAGGTCCTCCGGCTGCCGACCGACCTCTTCACCAAGACCGGTAATGCCGAACAGAACCATCGACTGGTCGTCCAACTGACCCGGGACCGAGCCGATCCGGCTGAGCCGTTCAAGGAGGACACCGAGAAGGCGATGGCCCGGAGCTTCACGCTGCCGACCGCCCGCAGCTTCTCGGTGGTTGGGACGGCCCGGGTGTCGGCCGCGGCCTCGGACACGCTGGTCGACCGGACGACTGGCCGGAACACCGGCCCCGATGTCGTCACGGCCAGCTCAACGGTGCGGCTGCCGGGCGACGTCGCGGACCGTGCGTCGAGCGCCTTCGACGGAGATCCCCGCACCGCCTGGTCGGGAGCGCTCGGGTCGCCGACCGGCGTGTCGCTGCAGGTCCGCTCCCCGCAACCGGTCAGCACGAACCGGCTCGGCCTCTCCATCGTCGCTGACGGGCAGCATTCCGTCCCGACGGCTCTGACCCTTCAGGTCGACGGTCGCACAGTCGGGACGGTGCAGGTGCCGCCGGTGAAGGACGGTCCGGCCGGGACCGTCCGTAACGTCTCGGTGCCCATCCCGCAGACCACCGGCCGCACTTTCCGGCTGACCGTTGCCCAAGTGCGCGAGGTCGACAGCCGCAACTACTTCAGCAAGGGGCCGATCGCTCTGCCGGCGTCGTTGGCCGAGGTCGACCTCGCCGGGTTACGCGTCCCGCCGGCGACCTCGTCGATCCCGTCGCCCTGTCGCAGCGACCTGCTGAAGGTGGACGGGAAGCCGGTGCCGGTGCGGGTCTCCGGTAGCGCGTCCGCCGCTGAGCAACGCCAAGGTCTCCCACTGCAGTTGTGCGGGGGGAGCCTGCGACTCTCCGCCGGTCAGCACCTCCTGCGGACGGCGCCGGGCGTTGAGACAGGCGTCGACGTCGACCGGCTGCAGTTGGGGTCGAGCGTCAACGGCGCTGCGTTACCCGCGACGGCGAACGCGGAGCTGGCGCTGGCGCCCGGCGGCACGGGGTCGGCCCCGCAGCCGGCGGTGACGGTCAAGCACTCGGGCGAGACGTCGTTCGACCTGCACGTGTCCGGGGCGTCGTCGTCGTTCTGGCTGGTACTCGGGCAGAGTCTGTCGCCCGGCTGGAAGGCCACCATCGGCTCCGCATCCCTCGGCGCGCCGAAGCTCGTGGACGGGTACGCGAACGGTTGGAAGGTGGACCCGAAGCAGCCGTCCTTCGACGTCCACCTGGAGTGGACGCCGCAGCACCGGGTCTGGTGGGCGCTGGGCATCTCAGCGGCGGCCCTACTGCTGTGCCTGGTGCTCGTCGCGCTGCCGGGCCGTCGTTGGCGTCGGCCCGGCACGGTGCCGGTCGAGCTGGTGAATCCGATCGCTCCCGACGAGCGTCATCGCCGAGTCGTGCGTGCGGTCGTGGCGGTGCTCGTCACCGGACTAGTGGTCGCGCTCGTGGTCAAACCGCTTGCGGCTCCGTTCGCCATGGCGGCGCTCGTGCTGACGGTGGCTCTGCCGCGGGGTCGGCTGTTGCTCCGGATCGGGGCACCGCTGTGTTTGGCCCTCACCGCGCTCTACGTCGGCGAGGTGCAGTTCCGCTTCCACCTCCCGAACAGCGGGCAGTGGGTACCAGCCTTCGCGAAGGTGGCCACCCTCTCCTGGTTCGTCGTCGTCCTGCTGGTACTCGATGTCGTCGCCGACTGGGTCCGGCGATCACAAGCTGATGGCGACGCGTATCCACCCGAGGACGGCTCGACAGCGGACTCGACCTCGGCCGTCGACGGCGCGGCTGCTTATGCGACCTCCCGACGGGTAGGCGCAGATCATGAGCGAATCCGAGCAACCGAGGACCGTCGAACCGACCGTTGGTGGCACCGCCGGACTCCCGGGTCAGCACGCGGCGCCAGGCACCAACCAGGTCAGTGAGGACGAGCTGGCGGACACCGTCAGCGCCACTGGCGCGGAGGACGAGAACGGCTGACTCAATCTCGATTGCGGCAGAACGCCGGGCCGTAGCCGAAGCCCTGGCCGCTGCCCGGACCGGGAGTCGCCGAACCGCCAGGCGCTCCCCCGAACACCGCAGTGATCGTCACGGTCCCGACCGGCAGTGACCGCCACGCCTCCTGCGCGTGGGTCAGGTCGGCGGTCAGCACCGTGCCGGCGAGGCCGAAGTCGGAGATCGACGCCGCGGCGAGGGCATCCTCGAAGCTGTCGACCACCTGCACGGCCGCGACCGGGCCGAAGGTCTCCTCGCGCATCACGGCCATGTCCGGTGTGCAGCCGACCAGGACGGTCGGCGGGTAGAAGGAACCGGGGCCCTCGGGCACCGTTCCGCCGCACCTGATCTCAGCGCCGGCCGCGACGGCTTCCCGGACGTGCCGGTCGACGACGGCGCGCTGCGCCTCGTCGACCATCGGCCCCATGAGGGTCGAGGGGTCGAGGGGGCAGCGGCGTCCTGCCCGGAGCCGGCGGGCACGTCGGCGAGGAACTCACCAGTGGAGGGGTCGGTCAACCGGATCCGTCTCGTCGCTCGCGGACGGGACCCGCTTGCCGTCGATCAGGTGAAGCGGTTCGGGCAGCTGGACGGAAGAGGTTCGAGGCACGCATTGCATCTGCCCGAGGGGCCTGATCGGAAGCGCGCCCGCCGGCCCTTCATGAGCCGGTCAACCGGTGACCCTTCCGGGGTCCACGTGCCGTTACCTGGGCGCGCCGACTCCCGCGACGCCGCCGGATGCGCCGACGACGAATACGCTCGCCCGGTGCTGAGGACGGTGGCCCGTATATCGCTCCTGCTCTCGGGCTGCACCGTGCTCGTGGCGTGCAGCACGGGCGTGGGTTCAGGCGATCACGACGCGAGACCAGCAGCGGCCGGACCCCCGCAGACCGCGAGTTCCCTGCCCCGCCCGGCCGCCCAGACCGGACCCCCAGTCCCGCAAGGTGACGCTCAACCCGTGACGTTCGCGTTCGCCGGCGATACGCAATTCGTCGCCCAGCAAGACACGGAGGCGGGCGCAGTTTCCACGGGGCTTCCCCTGCTGGCGGACCGGGTCAAGACCGACCCGGCCGGTGTGCTCTCGCCGATCACACCCGTGCTCAGCAATGCCGACCTCACCATGGTCAACCTCGAAACCGCCATCACCGACCGCGGCGAGCCGGCGGCGGGAAAGAACTACCACTTCCGGTCTCCGGCGGCGTCGTTCACCGCCCTCCAGGCGGCCGGGGTCGACGTCGTCAACATGGCGAACAACCACGCCCTCGACTACGGCCCGGTCGGCATGCAGGACACGTTCGACGCGATCGCCTCGTCCCACCTTCCGGTGCTCGGGATCGGTCACAACGCCGCAGAGGCCTACCGGCCGTACCGCACGGTCATCAAGGGCCAGCGCATCGGGATCCTGTCCGCCCTGGACTGGCTCGAGCCAGCACTGATTCCGGCCTGGTCGGCCACCGACACCCAACCGGGGCTCGCTTTCTCGATCGACCGCACCCGGCTGCTCGCCGCGGTCCGGGCGTTGCGGCCCCAGGTCGACACCCTCGTCGTGTTCCTGCACTGGGGGGTGGAGCAGACCCACTGTGCCTCCGCCGAACAGACGTCGCTTGCGCGCGCGCTCGCTGCCGCAGGTGCAGACATCATCGTCGGCAGCCACGCCCACCGGGTCTTCGGAGCCGGCCGGCTGGGCGGCGCATTCGTTGCCTACGGACTCGGCAACTTCACCTACTTCCGCGAGGACGGGGAGTCGGGGCGCAGCGGAGTCCTTCGCGTCACCGCCAGCGGACGCCACGTGGACGCGTACTCCTGGATTCCGGCCCGCATCACCCACGGCGTCCCCGTGCCTCAGACAGGTCCCGCCGCAGCCGCCGACCTCGCCGAGTGGCAGCACCGCCGCGACTGCAGCGGCTTGTCGCCGTAGCGCCCTGCCGACTGCAGGCCGCCGACTGCACGCAGCACACGGCGAGGATGCGCCGAGGCGCTCAGAGCGGCACAATGTCAGGCAACCGCCGGGCGAGCCATGCAGGAGGAGCCGTGAACGAGACGACCGAGCGTGCAGTCCTCGCCGGGGGTTGTTTCTGGGGTATGCAGGACCTCATCCGCAAGCGGCCCGGGGTGCGGTCCACCCGGGTCGGCTACACCGGCGGCGAGAACGCAAACGCGACCTACCGCAACCACCCGGGGCACGCAGAGTCGATCGAGATTGTCTTCGATCCGACGGTCATCTCGTTCCGTGACCTGCTCGAGTTCTTCTTCCAGGTGCACGATCCGACGACGCTGAACCGGCAAGGCAACGACCTCGGCACGTCGTACCGCTCCGCGATCTTCTACACCGACGACGAGCAGAAGCGGGTCGCGGAGGACACGATCGCTGACGTGGACGCCTCCGGCCTATGGCCGGGTCGGGTGGTCACCGAGGTCGCCGCAGCCGGGCCGTTCTGGGAAGCCGAGCCCGAGCATCAGGACTACTTGGAGCGGTACCCGCACGGATACACCTGCCACTTCGTCCGTCCCAACTGGCGGCTGCCGCGTCGGAACCAGGAAGCCGGCGCCGGTTCCTGAAACCGGCGCCGCGCTGCGCTTCGCCGTTCTGGATTCGAGCCCGGTGCTGATGCGGCGCTTCCACGCCGAGTTCGTCGTCATCGAACGGGCGCTGACCGACGGCATCGCCGAGCGGCTCGACCTCGACGCGGAGTCGACCCTCTACCCGCACCTGATCGCCGCCTCGGCTTGCACCGCGCTGCGCACGGCGGTTCTCCGGTGGCGCGCCGGCGGCGGCAGCAGCCGACTCCCCCGCGGCGCCCTCGTCGCGCTGGTGGGCGAGGCCTTTGACGGGCTCGCGGCCGGGCTGCCGGCGCCGGTCCCGCAGCCGGGGGCAACTCCACGGAGCTGAATTCGGCGCAACAGTGCGGCACCTGCAACTCAGGTCACACGGTCAGCTCGGGCACGATGCACAGGTGGACAAGTCAGCGTGGGTGCAGCAGGTCCGTCGGGTCGAGAAGCCGTGGGGCCACGAGGAGTGGTTCGCCCTCGTGCCGGACCGGTTCTGTGGGAAGACGCTGCACATCACCGCCGGTCATTCGCTGTCGCTGCAGTACCACGAGGTCAAGGAGGAGACAGTGTCGGTGCAATCGGGCCGGCTGCTCTTCGAGGTAGGGCCGACGGAGCACGACCTCGACAGCTTCGAGCTGCTACCCGGCGAGGCGGTCCACCTGACGCCGGGGACCCGGCACCGCATGACCGCGATCGAGGACAGTGTCGTCCTCGAGGCCTCGACCACCGAGTTGCACGACGTCGTCCGGCTCGATGACCGCTACGGGCGGACGGGCACCAGCCAGCTCTGAAGTCCAGCAACACCGGAGCCCGCGGCACCACCGGAGCCGACCACAGCACCGGAGCCGACTCAGCACCGAGCCCGCGCCGTCAGTGCGCGGCCTCGTCCCAGGTGCGCCCGGCGCCGATGCTGACCTCGAGCGGCACGCTCATCTCGAACGCCGACCCCATCTCCGTCCGGACCAGCGCCTCCACGGTCTCGCGCTCGCCGGGCCAGATCTCGAGCACGAGTTCGTCGTGGACCTGCAGCAACATGCGGCTGCGCAGCTGCGCCTCCCGCAGCGCCCGCTCCACTCCGAGCATCGCGATCTTGATGATGTCCGCCGCCGAGCCCTGGATCGGGGCGTTGAGGGCCATCCGCTCGGCCATCGACCGTCGCTGACCGTTGTCGCTGGTCAAGTCGGGAAGATAGCGGCGGCGGCCGAGGATCGTCTCCGTGTAGCCGTTCATGCGGGCCTCGGCGACCACCGAGCGCAGGTAATCCCGCACCCCGCCGAAGCGGTCGAAGTAGGCCTCCATCTGCTCCCGGGCCTCGTCCCGCGGGATGCCGAGCTGCTGGGCCAGGCCGTAGTCGGACAGCCCATAGGCGAGTCCGTACGACATCGCCTTGATCCGCCGGCGGAGCTCCGGGTCGACGGACTCGGGCGGCAGGTTGTGCACGCGCGAGGCGGTCCAGGTGTGCAGGTCCTCGCCGGACGCGAACGCCTCGATGAGCCCGGCGTCTTTCGACAGGTGCGCCATGATCCGCATCTCGATCTGGCTGTAGTCGGCCGTGAGCAGACACTCGAACGGCTGGCCCGCTCTGACATTGTCGGGCCCGCCCGAGGCAGACTCGATCCCCACCACGAACGCCTGCCGGATCTGCCGGCCCTCGGCGCTCCGGATCGGGATGTTCTGCAGGTTCGGGTCGGTCGACGACAGCCGACCGGTGGCCGCGATCATCTGCTGGAACGACGTGTGGATCCGCCCGGCGTCGTCCACCATCGGCAGCAACGAGTCGACGACGGTCTTCAGCCGGGACACGTCCCGGTTCCGCAGCAGCGCCGGGATCACCGGGTGGTCGCTGTGGGTCGCCAGCCAGGCCAGCGCATCGGCGTCGGTGGTGTAGCCGGTCTTGATCTTCTTCGTCTTCGGCAGGCCGAGCTCGTCGAACAGCACGACCTGGAGCTGCTTCGGCGACCCGAGGTTGAACTCGTGCCCCACCGCGTCGTAGGCGGCCTGCGTCGCCGTGCGGACCTCGGCGCCGTAGGCGTCGGACAGGCGCTGCAGATGGTCGGTGTCGGCGGCGATGCCGGTGCCTTCCATACGCGCCAGCACCCAGGTCAGCGGAAGCTCCATCTCCCGGAGCAGACGGGTCCCACCACGCCGTTCGAGATCGGCGTCGAGCGCGTCGGCGAGATCGAGGATCGCCCGCGCCCGGACGACCTGGGTCTCCGCCTCGTCCTGCTCGCCGGAACCGTCGAGCGTCAGCTGCTCCCCGGCGTCCGGGGACGACTCGGCCCGGAGCTCCCGGCGGAGATAACGCAACGCGAGATCGGCCAGATCGAACGACCGTTGCCCCGGCAGGGCCAGATAGGCGGCCAGCGCCGTGTCGGTGGTGACCCCGGCCAGCTCCCAGCCGTGCGCATGCAGGGCGAGCAGCGGCCCCTTGACGTCATGCGTCGCCTTGGGCACGTCCGGGTCGGCGAGCCAGGCGGCCAGCGCCTTGTCGTCGTCCGCGGTCAGCTGGGTCGGATCGATGGCCGCGCCGGTGCCGTCGGAGGCCGCGAGCGCGAGGCCGGTAACCGTCCCGACGCCCCGGCCCCAGGTGCCGCTGACGTTGATACCGACCCGCCCGGTGCGGGCGTGCTCATCCAGCCACTCCGCGACCTCACCGGCCGCGAGCAGGCGGCTCTCGACGTCGAAGCCCTCATCCGCCTCCGGCTCGACGGCGGACAGCGTGGCGTAGAGCCGCTCGCGCAGCACGCGGAACTGCAAGGTGTCGAACAGCTGGTGCACCGACTCCCGGTCCCACTGCCCGATCTGCAGGTCCAACGGGCCGACGTCGAGCGGCACGTCGCGGGACAGCTCGGTCAGCTGCCGGTTGCGGACGACGTTCGCGAGGTTCTCCCGCAGCGCGATGCCCGCCTTGCCCGGCACCTCGTCGACGCGGTCGATCAGCGCGTCCAACGACCCGAACTGCTGGATCCACTTCGACGCGGTCTTCTCCCCGACCCCCGGGATCGAGGGCAGGTTGTCGCTCGGGTCCCCACGCAGCGCGGCGAAGTCCGGGTACTGCGTCGGCGACAGGCTGTACTTCGCCTGCACCTCCTCGGGCGTGAACCGGGTCATGTCGCTGATCCCGCGGCGGGTCATCAACACGGTGATGTCGTCGTTGACCAGCTGCAGGGCGTCCCGGTCCCCGGTGACGATGAGCACGCTCATGTCCGCCGCCGCCGCAGCGGTCGCGAGCGTGGCGATGACGTCGTCGGCCTCGAAGCCCGGGGCGCTCACCATCGGGATCGCCAGCGCCTCGCACACCTCGCGGATCAGCGAGACCTGGCCGCGGAAGTCCGACGGCGTCTCACTCCGCGTCGCCTTGTACCCGGCGTAGGCCTCGTGCCGGAACGTCGGCCGACCCTCGTCCCACGCCACGACGACGTGGGTCGGCGCCTCGTCCCGCAGGATGTTGATGAGCATGGCCGTGAAGCCGTAGACGGCGTTGGTTGGCTGGCCCGTCGTCGTGGAGAAGTTCTCGACCGGCAGCGCGAAGAAGGCCCGGTAGGCCAGCGAGTGCCCGTCCAGGAGCAGCAGCCTGTCCCGCTGGGGCGGACCGCCTTTGCCGCGGCCCTTGGCCGGCGCATCCGCCACCGGCTTCTGCGGAGCGCGCCGGCGACGGACCCGCGGCGGCGGCTGGTCGGCTGCACCCTCTGGTGCACCCGCCGGCGCCGTGTCAGGTTCCGAGATTCCGATGTCCGCCACGAGCCGAGTCTAGGTCCGGCCCCCGACTGAACCGGGAGTCGTTCAGCCTGCGGAGGACCGGCAGCTCGGAACGATCAGACCGGGTAGCGGCGGGTGCGTACGACCGCGCGGGAGCCGGTGATGCCAATGCGAAGACGTCGCCGCGCACCGTGCGCGGATTCCTGCCGGGCCGCAGCCGGCACCGCGGAACCGAGCACCCGCTTCAGACCAGCCAGCGGGGCGACGCGATGCACGTAGACGGGTGAGAACCCCAGCCGCGCGAAGTACCGGTTGGCCTCCCGTGAGTCGGGATAGACGGCGACGCCGAGACCGTCGAGCCCACGCTGCTCGGCCCAGGCCGTCGCCGCGGCTACCAGGACCCGGCCCGCTCCACGTCGGCGCGCGACCGGCACGACGAAGAAGTGGTTCATCTGGACGATCGGCGCGTCGACGAAGGTGCCGGAGCCGGTGACCGTACAGAGGACCATGCCGACGATTCGCTCGCGGCCGGTGGCCTCTCCGCCGATCGCCCCGGCGCGGGAAGGGCCGGCGTCGTCCACCACGGCGACGAACAGTCGGGCGTCGACGTCGTCGAGTGCCGCCCGGTAGCGCAGCTCCGCGTCGGCCCGGTGGTCGACCCCCGGAAGGGCGTTGACGCCGCGGGTGGCGCTGCTGGTCCGCGTACTCGCCTCCTGCAGTTCGTCGAAGAGGTCGAGAACGGCCGGCACGTCAGCCGCCGTAGCGGCGCGGGCACGGGCTACCGCGCGGGCCACGTTGCTCCTACTCCCCCGGCATCTGCCGCGGATTCTCTGGGTGACACCGACCGTCCGGCCCGGCTCATCGGAAGCTGGTCGCCTCGCACGATCGGAGTCTAGTTACAGGTTACTCATCGGTACTACGGCTCGCCCGGTCAGCGACCGAGGGGTGGGCAAACGCACAGAACGCACACCGCAACCGTTCGGCACACCGCAACCGTTCGGCGACACCGCGGACCGTGTGCGACTCCCCTGCCAGGGAAAGGGCGCCGGAGAACGATCCGTGAGTCGAGGAGACAGCCCATGCCCCCGTCCAAGAAGAATCCACTCGCCGCCGCCGAGCAGGTCGTGGAGGCCGTGAAGGACGCCGTGACGCCGGACGGGGTGCCGGTCAGCAAGCACATCCCAGGCGTGCCCGGCAGCGAACCGCCGACCATCGAAGCGCCGACAGCCCCCCGCGACCCCCTGCCGCCGAAGGCGGATCAGGAGGCCCCGCTGACCGGGACCGCGACCGGCGTGCCCACCGGCGCACCGGCGACCGCCCGGGCCCAGGCCGGGGCGTACCAGACCACGGCCACCGGCGTCCGGGTCCGCGACACCGACCACTCGCTGAAGGCCGGCCCGCGGGGCCCGGTCCTGCTGCAGGACCACCACCTGCGCGAGAAGATCATGCACTTCGACCACGAGCGGATCCCCGAGCGGGTGGTCCACGCCCGTGGGACCGCAGCACACGGCACCTTCCGGTCCAACGGCGCCGCCTCGAACATCACCTGCGCGCAGTTCCTGCGGGAAGGCGTGGAGACGCCGGTCTTCCTGCGCTTCTCGACGGTGCTCGGCTCGCGCGGCTCAGCCGACACGGTGCGCGACACCCGCGGTTTCGCGACGAAGTTCTACACCGAGGAAGGCAACTTCGACCTCGTCGGCAACAACATGCCGGTCTTCTTCATCCAGGACGGCATCAAATTCCCCGACATCGTCCACGCCGCGAAGCCGCACCCGGACCGCGAGATCCCGCAGGCCCAGTCGGCGCACGACACCTTCTGGGACTTCGTCTCGCTGCACACCGAGGCGACCCACCACGTCCTCTGGAACATGTCCGACCGCGGGATACCCCGCTCCTACCGGACGATGGAGGGCTTCGGCGTCCACACGTTCCGGTTCGTGAACGAGGCTGGTAACAGCACCCTCGTCAAGTTCCACTGGAAGCCCTCGGCCGGAGTGCATTCGCTGACCTGGGAGGAGGCGCAGCTCGCGGCCGGCGCCGACCCGGACTTCCACCGTCGTGATCTCGCCGACGCCATCGAGGCCGGCGCGTATCCGTCGTGGGACTTCGGCGTCCAGGTCCTCCCCGACACGCCGGACCAGATGTTCGAGGGCATAGACCTGCTCGACCCGACGAAGCTCGTGCCGGAGGAGCTCGCTCCCGTGCAGACGATCGGCACGATGACGCTGAACGGCAACCCGACCAACTTCTTCGCCGAGACCGAGCAGGTGGCTTTCCACACCGGCCACCTCGTGCGCGGGATCGATATCACCGACGACCCGCTGCTGGCGGCGCGGAACTTCTCCTACCTGGACACCCAGCTCAGCCGGCTCGGCGGGCCGAACTTCCAGCAGATCCCGATCAACCGCCCGCACGTCCCCGTCAACGACAACCACCGGGACGGCTTCCACCAGCACGCCGTGCACGTGGGGGTCGCGCCCTACCACCCGCACTCCTTGGACGGCGGCAACCCGTTCCAGGCCGAGACCGCCGGATCGCGGCCGTTCATCGACGTGCCCGCACCGGTGGCGGCGAGCACGAAGGTGCGGGAGGCACCGGCCTCCTTCGACGACCACTTCAGCCAGCCCCGGCTGTTCTGGGCGAGCATGACGCCGGTCGAGAAGGACCACATCGTGCAGGCGTACACCTTCGAGCTCGGCAAGGTCTACGAGCAGGCCATCAAGGAGCGTCAGCTGCAGGTGCTGGCCAACGTGGACACCGAGCTGTGCGCGCAGGTCGCGGACGGCATCGGACTCCCGGCACCGGCGGCGACGCAGCCGCTGGTCGACGTGACCCCCAGCCCGGCGCTGTCCCAGGTGGGCGAGCGTTGGCCGACCGACGGGCGGCTGGTCGGCATCCTGGTCGACGAGAACGCCGACGCCGACGAGGTCCGTGCGGTCCGGAAGGCGGTCTTCGCCGGGGGCATGGTGCCGCTGCTCATCGCGCCCAAGGGCGGGAAGATCTTCGCGGACCGCGGCGAGCCGATGGATGTGCAGCGGACGCTGCTCACCGCCCGCTCGGTCGAGTTCGACACCATCCTCGTCGCCGGGGCGATGACCCCCGGTGCCGACGCCGTGGGATCGCGCGACGCGAAGGCCGGTGAACCGGCGACAACCACGTCGGTCGACCCCCGGGTGACGCTGATGCTGACCGAGGCCTACCGGCACGCGAAGGCGCTCGGAGCCTGGGGTTCCGGAGTGGCGGTGCTCGCGGCACTGGGCCTGGAAGACCGGCCCGGTGTGATCAGCGGTTCAGGCGGTGAGCAGGTGCTCGCCTCCGTCGTCGACCTGCTCGCCGAGCACCGGGTCTGGCACCGCTTCCCGGCCACGACCGGCTGACGCCAACCGCCTAGCGGCAGACCGTCCGGTGGTTCAGGCCACCGGACGTTCTGCCGCAAGCGGATGAGGTGCTCAGGCGCCTTCGCCAAGGTAGGCCGATCGCACGGCCGGGTCGGCCAGCAGTTGCTTCGCCGAGCCCTCCAGCACGATCTCCCCGTTGGCCAGGACGTAGCCGCGGGCGGCCAGTCGCAGCGCCTGCGCGGCGTTCTGCTCGACCAGGAGGACAGTCGTCCCGTCTGCATTGATCTGTCGGATGATCTCGAAGATCCGGGCCACGATCAGCGGGGCGAGACCCATGGAAGGTTCGTCGAGCAACAACAGCCGCGGCCGGCCCATCAACGCCCGGGCGATCGCCATCATCTGCTGCTCCCCGCCGGAGAGTGTCCCGGCGTCCTGCTTGCGCCGCTCAGCCAGCACCGGGAACATCCCGAGCATCCGCTCGGAGTCCTCCTTGACGTGCTTGCGGTCGCGGTATGCGCCCATTTGCAGGTTCTCCTGCACGGTCATCGTCGGGAAGACCCGGCGCCCCTCCGGTACGTGCCCGATGCCGATGCCGACCACATCGTGGGCGGGCAGCCGGTCGACCCGCTTGCCGTCAAAGCGGACCTGGCCGGAGACCGGCCGCAGCAAACTCGAGACAGTCCGGAGCGTCGTCGTTTTGCCGGCGCCGTTGGCCCCGAGCAGAGTGACGATCTCCCCTTCGTCGACCGAGATGGAAACCCCGCGCAGGGCCTGCACCGCGCCGTAGCGGACGGCGACGTCGTCGACCTCGAGAAGGCTCACGCCGACTCCCCCGGCTCCCCCGACTTCGCCGTCCCCGGCAGGCGGCCGGAACCGACATCCGGCAGGTCCGTCGCGTCGATCGCCGTCTCCTCCGACTCGGCGCCGAGGTAGGCCTCGATGACTGCGGCGTTGCGCTGCACCTGCTCCGGGCGTCCGGTGGCGATCACCTTGCCGAAGTTCAGGACCACCACCTCGTCCGCCAACCCCATGACCAGCGGCATGTCGTGCTCGATCAGCAGGACGCTGACGCCGGTGTCCGCGATCCGCCGGATGAGCGCGGACAGCTCGGCCTTCTCCGTCGGGTTGGTCCCGGCGGCCGGCTCGTCGAGCAGCAGCAACGACGGGACGGTCCCCAGTGCTCGCGCGATCTCGAGCCGTCGCTGCTCCCCGTAGGGCAGGGCGGCAGCGAGCTCGTTGCTCTTGCCCCGCAGCCCGACGAGCTCCAGCAGCCGAAATCCCTCGGCGACGCTGTTCTTCTGATCGCGCCGGGCGTTCGGCAGCCGGAGCATGGAGCTCAGCGCGTCGCTCTTCTGCCGCGTCTCGACCCCGACCTGCACATTCTCCAGCACGGTGAGGGCGGGGAACAGGCGAATGTTCTGGAACGTGCGGGCGATCCCGAGCCGGGCGATCTTGTGCGGCCGCTTGCCGAGGACCGCGACCGACTCCCCCGGCTTCGGGTAGAAGGTCACGCTGCCCTCCTGCGGCGTGTATGCGCCGGTCAGGCAGTTGAACAGCGACGTCTTACCGGCGCCGTTCGGTCCGATGACGGCAAGGACAGACCCCCGTCGCATCTGCAGGGAGACACTGTCGAGGCTGGTCAGGCCGCCGAACCGGAGCGTCACCTGCTGGACGTCGAGGACGACGTCGCCCGCGACCGCGGGCTGCGCGACGTCACCGCTTTGCTTGGTGAGGGCAGGGCTCATCGTTCGACGACCGTCCCCGCGCTGAGCATCTCGACCGAAGCTCCACCGCTCTCCGCCAGCGCGATCTCCTGGCTTCGGCGTCGGGAAGGCAGCAACCCCTGCGGACGGAAAATCATCATCACCATGATCAACGCACCGAAGTAGATGTAGCGGTCGTTCGGCGGCACGACGTCGCGCAGGAAGAAGAACGTTCCCTGGATGACGATCGCGCCGAGGACGACGCCGAACAGCGACCCCATCCCGCCGAAGATGACGATCGTGAGCACCAGCAGCGAGGCCTGCAGGCTGAACGTCTGCGGGTTGAAGAACTGCTTGGTCGCGAAGATGACCCCGGCGATGCCCGAGGTGGACGCCCCGATGGAGAACGCCAAGAGCTTGTAGCGCAGGGTCGGCACGCCGGTGGCCTCGGCCGCGACCTCGTCCTCGCGGATGGCGGCCAACCCGCGGCCGATCCGGCTGCGTTCCAGCGCTGAGAAGGCCAGCATCACCAGCACGATCAGCACCACGAGCAAGTAGTAGTACGGCAGCGGATCGATACCCCAGCGGTAGTTGATCGGCCCGACGTGGATGGACAGCTTCGGCACTCCGAACGCCCCGCGGGATCCGTTGGTGAACCCGTCGGCGTTGTTCGCCACCTTTTGGACGATCTCACCGAAGCCGAGCGTGACGATGGCCAGGTAGTCGCCGCGGAGCCGCAGCGTCGGCCCCCCGAGCAACACACCGGCGAGGGCGGCGATGAGCAGCGCGATCGGAAAAACGGCGAATGGGTTGAAGAGGACCGACGAGTGCGTCGGCAGCGCCCTCGACGACGTGAAGTACGCCGTGGCGTAGGCGCCGATGGCGTAGAAGGCGATGTAGCCGAGGTCGAGCAGCCCGGCGTAGCCGATGACGACGTTCAGCCCGAGGGCGAGCAGCGCGTAGATGCCGACGTCGGTGACGGCTGCCTGCTGGGCGGCCGGGGAGAGCTGCAGCGGGATGATGATCGCCAGCACCAGCAGCAACAGGTAGGTGATGGGCCGCGAGCCTGGGCGCGCGAAGAGACGGCGGCTGGTGGTGGTGACCGCAGCGCGGCGCTCGGCGATCTGCGGTTGCAGCCGCGCGTAGCCCAAGGTGATCGCCCAGATCACCACCGCGGCGAGCAGGAACTTGAAGACACGGACATCAAAGATCGAGCCCTTGACCCCCGCCAGCGGGGTCGGGCTGTCGCCGCTCGGCCCTGTCATCAGGGCCACCACGAGCGAGACGGCGAGCAACGCCCCGAGCCGCTTCAGCGGGCTGCTGACGGCAGTGCTCGACGCCGACGACGATGGCGGTGCGTTGACAGTCATGCTGCGCGACCCAGCCTCTCCCCGAGCAGACCGCTCGGTCGCACCAACAGCACCATTACCAGCACGCCGAACGCGATGACGTCCTTGTAGCTGGCCTGGGTGAGGTAACCGCCGTAATTCTCCACGAGGCCGAGCACCAGCCCACCGACGACGGCACCGCGGACGTTGCCGATACCGCCGAGCACGGCTGCGGTGAACGCCTTGACACCCGGCACGAAGCCCATGTTGTACGACGCGTTGAACACGATCGCGTACAAGAAGCCGCCGGCACCGGCGAGCAGACCGCCAATGATGAACGTGACGACGATGATCCGCTCCACGTCCACGCCCATCAGCGACGCGGTGTCCGCGTCCTGCGCCACTGCGCGGATGCCCGACCCGAGCCGGGTGCCGTTCACGAGCCGCTCGAGCAGGATGAGCATCGCACCGGCAGTGCCGAAGATGAACAGGGTCTGCAGCGTCACCTCCGCGCCACCGACCCGGAACAGCACCCCGTCGGTGAACAGCGGCGGGACCGGCACGTTCTGCCGCCCAAACTCCTTGCCGGCGAGGTTCGAGGCGAACAGTGAGGCCCCGATCGCGCTGATCAGGTACGCCAACCGCGGAGCTTTCCGCTTGCGCAGCGGCCGGTAGGCGGTGCGTTCGAGCAGGAATGCGGCGACCGCCCCGGCGAGCGCCCCGCAACCCAACCCGAAGGCGACGTACGCCACCGACTCCGCACCGCGGGGCAGACCGGAACTGCCGACCACCCACCGCGCGGCGAACAGACCGCCGAACGCGCCGAACATGAACACCTCGCTGTGCGCGAAGTTGATCAGTTGCAGCACGCCATAGACCAGCGTGTAGCCGAGAGCGATCACGGCGTAGAGCGCGCCGATGGTCAGCCCGTCCACGGTCAGCTGGAGGAATTGGGACCAGGTGAGATTGGAGTCTAGGACGATCTTTGTGAGGCCGGCGACCACGAGCAGGACCGCCACGGCGGTGACGACGATGCGAATAGTCGGGCTGTGGGCCCGCACCGCCTGGGGCAGCTGCACCTCGGGGTCCTTCTCCGTTAGGTCTTGGGGCTGGGGCTGTCCCCGCGCTGGGCCAGCGGGGCTCGACAGACGTCGCCGCGGTGGGAAGCGGACCGTCCCCGGGAAGTTCCAGGGGCCGTTCCCACCGCGGCGACGTTACCTGCCGAGCGTGTCCGTCGTGCTACAGCCCGTCCTGCTACTTGTTCAGGTCCTTGGTCAGGCCGAGGACCTTCCGCTGGCCGTTGGTGACCTGGTAGATGTACACGGCGTCGCCCTGCACCTCACCGTTCGGCTGGAAGACGACCTGCTTGGTCAGCCCGTTGAAGTTGACCTTCTTGTAGGCGTCCAGCGTGGTCGCGCGGTCGGCGTTGGCACCGAGACCCTTCAAGACCTCGACGAGCGCGTTGGTGGCGTCGTACGCCTCTCCGGAGTAGGTGCCCGGCTTGGCGTTGGCGTTCAGCGCCGCGTACTGGCTGACGAAGCCCTTCGCCTTGGGGTCGGAGTTCGCGTCACCGCAGGCGCAGGACAGGTAGCTACCGTTGGCGACGTCGGCACCCGCCTGCGAGATGTACTGGTCGTCGTTGGACCCGTCACCGCTCATGAGCTTGCCCTTGAAGCCCTTGGCCTTGAGGGCCTTGGCCAGCAGCGCGAACTCGGCGTAGTAGCCGGAGTAGTACAGGACGTCCGGGTTCTCACCGACGACCTTCGTGGCCTCGGACGTGTAGTCCTTGGTCGGGTTGATGCCGTCGTGGACGACCTGGGCACCATCGGCCCGCAGCTGCGGCTCGAGGGCGCTGGAAAGGCCGGTGCCGTACTCACTCTTGTCGTCGAGCGAGAAGACCTTCTTGGCCTTCTGCGTCTTGACGATGTAGTCGGCAACCGCCTTGCCCTGGACGGTGTCCGGGGCGATGACGCGAACGAAGTTGCTGAAGCCCAGCGAGGTCAGCGACGGGTTGGTGGCCGACGGGCTCACCGACAGCACGCCGTTCTGGCAGAACACCGGCTCCGAGGCCTTGGTGGCACCGGAGAACATAGGGCCGACGACGGCGACGACGCCCTTGTCGACGAGCTGCTGCGCCGCGGTGGGGCCCTGGTCCGGCGAACCCATGTCGTCGCTGGTCACCAGTTCGAGCTTGTACGGCAGTCCGCTGGTCTTGTTGGCCTGGTCGACGGCGACCTTCATGCCGTCGACGGCGTTGATGCCGAGCTGCTGGTTGTCCCCGGACAGCGGGCCCTGGAAGCCGACCTTGATCGTGCCGCCGGACGGCTTGCCGACACCGGCACCGCTGCCGCACTGGGCCGCCGCACCTCCGCCGCTGCCGCCGCTGCCGCCGGAACTACTGCTACTACAGGCCGTCAGGGCCAGCGGCAGCACCATCGCGCCGACGGCGAGGGACGCCAGTCGACGGGTCGTGGTCTCACGCACGTGTTCTCCTCGAAGGGGGTTGCGGGGGTCCGAGATGTCCCCCATCAGCGGGGAACGCTAGTCCGAACGGACGCCGAACAACGGCAGAACTGCGAGTGTCGCAACTTGGTCGATACTTGACGGGCACCGTCAGGGCGTCGGCGGCGCCGGCCGCAAACCGCCGGTGAGGACCGCGTCCGCGACGGCCGCCATCGTCGTCCGTCGGTTCATCGAGGTCCGCTGGATGAACGTGAACGCCTCGGCCTCGGTCAGGCCGCGCTCCGCCTGCAGCAGCGCCTTCGCCCGGTCGAGCAGCTTGCGCGCGGCGAGCCGGCCGGTGAGGTCGGAAACCTCCGCCTCCAGACCCACGATCTGCGCGTGCCGACTGGCCGCCATCTCGATGGCCGGGACGAGGTCCTTCTTCTGGAACGGCTTGACCAGGTAGGCCATCGCGCCCGCGTCCCGCGCCCGCTCGACCAGCGCCCGCTGGGAGAACGCGGTGAGCATGACGACCGGCGCGAGCCGCGCCTCCCCGATCCGCTCGGCCGCCGCGAGTCCGTCGAGTCCCGGCATCTTGATGTCCAGGATGACCAGGTCGGGCCGCAGCTGCTCGGCCATCGTCACCGCGGTCTCGCCGTCGCCGGCCTCACCGACGACGGCGTAGCCCTCCTCCTCGAGCATCTCCTTGAGGTCGAGGCGGATGAGCGCCTCGTCCTCGGCGATGAGCACGCGTCGCGCCCCGCTCGTATCGGCGGACGGTTCGCGGGTGCTCATGGGATGCGGCTCCTGTCTGAGCGGGGGCAGGCGGAGGAGCGAGGCCGAAGCCGATCAGCCGCCCGACTGAACTGGCGAGGCTACCCGGCGGTGCTGAGCGAGCTAGATTGTGCCGCACGCCCTCGTAGCCCAACCGGCAGCAGGCACGGTGCTCAAACCACCGACAGTGCGGGTTCGAATCCCGCCGAGGGCACTCGAGGAGGCTTCGGTGCGGATCGGGTCTGCGCGGATCGGGTCTGTGCGGATCGGGTCGGCGCGCGTCAGGTCGGTCCGCTCGGCGTTCCTGCTCGCCGCTGTCCTCGCTTTCGCCGCGTGCAGCGGGGGTGGTGGTGCCCAACCCAAGACTTCGACGACGCCGGTCCCGCCGGGAGCCAAGGCCTCCGCCGGCTGCGCCGGCCCGACGGCACCCATGGGACGCACCACAACAAGGTTCGCGGCGAACGGCCGCTCCGGTTCCTACATCCAGGAGCTGCCGCCCCCCTACACCGGAAAGACCGCCGTCCCCCTCGTCTTCGATCTGCACGGATACGCCGAGTCGGCCGGCCTCCAGGCGTCGCTGAGCGGCCTCGGGACGCTCGGAGCAACCCAAGGCTTCGTGACCCTCACCCCCCAGCTCGACGGGCCGGTACCGAACTGGGTGCCGGACGTGGACGGGCCGGACGTCGCCTACATCGGTGCCCTGCTGGACCATCTCGAGCAGTCCCTGTGCCTCGACCAGCGCCGGATCTACGTCACCGGCTATTCGAACGGGGCGATGCTCGCGTCCGCGCTCATGTGCGCCGACGCCGACCGCTTCGCGGCAGCCGCACCGGTCGCCGGCCTCCGCGACCTCACCGGCTGCCGGCCGTCCCGCCCGGTCCCGTTGGTGACGTTCCACGGCACGATGGACTCCTTCGTCCCCTACGACGGGAGCCCCAGCCGGTCCGCGGCGCGGTTGCCCACGCCGGACGGATCGGGGCGCACGCTCGGCGGCCTCCGCAACCAGGACATCCCGGGGGCGGCCACCACCCGGAGCGTGCTGAACGGAGGCTCAGCGATGCCGGACATCCTCGCGAGCTGGGCGACCCGGGAGCGGTGCCGCGACGGGGCTCCCGCGGAGAGCACCATCGGCTCGGACGTCACGCACCTGCGCTACGACTGCCCGGCCGGCAGCGCCGTCGAGCTCTACCGCGTGACCACCGGCGGACACGCCTGGCCGGGCAGCCCGGGCTCGGCCGCGCTGGCCGCGGCGGTGGGGCGCACCACCTTCACCATCAACGCTGACGCGGTCATGTGGGACTTCTTCCGGGCACACCCGCTGCCGGCCGCCTGAACCGGAGCATTCGAGCTCGCTCGCAACCGTCCGGCAACGTCGCTTCGACACCGGTGAGCTAACGGTGACCGTACGGTTCACATGTCATAGCGAGTCGAATTTCGTGGGTCGAGCAACGACAGACCGGCAGAGTGCCGCCTGATGCGAGACGTCAATGGGGCCGAGTAGGGTCCCAACGATGCTAGAGCGCGTCCGGTCAGCCTCGGTCGACCGCGTTAGCGCTCCTCTTGTTCTTGCCATGGCAGCCCCACTGCTGGTCGCTCTCGGCATCCTCCTCGCGCGGCCGAGCCACATCGCAGCGCTCGGGGACGACGCCGTCATCGAACGTACGGTGCGTTCGATTGGGCCTCATTTCGAACTCCTGGGGCCCTATTCCAGGTTCGGCTGGCACCACCCGGGTCCGATGGAGTTCTATCTCCTGGCGTTGCCCTACCGTCTCGCCGGCGCGGCACCGGTTTCGCTGCCGGCCGCGACCCTCGTGTCCAATATCGGCTGCCTCGTCGGCATAGCCATCCTGCTGCGCCGCCATGCGGGGATTCCCGCGATGCTGCTAGGCCTGATCGCCGCCGGCGCCTGCCTCCTGGCGGCAGCACCCGGGTTCCTCGTCAACGACTGGAACCCCTACCTTCCCTTTCTTCCTTTTACCCTGGCGGTCTTGGCATGCTGGGCTGTCCTTGAGGGGGACCGCTGGGCGCTGCCGCTGAGTCTGAGCATCGCCAGTCTGTGCGTGCAGAGCCACGTGGGTTACGCAGTCGGTGTGGGGGCGATTGCCGTCGCGGTCGCAGCATTGGCCCTCGTGAAGGGCCGGCTGAGCCGCCGTCAAACCGACGCAGCCGACGAGACGAGGGTGATCCTCCGCCGCAGATGGCTGGCTCCGGTTGCGCTCTCCATAGGAGTGCTGCTGCTCTTATGGCTTCCGGTCGTCGTGCAGCAGGTGACGCACCGGCCCGGCAACATCACGTTGCTCTTGCGCTACTTCTCGTCGACGTCCCCGGACTGGAGCTACACGCAGGGTTTGCGCGAACTCTCCACCTCCGTGGGCAGGCTGCCCGCTCTGGTGTTCGCCGTGTCGCCACGACCTCGATTCCTGGCGCCGGCCGCCCTACCTCTGGGGTTCGGCGTGTTCGGGCTCGCGGCCTTCGTCATCAGCGCGGTGGTGATCGCGATGACGCGACGCCGTGCACTGCCCCTGGTCGTGCTCACGATTACCCTCGCCGTGGCCGTCGACGTCGCGGTGCACCACGTGGTCGGGCCGCTGTTCACCTATCTGGTCCCGTTCACTGGAGCCGTAGGCGTCCTGTGCTGGGCGACTGTCGGAGTCGCCCTGCAACCGGTGGCACGACGATTGAGCGCAGGAGTCGCCCCCGTCCGCGTGGCAGCGTCGGTGGCAGGAGCACTGGCGCTCTTGCTCGTCTTCGTGCCGCTCGCCTTCAGGGCGCGACCGCAGTCGTCGTTCAACGACCGCAACGTCGTTCCCCTGGCTGCGGACATCGCGGCCTGGTCGCGCTCACACCCCGGATCGATCCGCTTGGAGGCGGCCCCGACGACCGGGCTGGTCGGAGCCAGCGCCCAGACGATGGGAGTTCTCCTCCGCCTCGAACGTGCGTCTACGCCCGTCCGGGTCTCTCATGACCTGGATCTGACGTTGGAGAGAGCACCCAGCGCGGGCAATGAAAAGGCGAATTGGCTCGTCCAGATCGCCTTGACCGACGGTACTTCGGCTCGGCCGACATCCGGTCAGCATGTCCTGGCCACCCGAGGAACCGTGGCAGCTTACGTTTCCCGCTTGTCGAACTGATCGAGCTATCGAGGTGTGCGGCATCGACGGGCGGTTTCGTCATCGTGCAGGAGGAGGTGCAATGCGCCGACGACATCTGCAGCCACGTGCGCGGATATCGCTCAAAGAAGCACGTCGTCTATGTCGTATGCGCTGCCGGGTCAGCTGCATTTAGTCTGGGAATCCAGACGCGTTTTCTCCTGGTGCTGATCCCTCTCTACCCGTGATAGCCGCAACACCGAGGCCGCTTTCCTACCAGTGAAACCACAACGCAACAGGACGGCAACCTGCAACGGCTACGACAGGAGGATGGCGCCGACCGTCGAGCAATCACCGGCAGCAGAAGCGGCTGACCTGGCTGCTTATCCGATCGATGAGTTCCGGCTCCGGTTCCGCGCGCTGCACGGATACCGTCGAGCGTTCCGCCAGGCCGGCCCGCTCGACGGGAGCCGTCCGGTGCTGCTGCTCGTGCACGGCATCGGTCAGGACTCCTCCACCTGGTCCACCGTGTTAACGGATCTCGCCCGGGACTACACCGTGATCGCGCCCGACCTCCTGGGCCACGGCGCCTCGGCCAAGCCCCGGGCGGACTACGCGGTGGGCGCCTATGCCTGCGGTCTCCGCGACCTGTTGACCGTGCTCGGCGTCGACCGGGTCACGGTCGTCGGCCATTCGCTCGGCGGCGGGGTGGCGATGCAGTTCGCCTACCAGTTCCCTGAGCGGTGCGAGCGACTGGTGCTGGTCAGCAGCGGTGGAGCCGGCCGCGAGGTGCACCCGCTGCTGCGGCTCGCCTCGCTGCCGGGTGCCGAGCTGGTCATGCCGATCGCCACCGCCGCTCCGGTGCGCAAGCTGGCCCGGCTGCTGTCCGATGTGGTCGGTGCCGTCGGCGGCGAGCTGACCCAGGACCTCGAGTTCATGCTCTCCAGCTATGACAGGCTCGCGCGGGCCACCAGCCGCCGGGCGTTCCTGCGGACGCTCCGTTCCGTGGTGGACGTTCGTGGCCAGGTCGTCACCGGCCTGGACCGGTGCTACCTCGCGGCCGGTGTGCCGACGTTGCTGATCTGGGGGGCGCGGGACGGCGTGACCCCGTTCGCCCATGCGGCCCGGGCGCACGAGGCGATGCCCGGCAGCCGGCTGGAAGCGTTCGCCGAGGCCGGGCACTTCCCGCACCACACCGATCCCGTCCGGTTCCTGCGGGTGCTGCGGACATTCCTGGCCGAGACCGAACCGGCGGAGTACGACCGGGACCGGTGGCGCGAGCAGCTGCTGAACGGACGGACCCCCGACGCTGACGACCTCGTCGCCGACACCGACGGGCACCTGGTCTCCAGCGGCAGCTGAGCGCCCCGGGCGTTCGGCCCCGCCGAGAGACGTGACACGCTCTCCGGCGTGGTGAGCCTTCCGCGGCTGTCCGGCCGACCGTTCGGACGGGTCCGGGAACGCCTGGTCAAACTGGTAGGCGCCGCCAGGGACGAGCCGGTGCGCTGGCCGCAGGTGGCCAAGGCGGCGCTCGCTACCGCCATCGCCTGGCAGCTCGCGCAGCTGCTCCCGGGGAAGCAGCCCCCGGTGTTCGCCCCGCTGGCAGCGATGCTGACCATCCAGGTCACCGCGTATGAGTCGCTGCGGTCGGCGGCTCAGCGCACCGGCGGGGTCATCGCAGGTGTGCTGCTGGCCTACGGGCTGTCCCGGCTGCTGGGCCTGCACTGGTGGAGCATCGCCCTGGTCATCCTGGCGGCGATGGCCTTGGGGCAGGCGCTGGCCCTCGGGACCACGGGCTCGAGTCAGGTACCGGTGAGCGCCTTATTGGTGCTGGGGATCGGCGCCGCCACCAAGAGCTACGCCTACACCCGGGTGCTGGAGACCCTGCTCGGTGCCGCGGTCGGCGTTGCGGTGAGCCTCGTCGTGGTGCCACCGCTGCACCTGCGGGACAGCGGGCGCGCGGTACGCCGCCTGGCGGAGAGGCAGGCCGCGCTGCTGCGCGAGATCGCCGAGGATCTGCGTACGGGGGTCTGGCCGAGCGGGGCAGCCGGTCGCCGGCTGGCCTCAGCCCGGGCGTTGGCCTCCGACCTGACCCGGGCTCAGGAAGCCGTCGAACGGATCGAGGACAGCGTCCGGCTGAACCCGCGGGCGCGGAAGGCGCGACCGGCCGCCCGCCTGTACCGGGACGAACTCGACGCGCTGCAACACG
Source organism: Frankiaceae bacterium (assembly GCA_035468175.1). Taxonomy (GTDB): domain Bacteria; phylum Actinomycetota; class Actinomycetes; order Frankiales; family Frankiaceae; genus JAVEDQ01. Next base: position 11,457 of record DATITC010000041.1, on the reverse strand, counting down.
TGCAGGTGCAGATCCGGGGCATCGCCCGGACGCTCGCCGACGAGGCGGCCCGCGCCTCCGAGATCGAGCCAACCGCCGATGAGGGGGCGCTGACGGACTCGGGTCCGTTGTTCACCGCCAGCGTGCCTGGTTCGGTGGCGGTGGCCGCCGCCGACAGCGCTCAGCGGCAGCAGTACGTGCCGGGGACCCGCACGCCGTCACTGGTCCCGCTCCCGCCGGAACTGTTGACGCAGCTGGCGGAGCTCATCGAGTCCGTCGCGACCGCGCTGATCGACTTCGGCTCCGCCGCGGTCGACGACGAGGGCCGGGTCGGTTCGCCTAGCGCGCTGAACACCCTGGCGCAGCATCTGACCGAGACCCGGCAGGCGGTGCGGGTGACGATCCGCACCGCCCGCGCGGCCGACCTGAGCCCGGCGACCTGGTTGGTGGTCGGCAGCGTCCTCACCGACCTGCGCCGGATGCTCGGGGAGCTCGAGGGGAGCCGCGACATGCCGGGAAGTGTGCCGGTCTATCGACCACGCCGCAGCCCGCCGCGCAACCCCACCCTGCGGCGAACCTTCCGGCCCCATCGGAGGGACAAGAAAGGGTGACCGGGCCCGGTGAAACCGGCCGCAACCGACTCAGTCGAAGATCAGCCGGTGGGCGAGCTCCTGGGCGTACTGCCACCGCTCGATCGCGGCGACGGTAACCGGGTGTTCGAACATCTCCCGCAACAACTCGGCGCCCCGGTCCAGTCCGACCGATTCGAGCAGGTGCCGCTCCAGCTCACCGGCTCGCATCGCGAGCACGAGCGCCCGCGACCCGCTCCTGGGACCGCGGAGCCCCTCGGCCCGCGCCCGCAGCACGTGCACCTCGGCCGCCGTCCGATGCGCGTCGGTCAGTCCCGCCGACAGCGCGGAATCAAAATCGACGACAACGTCGGTCATCCGAGCCGCCTTTCCCCTGGTCCGCCCCGAGGGAACGGTAGCGGCCTACGCCGGTGCGCGAAGCCTTTTCGTGCCCATCGGCCGAGGGACCCGCTGGTTCAGCCGTTCAGCGCATCGTCGTGGTGATCGGCGCCGGCAGCAGGCTGCTGCCCATCAGCGACTCGTCCACCGCCGACGCGCAGGCCCGGCCTTCGGCGATCGCCCAGACGATCAGCGACTGCCCCCGTCCGGCGTCACCGCAGACGAAGACGCCGGGCTGCGTCGTCTCCCACGCGTCGGAACGGGTGATGTTGCCCCGGCTGTCGAGTTCGACGCCGAGCGCCGCGAGCAACCCCTCCGGCTCCGGCCCGGTGAAGCCCATCGCCAGCAGCACCAGGTCGGCCTGGATCTGCCGCTCGCTGCGCTCCACGGCGACGAACGTTCCGTCCTTGCTCTCGACCTCGACGAGGTCGAGCGAACGGACGTGCCCGTCCTCGTCGGCGTTGAAGCGCTCGGTGGAGACGGCGAACAGTCGCTCGCCGCCCTCTTCGTGCGCGCTCGACGTGCGATACATCAACGGCCACGTCGGCCACGGGGTCGACGGCGACCGCTGGTCCGGCGGCCGGGGCATGATCTCGAGCTGGGTGACGGACGCGGCACCCTGCCGGTGCGCGGTACCGAGGCAGTCGGCGCCGGTGTCACCGCCGCCGATGATCACCACGTGCTTGCCGGCCGCGGAGATCGGGGTCTCGGCGAGGTCGCCCTCCTGCACCCGGTTCGCGGGAGTCAGGTACTCCATGGCCAGGTGGATGCCCTCGAGCTCGTGGCCCTCGGCCCTGAGCTTGCGCCCGACGGTGGAACCGACCGCCAGTACGACGGCGTCGTAGGCGTGCCGCAGTTCCTCCACTGAGACGTCGACGCCCACGTTGCAGGAGGTCACGAACTTCGTACCTTCCTGCTCCATCTGCGCCAACCGGCGGTCGAGGACCCGCTTCTCCATCTTGAACTCGGGGATGCCGTAGCGGAGCAGCCCGCCGATGCGGTCGGCCCGCTCGTAGACGATGACCTCGTGTCCCGCCCGGGTCAGCTGCTGCGCGGCCGCCAGACCGGCCGGTCCGCTGCCGATGACCGCGACCCGCTTGCCGGTCGTCTCGTCCGCCGGCACCGGGGTGACCAGGCCGCGCTTCCACGCCTGGTCGATGATGGTGACCTCGATCTGCTTGATCGTCACCGGGTCGTCGGAGATGCCGAGTACGCACGCCGCTTCACACGGAGCCGGGCACAGCGTGCCGGTGAACTCCGGGAAGTTGTTGGTGGCGTGCAGGCGGTCGATCGCCTCGTCCCACAGACCGCGCCGCGCCAGGTCGTTCCACTCCGGGATGATGTTCCCGAGCGGACAGCCGTTGTGGCAGAACGGGATGCCGCAGTCCATGCACCGGGTCGCCTGCGTCTGCAGCGACTCGATCGGAAAGGACTTGTAGACGTCCTTCCAGTCGTGCAGGCGCTCCTCGACCGGACGCCGCTGCGGCGTGGCCTTCTTGTGCTTGAGGAACCCGGTCGGGTCAGCCACGGAGCGCTCCCATGATCAGTTCGTTGGCGTCGCGACCCGACTGTTCCGCCTCCCGCATCGCGGAGAGGACGCGCTTGTAGTCCCGGGGCATGATCCGGGTGTACCGCTCGGGACGCCAGTCGTCGAGCAGCGCCGCGGCGACCGGGGACCCGGTCTCCTGGGCGTGCTGCGTCAGCAGGTCACGGACGACGTTCTCGTCGTCGGCGTCGAGCGGTTCGAGGTCGACCATCTCCGGGTTGACCCGTTCCGGCTCGGCGTCGAGCAGGTAGGCGACGCCGCCGCTCATCCCGGCGGCGAAGTTGCGTCCGGTCGGGCCGATGACGAGCACCCGGCCACCGGTCATGTACTCGCAGCCATGGTCCCCGACGCCCTCGACCACGGCGTAGGCGCCGGAGTTGCGGACGCAGAACCGTTCCCCCACCAGGCCGCGGAGGAAGACCTCGCCGGCGGTCGCGCCGTAGAGGATCACGTTGCCGGCGACGATGTTGTCCTCGGCCCGGAACGGAGCGTTGGTCGGCGGGCGGACGATGATCCGGCCACCCGACAGGCCTTTGCCGACGTAGTCGTTGGCGTCGCCCTCGAGCCGAAGCGTCATCCCCCGCGGAACGAACGCGCCGAACGACTGGCCCGCCGAACCGGTGAAGTACAGCGAGATGGTGTCATCCGGGAGGCCCTTGCCCCCGTAGCGCTTGGTCAGCTCGTGACCGAGCATCGTGCCGACGGTGCGGTTGACGTTCCGGATCGGAAGCTCCAGTGAGACCGGACGGCCGTCTTCCAGCGCGCCCTCGCAGAGCTGGATCAGCGTGTTGTCCAGCGCCCGGTCCAGGCCATGATCCTGCCCCCGCATCCGCCGCCGCTCGCCGCCGAAGGGGCGTTCCGGCACGTGCAGCAGCGGGGTCAGGTCGAGGCCCTGCGCCTTCCAGTGGTCGATCGCCGCGACCATGTCGAGCATCTCGGCGTGTCCCACGGCCTCGTCGATCGAGCGGAAGCCGAGGTTCGCGAGCAGCTCCCGCACCTCCTCGGCGATGTACTCGAAGAAGGTGACGACGAAGTCCGGCGAGCCGGTGAACCGCTGCCGCAGCACCGGGTTCTGGGTGGCCACGCCGACCGGACAGGTGTCCAGGTGGCAGACCCGCATCATGATGCAGCCCGCCACGACGAGCGGTGCCGTCGCGAAGCCGAACTCCTCGGCACCGAGCAGCGCGGCGATCAGCACGTCCCGGCCGGTCTTCATCGAGCCGTCGACCTGCACGTAGATGCGGTCACGGAGCCCGTTGAGCAGCAGCGTCTGCTGGGTTTCGGCGAGGCCGAGCTCCCACGGTCCGCCGGCATGCTTCAGCGAGGTCAGCGGGGCCGCGCCGGTGCCGCCGTCGTGGCCGCTGATGAGCACCACGTCGGCGTGCGCCTTCGCGACACCCGCCGCGACGGTGCCGACCCCGACCTCGGCGACCAGCTTGACGTGCACGCGGGCCGACGGGTTCGCGTTCTTCAGGTCGTGGATCAGCTGGGCGAGATCCTCGATCGAATAGATGTCGTGGTGCGGCGGCGGCGAGATGAGGCCGACGCCCGGTGTGGAATGCCGGACCTGCGCGATCCACGGATACACCTTGTGGCCGGGCAGCTGGCCGCCCTCACCTGGCTTGGCCCCCTGGGCCATCTTGATCTGGATGTCGTCCGCGTTGGTCAGGTACTCGCTGGTCACACCGAAGCGGCCGCTGGCGACCTGCTTCACGGCGGACCGCTTCGAGTCACCGTTGGGCATCGGGGTGAAGCGCTCGACGTCCTCGCCGCCCTCACCGGTGTTGCTGCGACCGCCGAGGCGGTTCATCGCGATGGCCAGCGTCTCGTGCGCCTCGGCGCTGATCGAGCCGTAGGACATGGCTCCGGTGGCGAACCGCTTGACGATCTCGCTGACCGGCTCGACCTCCTCGATCGGGACCGGCTTGCGGATGCCCTCCTTGAGCTTGAACAGTCCACGCAGGGTGCCCGCCTCGCGGGAGAGCTTGTCGATCGACGCCGTGTAATCGCGGAAGACCTCGACCCGCTTCGACCGGGTCGAGTGCTGGAGCTTGAACACCGTCTCCGGGTTGAAGAGGTGCACCTCGCCCTCGCGGCGCCACTGGTACTCGCCGCCGATCTCGAGACCGCGGTAGGCGACCTCGGCCTGGTTCTCCGGGTAGGCGCGGGCGTGCCGGGCGGCGACCTCCTGAGCGAGGATGTCGAGTCCGACGCCCTCCAGGCGGCTGGCGGTGCCGGTGAAGTACTGCGTCACGAGGTCGGAGGCGAGACCGATCGCCTCGAAGACCTGCGCGCCGGTGTAGGAGGCCACGGTGCTGATGCCCATCTTGGACATCACCTTGAGGACGCCCTTGCCGAGCGCCTTGATCAGGTTCTGCTGCGCCTTCGCGATGTCAAGGTTCGGCAGGTCACCGGTGGCGATCAGGTCCTCGACCGACTCGAACGCCAGGTACGGGTTGACCGCCGCCGCGCCGAAGCCGACGAGCAGCGCGATGTGGTGCACCTCGCGGGCATCGCCGCACTCGACGACGAGACCGACGCGGGTGCGGGTCTTCGCGCGGATGAGGTGGTGGTGGACCGCGGCGGTGAGCAGCAGGCTCGGGATCGGTGCCTTGGTCTTGCTCGAGTCCCGGTCGGAGAGCACCAGGATGCGGGCACCGTCCTCGATCGCCTCGTCGACGTGGGCGCAGATCTGCGCGATCCGGGCCGCCATCGCCTCGGAACCGCCGGCGACGTCGTAGAGGCCGGAAACCTTCACCGAGGCGAAGTCGGGGCGGTCGCCGTCGTCGTTGATGCCGGTGATCTTCGCGAGGTCGTCGTTGCTGATCACCGGGAAGGGGATCGACACCTGCCGTGCGTCACTCGGAGCCGGCACCAGCAGGTTGCCCTCCGGGCCGAGGCCGTTACCGAGGGAGGTGACGAGCTCCTCGCGGATCGCGTCCAGCGGCGGGTTGGTGACCTGGGCGAACAGCTGGGTGAAGTAGTCGAAGATCAGGCGCGGACGCTTCGACAGCACGGCGACCGGGGTGTCGGTACCCATCGACCCGATCGGCTCCGCGGCGTCGCGAGCCATCGGCAGCAGCAAAATGCGAATCTCTTCTTCGGTGTAGCCGAAGACCTGCTGCCGCCGCAGCACCGACTGGTGCGGGTAGATGATGTGCGCGCGCTGCGGCAGGTCCCGCAGCTCGATCATCCCGGCGTCGAGCCACTGCTCGTACGGGTGCTCGGCGGCCAGGCCGGCCTTGATCTCGGCATCGTCGACGATGCGGCCCTGCGCGGTGTCGACGAGGAACATCCGGCCCGGCCGGAGCCGGCCCTTGGACACGACGTGCTCCTGCGGGATGTCGAGGACCCCGACCTCGCTGGCCATCACGACCAGGCCGTCGTCGGTGACCCAGTACCGGCTGGGACGCAGGCCGTTGCGGTCGAGGACGGCGCCGATGACGGTGCCGTCGGTGAAGGCGATGCTGGCCGGCCCGTCCCACGGCTCCATCAGGCAGGAGTGGAAGCGGTAGAACGCGCGCAGCGACGGGTCCATGTGCTGCGAGTTCTCCCAGGCCTCCGGGATCATCATCAGCACCGAGTGCGGCAGGCTCCGGCCACCCAGGTGGAGCAGCTCGAGCACCTCGTCGAAGCTCGCCGAGTCGCTCGCGCCCGGCGTACAGATCGGGAACAGGCGCGACATCGAGCCGCTGCCGAACAGGTCGGACTCCAGCAGCGCCTCGCGCGCGGCCATCCAGTTCCGGTTCCCGCGCACGGTGTTGATCTCGCCGTTGTGGGCGACGTAGCGGTACGGGTGAGCCAGCGGCCAGCTCGGGAAGGTGTTGGTGGAGAACCGGCTGTGCACCAGCGCGATCGCGCTCTCGACGCGCGGGTCCTCGAGGTCCGGGAAGTACTCGGACAGCTGCGTGGTGGTCAGCATGCCCTTGTAGACCAGCGTGCGGCCGGACAGGCTCGGGAAGTAGACGCCGAGCTCACGCTCCGCGCGCTTGCGCAGGCAGAAGGCGCGGCGCTCGAGTTCGAGGCCGTCCGCACCACCGATGAAGAGCTGGCGCATTACCGGCTCGACCTCGGTCGCGGCGTCGCCGAGGGTGCTGTTCTCGGTGGGTACCTCGCGCCAGCCGAGCAGCGTCAACCGCTCCTGCCGGCACAGCGCGCGCATGCGCTGAATGGCGTGGTCCCGCAGGGTCGCCTCGCGCGGCAGGAAGGCCAGTCCAACGGCGTAGGAACCCTGCGGCGGCAGGGGGAAGGAGACCTCCGCGCGCAGGAACGCGTCCGGAATCTGGATCAGGATTCCCGCACCATCGCCCACCCGGGGATCGGAGCCACTGGCGCCACGGTGATCGAGGTTGCGCAGGGCGGTGAGGCCCTTCGCGACCAGGTCAGCACTCGGTCGACCGTGCATGTCGACCACGAACGCGACGCCACAGGCGTCGTGCTCGTACGAGGGGTCATAGAGGCCCTGCGAGGCCGAAGCTGCAGGGTGGCCCGGCTGGGTTCTCAGCTGGGGCGAGATGCTCGGCATTCAGCGCTTCCCGTCCGTCTGGTGGAGGTCACAGAGCGGACGACGCTGTCCTGGCCCGGCTGGGGTCGGTTTGGGGTTAACCAGAGGTTACGTGCCCCTTCCGACACGTGTCGAGATTCCCTGTCACCGAGCCGGAGGTGTTCGCGTCGAGAGTCCGCCGACGACTACGGTACGACCCCGCGGCCGTTCCGTTCGCACCACCCGCGTAAGAGAGGTCACGTCCGTCCGGGGATGCTCAGGGGACGGTCGTATCTCTGCAGCTCAGCGGGCGTTTTCGGCATCATTGGCAGCACCGCTGGCACCGCGCGCCGAGCGGCATTTCCCGCTATCCGACCCCGACATGGAACAGCATGCCGACCAAGTAGGTGGCGCCCGCGGCAATTGCCCCCAGAAGGAGTTGCCGACTTCCGCCGAAAAGCACGGAGCGTGACGTGAAGCGGGCAACGACCGCACCGGCCGCGAACAGGGCGATCCCACTAAGCACGAGCGAGAGCCAGACCGAGGTCGCCCCGAGCAGATAGGGCAGCAGCGGCACCAGCGCGCCGATGCCGAAGGCGACGAACGACGACCCGGCGGCCACCCACGGCGAGGGGAGCTTGTTCGGATCGACGCCGAGTTCCTCGCGGGCGTGGATGACCAGGGCCTGTTCCGGGTCACGGGAGAGCTGGCGGGCGACCTCTTGGGCGAGGGAACGGTCCAGGCCGCGGGCCTCGTACGCCTCGGCGAGCTCCCGGAGCTCGGCCTGCGGGTGCCGGTGCAGCTCCAAGCGCTCGACGTCAACCTCGGCTTCGAGGGCCTCGTTCTGGGACTGGACCGACGTGTACTCGCCGGTCGCCATCGAGAAGGCGCCGGCGACGAGCCCGGCCATACCCGCCAGCACGACGGTCTTGGTGGCGACCGCGGAGCCGGCGAACCCCGCGATCAGCGAGACGTTGGTGACCAGCCCGTCCATGGCGCCGAAGGTGCCGGCCCGCAGCCACCCGCCGCTGACGTCACGGTGGGAGTGGTCGTGCTCGTGCTCGCGCATCTCCCGGTCGTGATCAAGCGGTTCGACGTTCAGGTTGTCGGCGTTCTGGTCGGCCGGGCGACCGCCGGGGGACCGGCCGGGCTCGGCGAGAGAAGCCGGTTCGACACTGGGCATGCCTCAGTCTTCCCCACTGGACGGGGTATTTCCCCCTGTCGGGCCGGTGGCGTGTGCCTCTTCCGGAGCACCGTCCTGGGCCGATTCGTCGGCTGATTCGCTGGCCGATTCGCCGGCCGGCACTGAGTCTGCGACCGGCACCGGGTCTCCATGCGCTCTGGCGGTTTCCGGCTCCCGCTGGCCGCGGCGGGCGACCAGGTACGCCATCCCCGCGAGGAACAGCGCCAAGCTCACGTAGTCGTTCACCCGCAGACCGAAGAAGCGATGCGCCTCGTCCACCCGTAGCGCCTCGACCCAGGCGCGACCGAGGCAGTACAGCGCCACGTAGAGCGCGAAGACGCGGCCCTTGCCGAGCCGGTACCGGCGATCCGCCCAGATGCAGACGGCGGCGACCCCGAGGTTCCACAGCGACTCGTAGAGGAACGTGGGGTGGTAGGTCGCCTGGTTCGGGTCGACGCGGTGCTCGGGATCGATGCGGACCGCCCAGGGCAGGTTGGTCGCCCGGCCGTACAGCTCCTGGTTGAAGTAGTTTCCCCAGCGGCCGATCGCCTGCGCGACGGCGAGCGCCGGGGCAACCGCGTCGGCGCACACCCAGACCGACAGCCCCATCCGGCGTACCGCAATCACTCCGCCGAGGAACCCGGCCGCGATGCCGCCCCAGATACCGAGGCCGCCGTTCCAGATCGCGAACGCGTCGAGGGGATGTCCACCCTTGCCGAAGTACGGCTCCGGGGTGGTGATCAGGTGGTAGATCCGCGCGCCGACCAGCCCGAAGGGAACTCCCCACGTGGCCAGCTCGGTCGCGGTGCCCTCGGGGGCCCCACGCGCCCGAAGACGCTGCTCGGCAAGGACGACCGCAGCGATGATGCCGAGCACGATGCAGAAGGCGTAGGCCCGCAGCGGCAGCGGTCCGAGGTGCAGCACGCCGGAGGACGGGCTCGGAAATGACGCGATCAGCACGTCACCCACGCTAGCCCTCCCGACGAGGCGCAGGCGGTTTCAGCACGCCGTCAGCGCTGTGACCTGCGGACACCGGATGCCAGCTCGGCGGCCAGCGAGCGTACCGCGCCGACTCCTGCCGCCTCGTCCGGGGCGTCGAGCAGAGCCCGGACGAAGGCTGATCCTACGATCACCCCGTCGGCGTAGCCGGCCACCTCGGCGGCCTGGTCCCCGGTGCTGACGCCCAGCCCGACCGCGATCGGCAAGTCGGTGAGCGGACGGACGCGGGCGACCAATTCGGCCGCCCGGTTGCCGATGGCCGACCGGGCGCCGGTCACACCCATCGTGGACGCGGCGTAGATGAAGCCACGGTTGACCGCGGCGACCACGCTGATCCGCGGCTCGGTCGAGGAGGGGGCGACGAGGAATACCGGGTCGAGGCCGGTCGCGGCAGCCGCGTCGATCCACTCCCCCGCTTCCTCGGGCACCAGATCGGGTGTGATCGCCCCGACGCCGCCGGCGGCGGCCAGATCGGCGGCGAAGCGGGGCGGGCCGTAGCGCTCCACCGGGTTCCAGTACGTCATGACCAGCGTCGGCACGGCGTCCGACACGGACCGCACGACGTGCAGCACGTCGGCGCTGCGGGCCCCGCGCGCCAGGGCGGTGTCCACGGCCTCCTGGATGGTCGGCCCGTCCATCAGCGGGTCGGAGTAGGGGAAGCCGACCTCGAGGACGTCCACCCCACCCTCGACCATCGCCTGCAACGCGGCGATCGAACCCGACACCGTCGGGAAGCCCGCGGGCAGATACCCGACGAGTACCGCGCGGTTCTCGGCCTTGGCGGCCGCGAACGCGTCGGCGAGCCGGTCGGTGCTAGCGGGGCCGGTGCGAGCGGGATCGGCCGCGGCGGGAGCGCTCACCAGCCGTTTCCCGTGTCGCCGGCGTCGCCCATCGTCACGTCGGACGCCAGCTCGGCCTCGGCGACCTGCTCGCCGGTGACCAGGCCGAACCAGCGGGCTGCGGTGTCCACGTCCTTGTCCCCCCGGCCGGAGAGGTTGACGAGCACGATCCCGTCCGGCCCGATCTCACGGGCAAGGTCCAGCCCACCGGCGATCGCGTGGGCGCTCTCGATGGCCGGAAGGATGCCCTCGGTCCGGCACAGCAGCGCGAACGCTTCCATCGCCGTCTGGTCGTCGATCGCCCGGTACTCGGCCCGTCCGGCGTCGTGCAGCCAGGCGTGCTCGGGCCCGACGCCGGGGTAGTCCAGCCCGGCGGACACGCTGTGAGTGGGCAGGGTCTGCCCGTCCTCGTCCTGCAGCAGGTAGGTGCGCATGCCGTGCAGCACCCCACGGCTGCCACCGGCGATGGTCGCCGCGTGCCGGTCGGTGTCGACGCCGTCACCGCCGGCTTCGAGCCCGACGAGCCGGACGTCGGCATCGTCGAGGAACGCGGTGAAGATGCCGATCGCGTTGCTGCCGCCACCGACGCAGGCCGCCACCGCATCCGGAAGCCGCCCCTCGCGCGTCAGCATCTCGGCGCGCGCCTCGTCGCCGATGATCCGCTGGAAATCGCGCACCATCGCCGGGAACGGATGCGGGCCCATCACCGATCCGATGCAGTAGTGCGTGCTCTCGACGTTGGCCACCCAGTCGCGCATCGCTTCGTTGATCGCGTCCTTGAGGGTCTTGCTGCCGGTCTCGACCGGCACGACCTCGGCGCCGAGCAAGCGCATCCGGGCCACGTTGAGCGCTTGGCGGCGGGTGTCCTCCGCGCCCATGTACACGACGCAGTCCAGCCCGAGCAGCGCGCAGGCGGTGGCGGTGGCGACGCCGTGCTGGCCCGCTCCGGTCTCGGCGATCACGCGCTGCTTGCCCATCCGACGGGTGAGCAGCGCCTGCCCGAGCACATTGTTGATCTTGTGTGAGCCGGTGTGGGCGAGGTCCTCGCGCTTGAGCAGGATGCGGGCGGCACCGCGCGAGCTGCCCTCGCCGGCGGCCGCGGTCAGGCGGGCCGCCTCGGTGATCGGGGTCGGTCGGCCCGCGTAGTTGGTGAGCAGGCCGGACAGCTCCGCCGCGAAGCCGCTGTCGGCGCGGGCCCGGGCGTATTCGGCCACCAGCTCGTCGAGCGCCGCGACGAGCGCCTCCGGGACGAAGCGTCCGCCGTAAGGACCGAAGTGGCCGCTGGCGTCGGGGACGCGGGTGCGTTCCGGCCCCTGCTCGGCGAGTGGAACCGCGGTCATCGTCCGCCTCCTGGTCTCCGGACGGATGCGCTCGGGACGGATGCGTTCGGGTCGGGTGAGCTCGAGACAGGTGAGCTCTAGAGGGCACCCCGACCGGCGGCGACCAAGTCGGCGACGGCC
>DATITC010000040.1:0-21537 GCA_035468175.1 Frankiaceae bacterium | reverse complement strand
GTTTCCGCAGGACACCGCCCACCCGCCCCGCCGACGGCGCCCACCGCCGATCCCCAACCCCGGACGATCGACGGTGGGCGAGAACCGCGACGGAGATGCCCACGTTTCCGCAGGTCACCGCCCACCCGCCACCGCCGTCGGCGCCCACCGCCGATCCACACCTCGCCAAAGCTGCCGCCGCTGTAGGGAACGCCCCTATGACGACCACTGCCACGTCCGCTCCGCCGTCCGTCCAGGCTTCGAAGGCCCGCGGTCCGCTCAGGCGCCTCAACCGGTTCACCGCCACCCACTTCGGGGTGGCGCTCACCGTGTGGGCGCTGATCCCCGTCGGGCTCGGCTTCTTCGCCCCTCGCGTCGAGCACGCGTGGGCCGGCGCGGGCTGGGAGACCACCGGCTCGCAGTCGGTGCAGGCGCGGGCCGTGGTCGGCAAGCAGTTCTCCGGGTTGTTCGCCGCCGCCCTTCAGGTGGTGGTCCGCTCGGACAAGCCGTGGTCGTCCGTCGGTACGAGGACCGGACCACCATCTCGGCGCTCGACCCGCAGGTCATCGTCAGCCTCCCGGACAACCCCGACCTCCAGCCCGTTGCCGACGAGGCCGGGCGCCGGCTCCGGTCAGCGCTCGCGGCCCTCCAGCCCAATCATCACGGTGCCGGGGGCGGCTGATCGGAAGACGTGCGCCCCTGCCCCTCTTTGGTCAGGAGACGTCCGCGGAATGACCAGGCCGAAGTGGCCAGAGTGGCTCACGGCTCCTGCGTACCAGCCGAGCGACGACGGATCGAGCACCGTGGTCCTGCAATTAGCGGAGGGCCGATGTCACGGCCGCTCACTGTCTGGTCGGAGCAGGCTCCGGTCTCCGGTTCGTCCGGAACGCCAACGCAGCGGTGGGCGTCGGCAGCTACGTCGCCGACAGAACCGGCACCGCGTAATCGCCCGTGGGGATCCGGGCTCGCTCAGCGGGTCGAACCGCGCAGGACCAGAACGGCACGCGGGCCGACGGTGACCACGCCGTCCTCGCTCGGCGGGTTAGGAGTGGCCGGTGCCGACGGCTCGAACGTGTCGATCTCCGGCTTCCACGTCTGTCCCGGGCGCGTCCGGGGGATCGTGAAGGCCAGCGGCTCCCACCAGCCGTTCAGCAGGACGAGGAAGTCGTCGTCGAGCAGCGGCGTGCCGTCGACAGCGCGGTCCGGAGCGTCGGACCCGTCCAGGTAGAGGGCCAGGCTTCGGGCCTGCGGATCGGTCCAGTTCTCCACGGTCATCGCTGACCCGGCGGGCGTGTACCAGGCCAGGTCATCCGTCTCGACGCCGGTCAGGAACCGTCGCCGGCGGAACACGGGGTGGGCTCGCCGCAGGGCGATCAGACGCCGGGTGAACGCGAGAAGGTCGGTGTCGGCGCGCTCCCAGTTCAACCAACTGATGGGGTTGTCCTGGCAGTAGGCGTTGTTGTTACCGCCTTGAGTCCTCCCGAGCTCGTCCCCGCCGAGCAGCAGCGGGACGCCGAAGGACAGCAGCAGCGTGGTCAGCATCGCCCGCTGCTGGCGGGAGCGCAGGGCAAGCACCGCCGGATCGCTCGTGGGACCCTCAGCTCCGCAGTTCCAGGACCGGTTCTCCGCCGAGCCGTCGCGGTTGTCCTCGCCGTTCGCCTCGTTGTGCTTCTCGTTGTAGGAGACGAGGTCGGCGAGGCTGAACCCGTCGTGCACGGTGATGAGGTTGATCGAGGCGGTTGGTCGACGCCCCGGCTTGCCGTAGAGGTCGGACGATCCCGCGAGCCGGGTCGCGACGTCGCCGAGTAGACCGTCCTGGCCCCGCCAGAAGTCCCGCATGGTGTCGCGGTAGCGGCCGTTCCACTCCCGCCACAGCGGCGGAAATCGTCCGAGGTCATAGCTGTCGCTCTGCCCGACGTCCCACGGCTCGGCGATCATCTTCGTGTGGGAGACCACGGGGTCCTGCGCGACCAGGTCGAAGAACGCGGCCACCTGGCTGAAACCACCCTGTGGACGCGCGAGCGTGGGAGCGAGGTCGAATCGGAACCCGTCGACGTGCATCTCGAGCAGCCAGTACCGCAGCGAGTCCATGATCATCTGCAGCGTGACCGGGTCGTCGGCGTTGAGCGAGTTGCCGGTGCCCGTGGTGTCGTAATAGTGCCGCTCGTCTCCGGGGACCAAGCGGTAGTAGCCACGATTGTCGAGCCCTCGGAAGCTGAGCGTCGGCCCCAGCTGGTTGCCCTCCGCGGTGTGGTTGAAGACGACGTCGAGCAGCACCTCGAGCCCCGCCTCGTGCAGGGCATCCACCATCGCCTTGAACTCGGCTACCTGCCCACCCGGGTGACCGGCGCGCACCGCTGCCGAGTAGCCGTTGTGCGGGGCGAAGAAGCCGATGGTGTTGTAACCCCAGTAGTTCGTCAGGCCGCGGTCGAGCAGGAGCGCCTCGGGCACGTTCTGGTGTACCGGTAGTAGCTCGACCGCGGTGACGCCGAGGGCGAGGAGGTGGTCGATCGACGCCTCGTGGCCGAGTCCCGCGTAGGTTCCGCGCAACTCGGGCGGCACGTCCGGGTTGGTCATGGAGAAACCCTTGACATGCAGCTCGTAGATGATCGTTTCGGAGTACGGCAGTGGCGGTCGAGTCGGCAGCGCCAGCGGGGCCTGCCAGAGAAGCTCGGGTTCGATCACCAGGCTCCGCGGCACGAAATCGGCCGAGTCCGCGGCGCTGGGGCGGTCCGGGTTCCCGGGGTCGTGACCGAATACCTCCGGACCGGACCGGACGGTGCCACTGATCGCTCGCGCGTAGGGATCGAGCAGGAGCTTCGCCGGGTTGTGGCGCAAGCCCCGTCCCGGCTCGTAGGGACCATCGACCCGGTAGCCGTACGCCTGCCCGGGGTCGACGTCGGGTACGAAGCCGTGCCAGACCCCTCCATCGTTTTCGGTCAGGGGAATGCGGCTCTCCGCGCCGTTCTCGTCGAAGAGGCACAGCGTGACGCCGTCGGCGGACGCCGAGGCGACGGCGAAGTTCGTCCCACCGGAGGCAGGCGTCGCGCCGAGCGGAAAGGACAGTCCTGGTACCGCGAGTCGGGTCTTCTCCCCGACTGCGGTCATAGGCGCGGCCCTTCCCCCGCGGAGGTTCGTCCGGCCGGTTGCTGGCGGGGGAGGCTTTCTCCCTGCGCCGAGTCCGTGGTGTGCGCGGGTTCGAGACGGAGGTTGGCGAGCGTGGTGGCTCCGGCGGCCCACAGATGCACTTCCGCGACCCCGGGGGGCCCGGTCGCTCGCTTGCCTTTCGCAGGAGCGTTGCAAGCTCCGCAAGGTCTCGACCAGCTCCGGCGTCTCGGGCTGGCCCGGCACCAGAGTCAGATGCACGGCTTCGATGCCCTGGCTCGCCATCTGGGACAAAGCCTTGTCCATCAGGGCGCCCGCGACCGAACGACCAGCATGCTGCCGCGCTCTGATGTGCACGTCGGCCTCACGATGATCGTCTGAGCACCGCCACGAGACTTCCGCAACCGGCGACTGATCGCGTAACGCGACGAGGCTCGCGGGCCCCTCGGCGAGGTCGACGTCGGGGAGATCGGGGGCTGGTCCATCCGCGCGTGGGGGCTCGGAAGGCGACATGACCAACCTCCAGGAGGGGCTTTCGCCGCGTCAACGTTGTGATCCGGCGCAACCGTAGTGCCGACTGAAGCCGCAGCACAGGGTCGGTGGGCCCTATCGCAGACCGGTCGTGCTGTCCGGTGGGTCGAACGACAACGAGGATGGGCGCCTGCCGGTGCGCGTGCCGACGGTTCATCACCGTCGGTGCACGTCGTCGCCTGAAGGCCATGAGGGCGAGGCACAGTCCAAGCCGGTCGCCGGCGAGGTCGGGAAGCGGTACGGCAACAAGCTTCTTCGCAAGATCCCGAACCGCATCCTCAAGCAGGAGCACCTCGATCGGGCCGAGGAATCCGTCCGGCGTAACGGCGGCAAGGCCGTCTTCATCGGTCATTTCACCGCCGCGCTGCGGGTCCTCGTCCCCGGGTTCTCGGGCATGAGCCAGGTTCGTCCGACTCTCAGGAGCGGGCGTAGAAGGCTATGAAGTCGCGGGTCTGTGGTGAGAAGTAGCGCTGTTCGCTGTGGTCCTGATCGGGCCGGCTCTTGTGCGCCGTCACGAGGGATCCGGCATGGTCGTAGTAGTAACCGATCGCCCACGTCTTGTTGATGTCGAGTTCCATCCCGCGCACGGTGCCGGCGGCCTGCAGCAGTCGGGCCAGCGAGCACACCGAGGTGGCCGGGCTGTTGATGAAGACGAGCGAGCCGTCCGCGCGCTGTCCCAGCCCGGTCCGGGGGACGTAGTCGGCGTTGCCGACGGTGCGCCCCCAGACAGACGACTGGTTGTCCCCACAGCTGGAGTTGACCTTCGCACCGTCGACGAGCAGGTCCAGGTTCTGTCGCACGGCCCGGATCCGCGGGTTCATCTGCACGTCCCGGCCCCATTGACCGATCTGCACCGAACCGTCCACGTCGACGACGAAGGAGGCAGCGCCCGTCCTGAGCGGGACGGCCGTCCGACCCTGATCGAAGTAGCCGCCGCGGGAGTCGCCGTTGAGGCGGAAGCCGCCGGGGAAGGCTGCGATGACGCTCTGCTGGAGCTGGGGGTCGATCTCGCTCGGAGTCGTCCATTGGCCGCCCGGATCCTGGGTCCCGGGGTGCAGCCGGGCGGAAAGCGTCGTCGGATCGAGCCACATCACGGTGGCGAGGTAGGACGTGTGCTGGTCGTCGGGACGCAGGAAGGCCAGCCGCACGGCCGGCCTGCTCCCTACGGTCGAGACGACCTGCCACTGGCCCTCGTGCGGTAGCGGAGCCCCCCCTGCCAGCACCGGCACCGGGGCCGGTCCCGATGGACCCAAACCGCCGACCACTGGCACGCCTTCGGCGGGCGCTCCGCCGCGACGCGGGGGGTGCTGGTCGTAGCTCGCCTTCTCCAAAGTGGTGACGGCCCACCCCAGTTGGTGGTCGCGAGCCCACTCTGCGAGGCGCGCCGCTGCACCGTCGTTTCCGGGGCGACGCAGCGCCTGGCCCAGGGAGTAGCCGATGGTGGTGACGAGGACCAGAAGAAGCACCGCCATGGCACGCAAGCAGAATGTCCACCGCTCGTCCGCTGAGGCGACTGCCCGACGCGCACCAGATCCACGCCGCTCGTCTCGCTCCGTTGCGTTCGTCAGGCTCACGGACAGCCTCTCGAACCATCGAGTGGGCGCCGGTTCTCGTCCGGCGGAGCAACGAGGAGGTAGGCGGTCGCGACTGCCAGCATCGGCATCAGGAGTCCGTTCGGGATGCCCAGGTAAGCAGCCGCCACGCCAGTGGTCAGAGCTGCGGGCCGCCAGACCAGATAGCCCCCCGGCCAGCCGGTACGCACGCTAGGCCAGCTGGCGTAGCCCTGTTCCCCAACGCCCTCGAGCGCCCTCTCGGCTACGGAGCCGAGCAATACGACGTCCACGGAGACGAGCAGCCATCTCCGCTGCAGGACGCCAAGCAGGAGCATGACCACGAGGAAGACCGCGAACCGACTCCAGGGTTGTCGGCCGAGGTCCATGCGGGGAAGCGTCGCTCACCTGGCCCACCGCGACGGGCTTGCTGGTCCGGCGTGTCGCGTCGCGTCGGTCGTGTCGGGCCAGAGCGTGCACCACCCAGGCCAGCTTCGGATCTGCTTCACACCGCACGCACACACTGCGGGGTGCTAGCGGGAGGACAACCTGCGTTCGAGACCAGTCGACCATGTTCATCCCATTCCCGGGCAACGCCTGGCCTGCTTCACTAAGCAGGTGAGCGAAGGCATGGGCCCCTCCGAGGCGCAGGTGGCGGCGGCGGCGCAGGGTGACCCGACCCATCCCAGCGAGCCCCACTCCGGTGGTGCCGCGGGACGACTGAACTGGCTCCGGGCCGGGGTTCTTGGCGCCAACGACGGGATTGTGTCCGTCGCCGGCATCGTGATCGGCGTGGCTGGAGCGACCGCAGCTCGCGGTCCGATCTTCACCGCGGGTCTCGCCGGCCTGGTGGCCGGGGCGGTGTCGATGGCACTGGGCGAATACGTCTCGGTGAGTACGCAGCGCGACAGCGAGACCGCGCAGTTGGCGCAGGAGCGCCGGGAACTGGCCGGTACACCCGAACGTGAGTTGGCTGAGCTGGCGGCCATCTACGAGGCGAAGGGCTTGTCGGCTTCCACCGCGCGGACAGTCGCCGACGAACTGACCGCTCACGATGCGCTGGCGGCACACATCGATGCCGAACTGAACATCGACCCTGACGACCTGGCCAATCCCGTGCAGGCGGCCGCTGCTTCGGCGCTGTCGTTCACCCTCGGGGCCCTGCTGCCGCTACTCGCCATCCTGCTGCCACCGGTGTCGTGGCGTGTGCCGGTCACCTTCGTAGCGGTTCTCGCCGCACTTGCACTCGCTGGCGCCGGAAGCGCCCGGCTCGGTGGAAGTTCTCCGCGGCGAGCAGTTCTGCGCGTCGTCATCGGTGGTGCTGCCGGCTTGGCCTTGACCTACGGCATCGGACACCTGTTCGGCACCGCGATCGGCTGACCGCTCGAGACTCCGGCCGCTCCGGCCGGAACGCGTCGAGCAGCCAGAATGTGGGCGCAGGACGTGTCTCCCACGACTCGGAGCGTTGGAGGAGTTCCGACGTCGCTACTTCGCCGAGCTCGACACGCGCGAACAGGCGTGGAGGCCGCTGCTCGACGCTGCGGAGGATGCCGAAATTCACTTTTCTCTTCAGCTCCCGCGATCGGACCTACAACAACGCCGTCGCCCTGCGCGCTGGTCGCGTCGGCCTGGCGCTCGTGCATCTGGTGCTTTCGGTGAGCCGCGGCGGATCGGCGAGATGGTGCTGTCCGGCGCTCTCGGCCCCAAGGTGCCGGTCCTTCGGGCACGACGGTCCGGCGGAGCTCAGTGACCTCGGTACGGTCAGCGCGACACCGACACCGACACCGACACCCACACCGACGACACCGACACCGACACTTGGCGGGCCGCACGATTGATGAGAGCGACGGGACGGACGTCCCGGAACCGGTCGTGAACGTCCTGCGCTTCCTCCGTCATGTAGGCATCGAGCTCGTCCGGCGCTACCACCGGCTCGAGGTGCAGGTCGACGAACCGTTGCCCGACCGCCCCTGCCTCGTCGTCGCCAATCATGGGTTCGGCGGCATTTTCGACCTCAACGTCTTCGTCGTTCTCGGCGTCCTGGATCAACTGGCGTCGGACCGACCCCTCACCGCCCTCACCCATCAACTGGCGTGGACTCTGCGGGTGGGGCCGTTGCTCGAGTCGGTCGGCAGTCGGCCGGCGAGCCGCGAATCGGCGCTGGATGCATTCGCGGCCGGTCATCACGTCGTGGTGTTCCCGGGCGGAGACGTCGAGGCCAGTAAGTCGTTCCGGCAACGCAACGACGTGACGTTCGCCGGGCGCTCGGGCTTCGCCCAACTCGCCATGGAGGTGGACGTCCCCATCGTCCCGATCGTGACCGCCGGTGCCGGCAGCACGCTGTTCGTCCTCACCGACGGTCAGGCGCTGGCCCGCAGGCTCGGGCTGGACAAGCTGCTGCGCTACAAGGTGCTGCCCGTGTCGATTTCCATTCCGTGGGGCCTCAATGTGGGTCTCGTCGGACTCTTGCCCTACCTCCCGCTGCCCGCGAAGCTGCGGAGCCGGGTGCTCCCCTCGATGTGGCCTGATCCCGGTGAGAGCGCGGTCCTCTTCGCAAATCGCGTAGAGGCAACCATGCAATCGGCCATGGATGGGCTCGTGACATGACGACGCCTGCCCTTCCGGTCGTTGTCATCGGCGCCGGCCCCTCTGGTCTCACCGCCGCGACGCTGCTCGGGCAGTACGGCGTGACCTGCCTGGTGCTCGACCGTTGGGAGGAGATCTATCCGCAGCCCCGAGCGGTCCATCTGGACGACGAGATCTTCCGAATCCTGGCCCGGATGGGCGTCGGCGACGAGTTCGCCGCGGTGTCGCGGCCCTGCGCCGGGCTGCGTCTGCTCGCGCGGGGCCATACCGTGCTCGCGGAGTTCCTTCGCGGCACTGCGGAGGGCAAGCACGGTTTCCCCCAGGCCAACTTGTTCGACCAGCCGGAGCTGGAGGACATCCTTCGTTCGAACCTCACGTGCTTCGACAGCGTGACGTTGTGCGGCAACGCCGAGGTGGTCGCGCTGACGCAGGACGGCGCCGGACCCGTGCACGTCGGATACGTCGACCGCACCACTGGTGAGCAGCACTCGATCGAGGCGCAGTACGTGCTCGGTTGCGACGGAGCCAACAGCTTCGTGCGCGCAACGCTGGGTGTGCCGATGCGCGATCTGAAGTTCGAGCAACGCTGGCTGGTCGTCGATCTCGAGACAACAGCCGAGCTCGACGCGTGGGACGGTGTGCATCAGGTCTGCGACCCGGAGCGCCCCGCCACCTACATGCGCATCGGAGCCACGCGCTACCGGTTCGAGTTCCGCCTCGACGCGGGCGAAACGGTCGACGACTTCCAGGATCCCGCGAGGCTGCGTCCGCTGCTCGCACCGTGGACCAAGGCGATCGCTATCGAGCAGCTGCACCTGGTGCGTGTCGCGGAGTACACCTTCCGCGCACGCGTCGCCGAGCGTTGGCGGAACCGGCGGATCTTCCTGCTCGGCGACGCCGCACACCTGACGCCGCCGTTCATCGGTCAGGGCCTCTCTGCCGGGATCCGCGATGCGGCCAACCTCAGCTGGAAGCTGGCCGGCGTGCTCGACGGTGCGCTGCCCGAACGGGTGCTGGACACTTACGAGGCCGAGCGGAAGCCGCACGCTACGACGCTGATTCGGCTGGCCAAGTTCATCGGTACGGCCATGACCGAGGGCGGCGAGTGGGGCAACCTGGCGCGGCGGGTGCTGGCGCCACGGCTGCACCTCGTGCCCGCGCTCGCCCGCCTGGTTCTCGCAAGCGAGACCCCGGCGTTGCAGCGCACCGAGCTCGCCGCTCGCCGGCCCGCGGGCTCGAAGCTTGTCGGCCGGCTGTGCCCGAATACGAAGCTCGCCGACGGACGCCGCTTCGACGCGGTCGCCGGCGGACGGTTCGCTGTCGTCATCTCCTCGTCGACCTCCACCTCCTCGTCGACCTCGACGGCACGCCAGTCGGGCGACGTGCGGCACCTCGGTGCCGTGCTGGTTCAGGCGGCCGAAGGCAGCGAGTTGCACCGGTGGCTGCGCGGCGGCCGGGTGACGTGCGCGCTCGTCCGGCCGGACGGCACGGTCATGCGGGCGGGCCGGAAGCCGAGGGAAATGATCTCCGCGCTGGCGGACCTCCGGGCCTCGGGAGGCGCGGCGTGACCGTCGTGTTCAGCCCTCACCATGCGGGGGCTGTCAAGTCTTCGCTCAGGGGATCAACCGCTCGGCGCGGTACCGCTCGAACTGGGCCAGGAACGAGTCCCACGTGGAGCGGTAGCCGGTGAAGCCGAACTGACGACTCTTGCTCAAGTCGGTGACGCACTCGATCTCACGGCCGAGATCGCCGTCGGTGTGCCACCACGAGGCCAGCCGGGTGACGTCCGGCTCGACCAGTCCGTGTCGCTCCGCGATCCGGGTCCAGTCGCTCTCGACGCCGACCATCTGCTTCTCCAACGGCTGCGGTGTCCCCGTGAAGCCCTCGGGTTCGACTCCGAAGTGCGCGGCGATGCGGGGCCACATCCAGCGCCAGCGGAAGACGTCGCCGTTGACCGTGTTGAATGCCTCGTTCGCTGCGGTGGGGGTGTCGGCCGCCCACACCATCTGTTCGGCGAGCAGCCCGGCGTCGGTGACGTCGGTCAGCCCGTTCCACTGCTGGGCTGAGCCGGGGAAGGCGAACGGCCGGTCCAGCTCGCGACACAGCGTCGCTTGCACGGCCAGCGTCAGAGACAGGTTCATCGTCGTCCCGACGGCATGCCCGACGATGGTGTGGGAGCGGTGCACGCTCCAGGTGAAGCCGTACCGCTCCGCCGCCTCGAACAGCGCGTCTTCCTGCGCGTAGTAGAAGTTCGGCGTCGACAGCCTCGGCTGCTCCTCGCGGAACGGCGTCTCCGGTACGTCGCCCTGCCCGTAGGACTCGAAGGGTCCGAGGTAGTGCTTGAGGCCTGTCATGAGACCTACATGGCGCACGCTGCCAGCTGGGCCGAGGGCCGCCAGCACGCCGGCGACGATGCCGGCGTTGGTTTCGATGTTCTCGGCCTCGGTGGGTCGCCGTACCCACGCCGTCAGGTAGACCGATGTCGGCCGGTGCTCCTGAAGCGCGGCGGACCAGCGCGGAGTCGGCGGTGGCGCCCCGATCCTGCCCTCGGTCGACCCACCATCTGCGTCGAGCCCCGGAACTGACCTGTGGCGATCCGCCGCCCGAAGCGCACGTCTGCGGAGAACGGGGGAGGATCCCAACCACCCGCCCGCAGAGAGGACCTGCGATGGAGTTCCGTCGGCTCGGCACATCCGGTATGTACATCTCGGAAATCGTCTACGGCAACTGGCTCACCCACGGCAGCCAAGTCGAGAACGACACGGCGACGGCCTGCGTCCGGGCCGCACTCGACGCCGGGATCACCAGCTTCGACACTGCCGACGTCTACGCCAACGGCGCCGCGGAGGCGGTGCTTGGCGCGGCGCTCAAGGGTGAGCGCCGCGAGTCGCTGGAGGTGTTCACCAAGGTCTACGCGCCGGTCGGTCCGAACCCGATGGCGAAGAACGACTGCGGGCTGTCCCGCAAACACATCCTCGAGGGCATCTCCAATTCGCTACGACGTCTGCAGATGGACTACGTCGACCTGTACCAGGCGCACCGGTACGACATGTTCACCCCGCTCGAGGAGACCATGCAGGCGTTCGCTGACGTGGTTCACGCCGGCAAGGCGCACTACATCGGCGTCAGCGAATGGACCGCCGAGCAGATCCGCAATGCGCACGCGCTGGCCGCGGACCTGGGCATCTCGCTCGTCTCCAGCCAGCCGCAGTACTCGATGCTGTGGCGGGTCATCGAGGACGAAGTGGTGCCCACCTGTCGGGAGCTCGGCCTCGGGCAGATCGTGTGGTCGCCGATCGCGCAGGGCGTGCTGACCGGCAAGTACACGCCCGGTGGTCAACCGCCCGCCGGCTCCCGCGCCACCGACGACAAGGGCGGCGCCACCATGATCAAGCGGTGGATGCGGGACGACGTCCTCACCGGGGTCCAGCAGCTGAAGCCGATCGCCGACGGCCTCGGGATCTCCATGGCCGCGCTGGCCGTGGCGTGGGTGTTGCAGAACGACAACGTCTCCGCCGCCATTGTCGGGGCGTCGAAGCCGGAGCAGGTGCACGACAACGTCGCCGCGGCCGGGGTGAGGCTGGACGCCGACGTACTGAAGCAGATCGACGACGCGCTCGGCGACGTCGTCACCCGCGACCCGGCCGAGACGGTCAAGCAGACGCCGCAGCAGCGTCCGATCTGACCCGACGCGCGCGGTCCTCGCATTCGCCTGAAAGGCGGCCCCGCCTCTCCTACCAACTCGCCGAACTGGCGCAGGCCGAGGATCCGTTCGGCATCGGCAACCCGGCGTGGGCGCCGCAACAGCCTCGGCGGGGCTGCCCAGCTGATTCTGCTGCCCGGCTGATTCTGGTGCCCGGCTACGCCAATTGCGCTGTGGAAGGTGCGAGACGCGGCGGACGGGGCACGGTTTCCGTGAGCACGCAACGATGGACCCGCTGGCGCCGAGCTGCGTCGGCCCCCAATCGGCTCGCCCGGGCGCTGCCCGGAGCACCGAGTCGTGGATTCTCAGAGGAGCACCCATGAAAACTGTCAACGCCTATGCCTCGTTCGCGGCCGACAAGCCGCTCGAACCCACCACGATCGAGCGGCGCGACGTCGGCCCGTACGACGTCCTCATCGACATCAAGTTCGCCGGGATCTGTCACTCCGACATCCACACCGCCCGCGGGGAGTGGAACGAGCCGACCCGACCGATTGTGGTCGGTCACGAGATCGCCGGCATCGTTGCCGAGGTCGGGTCCGAGGTCAGCAAGCACAAGGTCGGGGACCGTGTCGGCGTCGGCTGCATGGTCGACTCCTGCCGCGAGTGCGAGAACTGCCAGAAGGGCATGGAGCAGTACTGCCTGAAGGGCATGACCGGCACCTACGACGGGGTCGACCGCGACGGTCGCCCCACCGCCGGCGGCTACTCGACCCATATCGTGGTCGTTGAGGACTTCGTGCTTCGGATCCCGGAGGGTATCGAGCTCGACGCCGCAGCCCCGCTGCTGTGTGCCGGCATAACCCTGTTCAGCCCGCTGTCGCGGTTCGGCGCCGGCCCCGGCAAGAAGGTCGCCATCATCGGGCTCGGCGGCCTCGGTCACATGGGCGTGAAGATCGCCCACGCGATGGGTGCGGACGTCACCGTGCTCAGCCAGTCGCTGAAGAAGCAGGAGGACGGTCTCCGGCTGGGAGCCGACTCCTACTACGCCACCAGCGAGCGGGAGACCTTTCAGCAGCTCCGGGGCAGCTTCGATCTGATCGTGAACACCGTCTCGGCCAACCTCCCGATGGACAAGTACCTGAGCTTGTTGAAGGCCGAAGGCACCCTCGTCGAGGTCGGGGCGCCGGAGAAGCCGATGCCGATTTCCGCGTTCTCGCTGATCGGCGGGGGCAAGACGCTCGCCGGTTCCATGATCGGCGGGATCCCGCAGACCCAGGAGATGCTCGACTTCTGCGCCGAGCACCACCTCGGCGCCGAGATCGAGGTCATCGGTGCCGACAAGATCAACGAGGCGTGGGAGCGGGTTGTCGCCAGCGACGTCCGCTACCGGTTCGTGATCGACACCGCCACGCTGGTCTGATCGTGGTCGGCCCGGGCCCGGCGGGTCATCCGCCGGGCACCGGGTCATCCGCCGGGCACCGGGTCGCGCGACGGCACGCCGCGGTCGAGCACCTGATCGGTCCAGCGGACGCCGTCCCACCACCGCGCTTCATGGCGACCGGAGGGGTCCGGCAGCCAGGCGGCGGGACGGTGCTCCGGATGCGGCTCCCGATCTTGCTCCGGGCGTCCGACGGGCATCGAGCCTGGAACGGGCGCGCCGCTGGGTGGAGGTAGCCGGACGGCCGGCCCGGCCGGCGGTGCCAGCGAGTGCACCGGCGCGGCCGGAGGGGGCGTTCTCGAGACGGGCGCTCCGGACGGCGGTGGCAGCAGCGCGGGACCCTGGGCCGGAGGCGGCAGCATCTGCGGCGGTGGCTGCAGCGGCATCATCGGCGGAGGCGGCATCAGCTGCGGCACCGCTGGTGGTGGTGCCGGCTCGTGCCAGAGCGGTTCGGGTTCGAGCGCCTTCCGGAAGTCGTGGGCACAGCGCGGGCAGGTCTTGAGAACTGCTTCGTCGCGGCGTTCACCGCAGGTCGGGCAGAACAGGACGACGCGGTCGTCGGACTCGAGTCCTTGGCAGCGTGGGCAGACGTATTCGGGATCGAGTTTCGCCAGCGGAAGCAGCCGTCCCACCAGGAAGAACGGGCTGGCGCCGTGGCTCGAGACACTGGCCCCGAGCGCGCCACCGAGGCCGCGGATCTTGCGGTTCCGCTCGACGAGAGCCTTGAAGTCCGGGTTGACCACGCGTTCGAATCGGCACGTCGTGCATCGCTGCAAGGTGCGGAGCGGCACGGACTCGCGGATCCTCGCCTGCTCCCACAGGAAACGGACCACCGGGAGTTCGGCGTCCTCGATGGCCAGGCGTGGCGCTCCCGCTCCCTCCAGCGCCTGCTCGAGCCGAATGGCGAGTCGCTCCACGTCAGCAGCGAGAGCCGGCGGCATCGATCCCGGTGAGCGAGACACCAGCAGCGCCACCGTGAGCATCGCCTGGACCCGCATGAGCGGGACGTCGGCTTCGCCTTCGGACGACGTCAGCCGCAGAACGGCGACCCCACGCCACGCCTCCGGTCCGCCCTGCTTGCGCCCCTCCAGCCAGGTCTCGACGCGGCCGAAACCCGCTCCGGCCCCTCGAGCGTTGAACCGGTCCAGGAGGCCCTCGGGTGCGGGCACTGTGCCGTTCAGCGCGGGCAGGGCACTCGTCGCGAGGGTCGGATCGTGCCGACCGAGCGCGGCGTCGAGTACGGCCAGCACGTCGGCGAACACCTCGGCGTAGGACCGCTGCAGGCCCAGGACTCGACCGGCCGACGATTGCCAACCGTCCCGCAGAATGATCTGCACGGTGCAGTGGTCGTTCTCGCCAGACAGGCGGACGGTCGCCAGCACCGGCAGGCGCTGACGCTGCAGGGCAGCGGCTCCGATCGAGGATCCGCGCCGGGCCTCGAGCACGGTCACCTGCTCCGCAGTGATCTCGAAGTGCTGGTCGCGTAGGGCCCGCACCAGTACCGCGCGGACGGTGGGAGGGGAGCCTGCGACCGAGCGCGTGCCGCTAATGCTGGCGAAGGGCATCGATGCTCACGTACCGGTGCGCGTCACTCGGAGGAAGGGCGAGCGGTCACGAGCCGTCATAGCTGTCGAGCTCGGCGGTGCTTGCCGCCTCGGCGGTGTAGGAGTCGGCGGTCGCGGCGTAGTCGTCACCGGTGGCGCCGTAGTTGTCCGCGACCGAGGACTCGTTGCTCGCGATATTGAACTCATAGGCGGCCCCTTCGGTGTCGCCCTGCTCCAGGGCGGTGGTGCCGGCGTCGAAGCTCGTCTCGGCGTATCCGCTCCACTCCTGCGACGACTCCGCGTTCCAGCTGGACCAGTCGTCGGCGACGGCTGCGCTGTCGAGGTCGCTGGTCACGGCCGTATCGACCACGGGCGTCTCGGTGACCGAGGTGTCGGCCGTCGCCGTCGGATCGCTGCTGTAGTAGTCGTCCCAGGTCTCGGACATCGGAGATCCCTCTTTCGCCGACGTCACTCGTGAGCCGGTTGAGGAAAAGCATGACCGAGCACCGGGGCGTCTGTCCTCGGGTTGCCGCACTCTCCGTAATCAGGTGCGGACGCGATCGCTCCGGAACCTGGACGACCCAGGACGAACCGCTCGCGTCAGGTGGACGCGGGTTGTGTGCGGCGTGCGGAGACCGTCGAGCACCAGGGCGAGCAGCCGCTCGTTCTGGGTCAGGGTGGTGCCGCGAGCCATGCACATGCCGCCGATGAGCTGCATCAGATCCCGCTGGTCGACGTCGTCGTGCAGTAACCACGTCTCTGCATGACGCGTGATCCGGGCGGCAGGGAGCGCCGCTCTCAGCCGCCCGGACTCGTATCCGCCCCGGCGCGGGCGTGCACGCGGTAGGTCAGATCCACGAACTGGCCGTTGCGGGAGACCGACTCCAGCGACAGGTCGGCCGCCAGCAGCCGCCGCGGCAACAGCGGGGCACCCGTTCCCAGCGTGACGGGCGCGACGCTGAGCTGGATCTCGTCGAGCAGCCCCTCGTCGGCGAACTGTCCGACCAGATCGCCGCCGCCGACGAGCCAGATGTTCTTGCCGCCCGCTGCCTCGGCCATCGCGGCGTGGACGCTTCGTACGTCGTCCTGGGTCAGATGGACTGCCGCTCCGGGCACCGGCGTCAGGTCACGATGCGTGAACACCCAGAGGGGGATGTCGCCGTACCAGGTGCGCCACTTGCCCGGATCGTCGAGGACCTTCTCGTGAGCAAGCACCCACGCGTAGGTCGTCGCTCCCATGGCCATCGCGCCGATGCCGGCGAAGAACTCGCCGAACTGCGTCGGATGGTCCGCGTCGCCCTCCACCTCGAAGAGCCAGTCCAGCGAGTTGTTCTCATCGGCGAGGAAGCCGTCCAGGGTCGTCGCCGTGTAATAGATGGTCACCATCGGGCGACTGTTCCACCGGGCTCCGACAGAATCGCCGCCTGAGCGCCGACAGCCGGCGTCGAGGGTCAGGACGTTCCGGACTGGTCCTCCCACCAGCGCGGACCCCGCTCCCCGAGACCTACCTTCGCCGCATGCACCCGGGCTCGCGCCGCCCGCTCGGCTTCCTGGTCACCGCGGCGCTTGGCCCACCCCACGGCGGAGCGCGCCGACATCAGCTCGCGTACGAGCGCAGCGCGCTCCTGTTCGGGCAGGTCCGGGTTGGTCGCGCGCCACAACCGTCCGTCGATGCGGACGTGGTGACCATCGTCCGTCGGCTCGACCTCAGGCCGACCGTTCGCGCGTCTGGGCACGACCGCGTCGTACCCAGCCGGTCCCGGGTGAGTGCGCGTCAGTCCAGAAAGCTGTCGGTGTAGTCCAGGGGGTCCTGCGACACCCCCGAGCAGGCGTACGAGCCGACTCCCCGGGCGCGCACGGCCGATTCCTTTGTCGATCACTCCGCCGGTGGCAGGTAGAGGTTCCGCAGATCGGCCGGCACCGGGGCGTCGGGCCGGTAGACCATCGGGGCCTCCCCGTCGGCTGCCGCGGCTGCGGCATCACTGAGCCCGAAGCGGTCCCGGAGTCGGCCGAGGAAGTCGGACGGGCGCAGCCGGACCAGCCGCGCTCGCTCCTGCGCGGCGTAGACGGCGACCCAGTCGTTCGGGTCGAGCACCCCGCGCAGCTGCCCGTCGACGCTGACCACGACCTGGCCCGAATGCTCAAGGACCCGGATCGCCACCGACTCGTCCGAGTTCAGGACCAGGGTCCGGTCGAACACCATGTGCGGAGCCACCGGCGTGAAGATGATCGCGTCCAACCGGGGCGAGACCACCGGACCGCCCGCCGCGAAGCTGTAGGCCGTCGATCCGGTGGGTGTCGACACCATGACCGCATCGGCCGAGTAGGACGCGAACAGCCGACCGTTCACGTAGACGCCGAGGCTCGCCTGCCGATCCCGGCTGAGCTTCTCGAACACCACGTCGTTGATCGCGGTGATGTCGAGCGGCACCCCCCAGCCGACGTCTTCCGGGTCACCCGGCCGCAGCTGCGGGGGCGGGAGCTTCGGACCGCGCCCGTAGCGCAGCATTGCGTCCATCTCCGCCGGGACATCGAGCGGACGGGAAGCGCGCATCGTCAGGGCGAGTCGCTGCTCCTCCTCGATGCGTCCTTCATGCACCGCGTCGAGCGCGTCGGTGAGGTCGTCGACGGTGACCTCGGTGAGGAAACCAACCCGCCCGATATCGACGCCCAGCACCTGAGCGTTCAGCACGGCCGCGACGCGCATCGCACGCAGGAAGGTGCCGTCGCCCCCGATGCTGACGATGACGTCGGGGTTACCGGCGCCCTCCGCCTCCTCGGACGCGCTCCGCCGGGGTCGGCCGTCGAGGTCTTCCCACACGTCGACGTCGGCCGTTCCGACGTCGTGCTCGGCCGCCCATCGACGGACGACCTCGGCCGCCTTCTTCGCGGCCGGCTTGCCGCCGTGCACGACCAGCCCGATGCGTCGGATCGTCATGAAACACAGTCTCGCCGAAGTCCGGGTCAGGCAGCATCGGGGTGCGGCCCCGGTTGGGCTGACGGCTGCCCTGCCGGCTGCGCTGCTCGCCGGTTCGGCGAGGACGTCCGCCGGGTCATCGACGGGATGCTCTAGGTCGCGCACACTGGATGCTAGTGGCGCTGTCTGCCGCGGGAATTCGGTCCGTGGACGCGGGTCTGGTCGCAGTTCCGGCGTTGGTCACCTTACGGGACCTGGTCCCGGTTGCTGTCAGCCCTGCATCGTCTCGTCCGGCTTCGCGCCGGACGGGCGGAGCCGCTGCCGTCGGTGGTCGTGGTCGACACATCTGGGGCGGGGCGCGTCCCACGGCGGCCGAACGTTCCACGACCGGGGTGGTCCGTACGGGTCGACCAACGGCGCGAAGCGGGCCATCGCCGTCGATGCCACCGGCCTGCCTCTTGCCGCGTTGGCTCTGCCCGCGTCGACGCACGAGAACCACACACCGCCGCCTTGCTCGACGAGATGTCGGCGCGTGACCAGCACGGCCAGCTCGGGCTCGTCCTGGTGGACCGCGGCGTGACGACGGCCGGAGGGAAGAAGCTCGGCGACGCGCGCGATGTCGAGGTGCGCCGGGTCGGGCACGCCGAGAAGCCGGGCACGTTCGTGCCGCTTCCGGTGGCCTGGCGGGTCGAAGTGGCACACGGGCGGCTGTTGGGCCAGCGACGGCTCGCCCGATCCTTTAAGAACACTCTCGAGTCCGCCAGCGGCTGGCTGCAGGTCGCTTGCCTCGCCGTCGTCCTCAAGGCTGCCGTCGCACCAGCGGCAACCCTGCGTCGGCGGCGGCGAAGCACGCGATAGCGGCACCTATGCGCGTTATCGAGGGGGCGTCCGGCGCTTCCAGTCGTCGTAGACGATGAAGACCCGCAGAAGATGACCACCGCGACTCCTACAGCACTGATCAGGAACGCCGCCCAGCCTCGGAGCACGAAGGTTCCGACGACAAGGAGGACAACACCTCCAAGCTGGCCCCACAGCGTCCGCGAGCGGCACTTCGCGGGCGCTCAGGTGCCGGCGCTATGAGTCGCGGCGGAGAACGATCACCGGCATATTTGGATTGATGCGCAGACCCGCTGTTCTATTGCCGAATGGCCGCCGCCCACCATGCGGGATCGGGGACGGCGAAGAGCAGGACCTCGTCGGTCGTCGTGGTGACTCGCAGACGATGCCTGCCGCGATGTGGGTTGGATCTGGTTTCTGCTGGCTCGACGTCCGCCGCGCTGACATCTGCTATCGGCGTCCGAGAACCACGGGCTCCGAGCAAGTGATCGAGGCGGTTCGGCTCGAAGAGCCAATGCTTGATCGGTGAGAGCAAGTAGCCCGCCGATGGACCGCCAACCCCGGTAAGCGTTGCCCCGAACGCTCCGTGGGACGAACTCACCGCGCCCAACTGGAACGGACCGGAAGAAGACACCCACCTCCGGATGATGACAGGTCTCCGTCACCCGTGCCTTGCCGCGATCCACTGGCGCACAGAACGGCACTTATGTACGCGAACGCCCTTGAAGCCAGACAGCAGTCGGAGCCGCCACCAGCATCGCGAGCAGCACCGTGAACGCAACCCACCCGCGTGCCGGCGAGGGAACGGCGACGCGGATCAGGATCTGCACCAGAACGACGACCAGTACGCCAAGGACTAGTCGCCGACCGCTCGGTCTTCCATTGCCGGGCATCAACCCAGTATGCGCGACCCGGTATCGGCACCTATGCTCGGACGAGCCTGAGATGGTTGTCAGCGACTACCCTCGTGTGGTGCGGGTCAGCGAGCGGGTCGTCTGGGCGTTATTGGCCGGATGGGTCTTGCTGTTCGTTCTCAACGTCACGTTCGGGCGTTCCGGCCACGCGTTTTGGTTGGTCCTCGCCGCCGAGATTCTTGGAATCGTAGCCGCAGCACTGAAGCTGGCAGCAATGCGCCGGGGTCGACTGACGAAGGACCGCGAGACGGACGTTTGACAGCCAGACGGGAACCATCGTGCGAGCTTCACCGCACTTCAAGCGCCTGGACGCTTCGGTAGAGCGCCTGCACAAGAGCCGTCAGGGATCGGGCTTCTGCGCGCTTCCGCCGCTCAACGAGCCTCCGGCCGTTTCCATTACTCGCGACCGTCAAGTTCCCGACTCAGGGAGAGAAAGGTGCTGTAGGGCGTCTGACTTCGCCTCCCCAGCCCGACCTGGACGCGGTTGCCAGCCTGGATCCAGGTGAACAGCTCGCGCAGGTCTCGAGCTTCGTCTGGAGTCAGCGTTACCGAGCCGTCTGGGTGGTGTTGCACCCGCTGCGCCGTACTCACTGCCGCAGTGGCCAACTCAAGCCCACGGTGCCGGTACAGCGTCCCGCTAACTACCGGCACGTTTAGGTCGAACGCGGTGTTCGTCGGAAGGGGCGAGCCGTTCAGCCGTCCTTGGAACCGCGTAGCAGCACAAGTACACCGGCTCCCATCAGCGCCGCAGCACCTGCTCCGAGAGCGGCCCAGATGTACTGCGGTGCCTTCATGTGTTCCAAAACGGCCTCCCCCAGCCCGACGACGAGGCCAGCGGCAAAGAGGATCTGCGCGCGACGGGCTGCGGCTGGCGAAGGTCGCCTGTTGATGAATAGCCATTGACCGAACACTCGTTGGTCGAGGCGACGAAGAAATCCGACCACGGGCAAAACATCCCCCCGTTGATGGGCGTCTACTCGATGGCTGCTGGTGAGTTCTGAGCTCCAGCCAACGGAAGCGCCCGATAGCGCCGGATATCGCGGGGTGCGGCGCAGGGTGTCCTGGCGGTGGCGGCCCTGACTCTGCTGCCCGACCTGCCCACCGTGGTCGGGCGAGGTCGGCGGCCGCCTGCGCGTTCATCTCGTCGTCCCGCAGCGGACCACCGCCGACCAGGACCCGGGGTGCGCTGATTTCGCGGGCCGATCCGCACTGGCGTGCACCTCGCCGTTGCCCGGCCGGTTCGGCACGAATTCGATGCGATCGCGACCGCTCGACCGTCCCTCGCCACCACGGCTTGACCACCGTCGGCGGACCAGGGCGTGGCGACCGACTGCACGCCGGCTATCGCGCGCTCGTCGGCTGCCGCCGCTTCGACGTCCTGCCGTAGAGCCGGGTCCGTTGCGGCCCCGCCATCGACCACCGCGTAGATCTCGTCCCCACTCGGCGCTACCCGGTGCAGCAGCCGCCCGACCTGCTGCGACTCTCTGCCGGAGGCGGTGCCGGCCTCAGAGCCGAGCCGGCCGAACAGCAGCGGCGCGGTAGCGAGGCCAGCGAGCAGGACGAGCAGCCACGCCATAAGGACGGCACGGTGGTGACGGGCGCTGGCGGCGGCCAGGCGACGAACCATGGAATGCTCCCGGAGTCGGGGCTCCACGGCGGAGGAGCCGTCCTCGACGCTAGGGAGATCGATCCCGCCGGGCCTCCCGCTGCGGAGTGGTTGTGCGTATCCCCAGCGCGGGGGAGGGGAGTGTGCAAACTCTCCGCGGAACACAAGATCGTGCCCGATTTGCCCCGGTTATACGGTGGTCGGACGGCGTTCCGTGGAGAGAACGCACAGCACCTCAGCTGCCGGGCGACACGACGCCCTTCTCGTAGGCCCAGATGACGGCGTGGATGCGGTCCCGCAGCTCGAGCTTCATCAGCACGTTGCCGACGTGGGTATTCACCGTGTGTTCGGTAACCACCAGCTCGGCCGATCTCCGCGTTGGACCGGCCCCGCGCGAGCAGAGCCAGCGTCTCGCGTTCCCGCCCAGTCAGGACCTCGGTTGCGGTCAGCGGCTCCCGCGGGGAAGCCGGAGCGGGGCGGGCGCGGACGAAGTCAGCCAGCAGGCGCCGCGTCACCGTCGGGGCGAGCAGCGCGTCCCCCCGGGCCAGGACCCGCACCGCTGCCACCAGCTCGTCCCGGCCGACGTCCTTCAACAGGAACCCGCTGGCGCCCGCCCGCAGCGCGTCGTACACGTGCTCGTCCAGGTCGAAGGTGGTGAGGATCAGCACCCGGGCTCCCGGCCGCTCCTGCAGCAGCACCCGGGTGGCTTCGATGCCGTCCATCTCCGGCATGCGGATGTCCATCTGCACGAGGTCCGGCCGGTGTCGGCGCGCCATCCAGCCAGCCGCGCAACGCCGAGAACCCGATCACGATCCGATCCGGGCCGCCGATCGCCCGCGCCGCCTCCCTCGTGCGGGGGAGAACCGTCGGCTGTCAGCAGCCGT
>DATITC010000039.1:0-30061 GCA_035468175.1 Frankiaceae bacterium | reverse complement strand
GGTGTGCCGGCACCCGCGATCGCGGTCACCACGTCGGCTCCTTGCGGAAGGTGAGGCCATCGAGCTCACCGAGCCGGGCGAGATCACGTTCGGCGTGGTGCTGGCGCAGGTAGACGGTCAGATCGGCCACCCGCTGAGCGTGCTCGCCGGCGGCGGCGAGCGGTGCCGGGCCGAGCGCCCGGCCGACCCGGTCCAGCACCTCCGAGGCTGCGTCGGCGACCGCGGACCGGACGCTGACGGCCAATGCCTCGTGGTCTGCCCTCGGTTCCCGGTCCACGGCCTGGGCCGCGGATTCCAGCAGCGCCGCGCAGGAGTCGAGCAGCGTCCGGATCCGCCCGAGGTGGGCCAGCGCATGCGGGCCGGCACGGTCGGCCGCGGCGGCGGCTCGAAGTGGGCGGGCGACCGCGGCGGCGCCGCCCCACCAGACAGCGGCGACGCCGATGCCGCCGATCCAGAAACCGGGGCGGGAGAGATAGCTGCCGGGCGGGCCGACCGCCGTGGCCGGAACGACGGCGAACTCGACGGACTCGGTGTCGCTGGCCGCCATGCCGGCGTTTCGCCAGCTCCGAGGCTGCCGCACGATGCCGTCGGCACCGAGATCCACGACGAACAATTGTGACCCGGCCGGAGTCGTCGCGGTCAGCAGCGCGGTGTCGCACGACGAAGCGCCGGAGCACCAGGCCTTCGTCCCGGAGAGATCCCAACCGTCCCCAGTGGGCTTCGCCTCGACCCCGGCACCCGGCGGCTCGGCTGCCCACACGGCACTGCTCGTCCCCGCGGGCAGGGCGGGACCGGCGAGCTCGGCGAGGATGGCCACGGCGTCGACATGCCCCTCGACCAGCCGTGCGACGGAGAGGTCCGTGCCACCCCACCAGGACAGCTGGGCCCAGCGCTGTGACGTCTGTCCGGAACCGGGGAGCGGCATCTCCAGGATCCCGTCGCGCACCGCGGCGTGGAAGGTGCGGGCGACGGTCTCCGGCGAGGCCTGGTCCGGTGCGGCGTCGGAACGGCGCTGCGCCTGCCACCAACGGCGGAGGTCCGCGTGGCTGCTCACGAGCGCGAACTACCCGAGCCGTCGACGAGCATGCGGCGGATGAGCGGGACGACGGCCAGTCAGTCCAGCGGGGAGTCCGTTTCGCTCACCACCAGGTCGGTCGGCGCGTTGTGCACGGCCGGGACGGTGCCGAGCCGGCCGGCCTCGAAGTCGTCGAAGGCCTGGGCGATCTCGGCGCGGGTGTTCATGACGAACGGGCCCATCCACGCGACCGGCTCCCGGATCGGCCGGCCGCCCAGCAGCAGGACCTCGAGCTGAGGATGCCGGCTCTCCTGGCGCTGGTCGGCGGCCACGGTGATCGCGTCGCCCGGGCCGAAGACGGCAAGCTGCCCGGTGCCGAAAGGGCGTCCTTCCGTACCGACGGTGCCGGCCCCGGACAGTACGTAGGCGAGGGCGTTGAACTCCGACCGCCAAGGCAGCGACAGCCGCGCCCCCGGGCTCACCGTTGCGTGCAGCATCACGATGGGCGTGTAGGTGGAACCTGGACCCTCGACCGTGGAGCCACCGGGGCCCATCACGTCGCCGGCGATCACCCGGACCAGCGTGCCGCCGTCGTCGGACGCGAGCAGGCCGACGTCGTCGCCGCTCAGGTCCTGGTAGCGCGGGTCGACCCACTTCTGCGCCTTCGGGAGGTTCACCCACAACTGCAGCCCGTGGAACAAGCCGCCGCTGATCACGAGCTCCTCAGGTGGCGTCTCGATGTGCAGAATGCCCTGGCCCGCCGTCATCCACTGCGTGTCGCCGTCGCTGATGACGCCGCCGCCACCGTTGGAGTCGTTGTGCCGCAGGACGCCGTCCATCATGTAGGTGACGGTTTCGAACCCGCGGTGCGGATGCCACGGTGTGCCCTTGGGCTCACCCGGCCCGTAGTCGACCTCACCCATCTGGTCGAGATGGATGAACGGGTCGAGCTCAGAGAGGTCGGCGCCGGCGAACGCCCGGCGCACCGGGAAGCCCTCGCCCTCGAAGCCGCGCGGGGCCGTGTGCACGGCGCGGACCGGCCGCTGCAGCGCGGTGGCCGGGTCGGGAGCCGGGATGCGGGGGAGCGCGGTGACGTCGTCAACGGTTACGGCAGGCATGAGCGATTCTCTGCCCATTCCGCTGGGCATTGCACGTCTCTTCGTTGCATCAGCAATCGGGTTTGACGTTCTGCGCCTCGGCTAGCGTTCTGACCATGCCGGACGTCGAGGTCGCCGTCGTCGGCGCGGGTCTTGCCGGGCTCTGCGCCGCGTTGCACCTGACCCGGCACGGCCGTTCGGTCCGCATTTTCGAGGCCTCGGACGGCGTCGGCGGCCGGGTGCGCACCGACATCGTCGACGGCTTCCGGCTCGACCGAGGGTTCCAGGTCTACGACACCGCCTACCCGGAATCGGCCCGGGTGCTCGACCACGACGCCCTCGACCTGCAGCTGTTTCCGAACGGCGCGCTGCTCAGGCTGAACGGTCGCTTCCACCGACTGGTCGACCCCCGGCACGATCCGCAGCATGCCTGGCGGGCCGCACTGGCGCCGTTCGGGACCTGGTGGGACAAGGCGGCCCTTGCCCGGCTCGGTCTCCGCGTCTGGCGGACCGACGGGCAACGTCTGCTCGACCGGCCGGAGCGGACCGCCTACGAAGGGTTCCGGCACGACGGGCTCTCCGACGCGGTGATCGACCGGCTGCTCCGGCCATTCCTCGCGGGCGTGCTGCTCGAGGACGAGTTGACCACGAGTAGCCGTTACGTGGATCTGGTGCTGCGGTGCTTCGCCCGCGGCCGGCAGGCGGTTCCGGCCGCGGGCATGGGAGCGATCCCCGAGCAGCTCGCCGGCCGGCTGGCCGAGCCGGTGCACCTCGGCACCCCGGTGCGGGCGGTGCGCCCGAACGGCATCGACCTGGTCGACGGGGGCAGCATCTCGGCTGAGGCGGTGGTCGTAGCGGCCGACCCGAGCACCGCGGCCGCGCTGGTACCGAGCGTCGGCCCGGCTCCGAGACCCCGCCGCGCGACGACCTACTACTACGCCGCGGACACCTCGCCGACCGGTGGTTCCGGCCTCCTCGCGCTGAACGGCGACGGCTCGGGACCGATTGGCAACGTCCTGGCGCTAACCGACTGCGCGCCGAGCTACGGTCCCCGGCCGCTGATCGAGGTCAGCACGCTGCAGCCGGACATCCCCGAGTCGGTGGTCCGGCACCAGCTGGCCGGCTGGTACGGCGGGCAGGTCGACGACTGGCAGCACCTGAGCACGGTGGACGTGCCATACGCGCTGCCGGCGGCTGAGCCGCCCATGGGCCGGCTGCGCAGGGAGGTCCGCGTCGAGCCCGGCCTTTACGTGTGTGGCGACTGGCGGGACAGCCCGTCCATCCAGGGCGCGATGGTCAGTGGCCGCCGCGCTGCGTCCGCACTCATGATCGACCGACCGATGGGACGACGACCGTGACCGACGCACGCCTGACCGACAGCTTCGGTTCCGCGCTCGCCGACGTGGTGGCGGGGCTTCCGACTGACCTGCCGATGGCGTGCAGCCCGGCGGTCGCGGCTCGGGTCGCCGGGGCGGAGCGGGCCGTTGACACCACACCGCTCGACCAGTTGGTCGCCGGCACCGTGAGTTCCGTCCTGCTCGTCGACGACGAGGTCAGCCGGTCCGGCGACCGGGCGGAGGAGTTCATTTCGCGCGCCACCGACGGCGTCCGGCCCGCCGGAATGCTCGTGCTCTCGGCACTGGCCGGCGACCCCGAGGAGGGCGGGCCCCGACATCGACTGGCCGACCGCGTCAGCCCCGCGCTACGTCCCGCGAACCGCGTTTTCGACGCGACGGGGATCGAACACCTCCTGATGCACCGCGGGCTGACCGTGCAACGGCTCGAGAAGCACATCGCCGAGGACGGCACCGCACGCTTCCTCGTCGTCGGTCGCGCGCCGGTCAGTACTCAGGAGCGCAGCGCGCGCTTCATCGCATCGCTGCCGTTCAAGCTGGTCACCGCGGCCGTCCTGTGCCAGGACGACGCGGGGCGGATGCTGCTGGTCTTCGACTCCTTCCGCCGGCACTGGACCATCCCCGGGGGAGTGGTCGACGCCGGCGAGGACCCGCGTGCGGGTGCTGTGCGGGAGGCCGTGGAGGAGGGCGGGGTGCGGGTGCAGGCCGGGCCGCTGCTCGGTGTGTTCAACACCGCGATCCCGGATCGGCTGCTGATGGTCTACGCCGCCGCACCGCTGGACCCGGGCGACCCGACGACCGGGAGGCCGATCACCCGTCAGCCGCACGAGATCGGCGAGGTGCGGTGGGTCCTGGTCGGGCAGGCGCTGGAGATGCTGAACCCGCGTACCCGGTGGCAGGTGCAGCAGTGCTTGGACCGCCCGGGGGAGACGTGGCGGGAGTGACCGGGCAGGAGTGAGCCGGGGCGAACCGCAGGTCGACGGGTCAGCGGCTCGTGGACGGCACCCGATCGTCCACCGCGGTGGGCTCCGGTGACCAATCCGGCGGTTGTTCCTCGTCCGGTTCGGGTTCGTCCTTTTCCGGTTCCGGCGGCGGGGTCCCGCCGCCGCCGGACTCGCGGACCATCCACGCGACGATCAGGGGCCACAGCGCTTCGGCGAGCGCGGCGACGCGTTCGGCAAGGCCGGGCAGCACGTCAACGACGAGCGCCACGGCGAACCACCCGACCAGCAGCCCCAGCACCACCGTCGCGCTGCGCATCACCACCGGACGGAGGACCCGCGGGCCGTCCGCGCGCGCAGCGAAGGCGGACCAGAGTGCGAGCGCGGTGAACGCGACGACCGCCGCGACCGCGTGCCCGATCCCGTCGCTCTCGCTGGACAGCGGGAGGAGAGCCACGCCGATGGTGGCCGCGCCGCCCAGCGCTTGGAGCCAGCGCCCGGCGGGGGCGGCGCCGCGCAGGAGCGAGGCCGTGCCGAGGTGGGCCAACCCGAGCAGGATCAGGGCGCTAGTCATGATCCCGTGGTGGGCAGCACCGAGGCCGGCGAGGGCGGAGAGAGTGTCCCGCAGCGGGTCGTAGCTGTCGGCCTGAGCGCTTTCCGCGAGGCTCCAACCGCCGACCAGGACCAGCGGCGCCAACGCAGCAGGCACCAGGACCGACCCGGGCGTCCGGTTCGGGTCCTGGTCGGGTTTCGGGTCCTGGTCGGGGTCCCGGTCCCGCGTGCGGGAGCGACGGCGCAGCTTCACCCGTACGACGATAGGGGTCGAAATGCGCACGCTGCCAACCGCACGCCCGCACGATCGCTCCGAGGCCGTCCGTCGACCAGCCAATTTTGTTGGCTCTACATCAAATCGGCTGTGGTCACGACGCCGGAGCCGATGTGGGCGAGACGAAAAGGCTTGCTCGTCAAGCGGACCGAGTCCGTCCGTCGACCAGCCAATTATGTTGGCTCTACATCAAATCGGCTGTGGTCACGACGCCGGATCCGATGTGGGCGAGACGAAAAGGCTTGCTCGTCAGAGGGACCGAGGCCGTCCGACCCCTCCGCGACGCGAGCGAGGACTAGTGTCGCGCTCCCCATCCGAGGGGAGTGGGTGTGGTGTGCTCCGGGTTGCCACGCTCGCGGTGCTCGTTGCCGTCGGAACCGGCGCGTGCAGCGGTGGCCAGGCGACACCAGCGGCCAACGGCAGCAGCCCGACCCAGCCAGCCGGTTGCGCGGCGACCGCCGCACCGCGGGCCGCGCCGAGCCTCGACGTGTGCCTCAGCGGCGCACTCTCGGGAATGCTCACGACGGTCGATCCCGAGACGACGCAGTGCACGGGGGACCAATCCGGCTTCGACGGCACGTTCGTGGCGCTCCTGGACAGCGTCGAAACCCGGTGGGAGATCCTGACCCCCCACGCTGCCGGGACCTTCGACGTCAACGCTCCCAGCACCGATCTCACGCTGAACGTGGTGCAGGCGGCGAAGCAGAAGACCTGGAGCAGCGTCGCGGAAGCAGGGCGTTCGGGCACCGTCACGCTCGTCGCGGACCGCTCCGGCGTCGTGGACGTCACCCTGCCCGAACGGGATCAGCGCACCGGCGCCGAAGTCGCGGGCGCACCGACGCTGACCGTGCGCGGCACGTTCCGCTGTCCAGCGACGGGAGCCTGACCACGCGGGAGTCTCTGACCGCGAACGTGGGTCAGGCGGCTGCTGCGTCGATCGCCCGGAGGATCCGTTGCTCGGAGACGGAGAACTTCGTGCCGAGCTCCTGCGCGAACCAGCTGACGCGGAGCTCCTCGATCATCCAACGGACGTTGGTCACGTCGTCCGGCACCGGTCGACCCGGCGGGAGCGAGGCGAGCAACTGCTGGTGGTCGCGGGTCAGGTCGGCGAGTGATCGGATGCGGGATTGTTCCCGCACGAGGTCGCCCGGCAGCTTGTCCAGCCGTCGCTGCATTGCGGTGAGGTAGCGCAGCAGGTCGGGCAGGCGGGCGACGCCGGCAGCGGTGACGAAGCCGGGAAACACGAGTCCGGCGTACTGCTGCCGAAGGTCGGTGATGGTCGGCACCAGGGCTGGGGGGACCGACTCGCGGAGCCGCCCGTCGACGGTGCGCGCGACGGCGAGGATCCGTTCGACGGTGCCGAGAACGGTGCGCACCATCCCCGGCAGCCCGGCGCGAACGGCGTCGGACAGGCGGGCGAAGCCCTCGGCGTCCCACACCGGTCCACCGGCCCGGACCACCAGCGCGTCGACCGCGGCGGACGCGCAGTCGTCAAGCAGCGCCGCGACCGAGCCGTGCGGGTTGGCGGTCAGGGCGAGCTTGGACGCGTTGCCCATCGATGCGAGCAGCGACTTGGTCGGGTTCGGCAGGGTCAGCAGAAGGAGCCGGCGAACCCCGGCCCGCATCGCCGCCTCTTGCTCCGAGGCGCGGCCGAGGACCCGGATCGCCACGCTCCCGCCCTCGTCGACCAGAGCGGGGTAGCCCTGCACCGGTCCGTCGGCGAACGTGCGGGGGAGCTCGCCCGCTCCCAGACCGAGGTCGGCCCAGGTACGCGCGCCGGTGCGCTCGAGACCTCCGGCTCGGCTGGCGACCGCCTGCCGAGCGTCGCGTTGCAGGCGCTGCTGGAGCACCGCGAGATCCTTCCCGGACGCGAGCACCGCGCCGGTCTCGTCGAGCACGCGGAACGTCGGACGCAGGTGCGGCGGCAGCTTGTCCAACTGCCACGCGTCGGCCGGAACCGTGACGCCGGTGATCGCCCGCAACGCCCGGGGCACGGCGGTGAGCAGCGGTTCGGCACCGGGTTGGACCCGGTCGAGCACCGCGGCGGCGAACTGGGGAGCGGGGACGAAGTGGCGCCGCAGCGTCTTCGGCAACGTCTTGATCA
Source organism: Frankiaceae bacterium (assembly GCA_035468175.1). Taxonomy (GTDB): domain Bacteria; phylum Actinomycetota; class Actinomycetes; order Frankiales; family Frankiaceae; genus JAVEDQ01. Next base: position 22,723 of record DATITC010000039.1, on the reverse strand, counting down.
GTGCGGTCACGAGTTCCTCGCGACGGCCCGGCACGTTCCAGTCGAAATCGTCGGGGCGGACGCGGTTCAGCACCGCGAGCGGCACCTCCACGGTCACTCCGTCGTCCTGTGCACCCGGCTCGAATGCGTAGGCCAACGGCAGGTTCAGGTCCTCTGAGGTCCAGACGTCGGGGTACTGCTCGTCCAGGCCGCCCGTGGTGTCGTGCAGCAGCATCTCGGGCGTGAAGGTCAGCAGCTCCGGATCGTCGCGGCGGGCCGTCTTCCACCAGCTGTCGAAGTGCCGCCCGGAGACGACGTCGGCGGGGATGCGGCTGTCGTAGAACGCGAAGAGCGTCTCGTCGTCGACGACCAGGTCGCGACGGCGGGCTCGCGCCTCGAGGTCCTCGGCGTCCTCGAGCAGGCGGCGGTTCGCGGCGAAGAAGGCGTGGCTGGTGACCCAGTCACCTTCGACGAGCGCGTGGCGCAGGAAGAGGTCGCGTGAGGTCTGCGGGTCGATCTGGCCGTAGGCGACCTTGCGGGACGCGACGATCGGCACCCCGTACAGGGTCACCTTCTCGAAGGCGACGGCGGAGGCGCGCTTCTTCTCCCAGTGCGGCTCGCTGTAGATGCGGGTGACGAGGTGGCCGGCCAGCGGCTCGACCCACTCCGGCTCGATCTTCGCGACCATCCGGCCCCAGAGGCGGGAGGTCTCCACGAGCTCAGCGGCCATGACCCAGCGCGGCTGCTTCCGGAACAGGCCGGAGCCCGGGAACACGGCGAACCGGGCGCTGCGGGCACCGAGGTAGTCCTTGCGGTCCGGGTCGCGCATCCCGATGTGCGACAGCAGGCCGGCGAGCAGGGCGGTGTTGATCGAGCTCGCGTCGGCAGGGGTCGCGTTCGGTGTCAGACCGAGGTCACGGGTGATCGAGCGCAGTTGGCCGTGCAGGTCCTGCCACTCGCGGATGCGGAGGTAGTGCAGGAATTCCGCCTTGCAGGTCCGGCGGAACTGGTTCGACGACAGCGCAGTCTGCTGCTCGCCGAGATACCGCCAGAGGTTGAGGAACGCGGCGAAGTCGGAGCCGGGATCGGCGAACCGCGCGTGCATCGCGTCCGCGGCCTGCTGCTTGTCGGCCGGGCGCTCCCGGGGGTCCTGGATGGACAGGGCGGCGACGATCACAAGCATCTCGTCGAGGCAGCCCTGCCGGTCCGCTTCGAGCAGCATGCGGGCGTAACGCGGGTCGACGGGGAGCTGGGCCAGCCGCCGTCCGTCCGGAGTGAGCCGCTTCTGCGGGTCCGGCTCGGTCGGGTCGATGGCGCCGAGCTCGTGCAGCAAGGCGAGCCCGTCGGCGATGCTGCGCCGATCCGGCGGGTCGACGAAGGGGAACGCTTCGATGTCGCCGAGTCCGAGCGACGACATCTGCAGGATGACCGAGGCGAGGCTGGTCCGCAGGATCTCCGGTTCCGAGAATTCGGGCCGGGCGAGGAAGTCGTCCTCGGAGTAGAGCCGGATGCAGATGCCGTCGGCCACGCGGCCGCAGCGGCCCTTGCGCTGGTTGGCCGACGCCTGCGAGATCTTCTCGATCGGCAGCCGCTGGACCTTCGTCCGGCTGCTGTAGCGGGAGATGCGCGCCGTACCGGGGTCGATGACGTACCGGATACCGGGGACGGTCAGCGACGTCTCGGCGACGTTGGTGGACAGCACCACCCGGCGACGCTTCGAGGGCTGGAACACCCTGGACTGCTCCGTGGCCGACAAGCGGGCGTACAGCGGGAGGATCTCGAGGCGGTCGCCGTGTCGGGCGGTCAATGCGTCGGCGGCGTCCCGGATCTCCCGCTCGCCGGACAGGAACACCAGCACGTCGCCGGGGCCGTCCTTGGCGAGCTCGTCCAGCGCGTCGCCGATCGCTTCGTAGACGTCGGGCGACTCCTGCGCTTCTTCGTCGTCGCTGTCATCCCCGCCGTCGAGCGGGCGGTAGCGCACCTCGACCGGGTAGGTGCGACCCGAGACCTCGACGATCGGCGCGTCGTCGAAGTGCCGCGCGAAGCGCGCCGGATCGAGGGTGGCCGACGTGATGATCAGCTTGAGGTCGGGCCGGCGGGGGAGCAGCTGCTTGAGGTAGCCGAGGAGGAAGTCGATGTTGAGGCTGCGCTCGTGGGCCTCGTCGAGGATGAGCGTGTCGTAGCTGCGCAGCATCCGGTCCCGCTGGATCTCGGCGAGCAGGATGCCGTCGGTCATCAGCTTGACGAGGGTGCGGTCGCCGGAATGGTCGGAGAACCGGACCTGATAGCCCACCGCCTCGCCGAGCGGGGTGCGCAGCTCGCCGGCGATGCGTTCGGCGACCGTGCGGGCGGCAATTCGGCGGGGCTGCGTGTGGCCGATCTGTCCCCGGACGCCGCGGCCGAGCTCGAGGCAGATCTTGGGCAGCTGGGTCGTCTTCCCCGAGCCGGTCTCACCCGCGACGATCACGACCTGGTGCTGGCCGATGGCCGCCGCGAGATCGTCGCGCTGCTGGCTGACGGGCAGCTCGGGCGGGTAGTCGATGGTCGGAACAGCGGCGGCGCGGGCGGCGACCCGGGCCGCCGAGGTCTCGATCTCCTGGGCGATGGCGATGAGCGTGCGAGCCCGTCGGTCGTCATCCCGCTGCTTGCGCAGACCATCGAGTCGGCGGGCGAGCCGGCGTTCGTCGCGGAGGGAGACGTCGCTCAAGCGCTGCCGGAGCTGCCGGGCATCCGGCGTCTGCATTGTGGTCATCGGTATATGGGGAAACGCGTGGCCGAGGGCTCGGATTCCGCACGCGTGCTCTCGCCCACGGTATCGAGCGGACTCCTGCACTCCCGGGACGAGGCAGCGGAGGAGCAGGAGGAGTGTCGCTTCTCGCTCAGGTGAGCGAGCGGAGGGCCTCGTCGATCCGCCGGGCCAGCTCGCGGTCCAGATCCGTCACCCGGTCGACCGTGTGGCGCTCCAGAGCACTATTCGTCAATGGCCTCCGGCGATACGGTTCTCGCTGCAGCACGCCGGCGGTGGACCGGCGACGGTGCGGTGGGAGCGGTAGATGGAGTGGCTGACCCTCGAGGTCTTCGACAGCGACGCGGCTGCCTGGACGTGGCGTGACCGGCACGACGAAGTCCTCGTCTCGTCGGCGATCGGGTTCGGCGCGCGGTACTGGGAGTGGCACGAGCACCCGTTCGGCGTGGCGCTGGAGATCTGCCTCCCTGACGACGCGGCGGTCGAGGCGTTCCGGTCCGCACCTTCGGTGCGGGCCGCGCTGGAACGGGCGCCAAATCCCGCCAACGGCGTGCTCGTCTACCGGGGCCGCGGCGGTGGAGCAGGCGCCGGCGTCCCGAGAACGCCACGGCCGGCGCCGTTCGCCGGAGCCGTCGCGCTGCCCGAACCGGAGGATCGCCGGTCCGTGACCGCACGCACTGTGCTTGCGTTGCCCCACCCCCGGGCCCCCTTCGAAGCATGAGCTGGCCCTACCTCGACGCGCCCGCACCGATCGCGCTCGCACACCGCGGCGGCCTCGAGGACGGGCCGGAGAACACGATGCGCGCGTTCGCCGGCGCCGTGCGACGCGGGTACCGGTACCTCGAGACCGACGTGCACGCGACCGCTGACGGCGTGCTCCTGGCCTTCCACGACGACCGGCTCGACCGGGTCGCGGACCGGACCGGTGTCATCGCCGACCTCCCGTACTCCGAGGTCCGGCGCGCCCGGGTCGACGGCGAACCGGTGCCGCTGCTCGAGGATTTGCTCGCGGCATGGCCCGACGTGCGGATCAACATCGACATCAAGGCTCCGAACGCCATCGAACGGCTGGTCGAGACGCTCGACCGCACCGGCGCGCGGGACCGGGTCTGCGTCGGCTCGTTCTCGCAGGCGCGGCTGACCCGCTTCCGTCGGCTTACGCACGGTCGGGTCTGCACGTCCCTCGGTCCGATGGAGGTGGCGGCATTGCGGGTGGCGTCCTACCTCCCTGGGCGGTTACCGATCCCGATCCGGGGAGCGGTGGCCCAGGTCCCGGTCGCCGGCCAGCTGCCCGTAGTGGGCCGGCTTCCCATCGTCGATCGGCGGTTCCTCGAGGATGCGCACCGCCGGGGCGTTCTCGTGCACGTGTGGACCATCAACGAGCCCGACGAGATGCGTCGGCTGCTCGACCTCGGGGTCGACGGTTTGATCACCGACCGCCCGTCGTTGCTGAAGTCGGTTCTGGAGCAGCGCGCCTGGTGGTAGGTGCCCGACCTCAGGTCCGATCCCGAAGGGTCGTCACCCCAGCACCTGTCAGGTCCGTCAGACCGGCACGCCGACCCGTCATCGCCAGCAGCAAACTGAGCATCGGGCCGGAGACCTCTGGACCGTCACCGTGCGACCACTCGGCGTCGGTGGCTCGAAGGGTGACGCCATCGATCCGCTTCTTCGAACCGATCAGTGCGTTCGAGCCCTTGTAGAAGTCGGCTACCCGGACGAGGGCGTCCACCGGATACTGGTGCCCCAGCCCCAGCGGCCGTCGAATGTCCTCGCCGTGCACGATCGTCTCGCCCAGCCACGAGTTGACGGGCCCAGGCGGGGCGGACGTCGATGGTGCCACCCGCCGGAGCTCGGCGAGCGTGTCCTGCGGGGAGCCCGCAGTCTCCCGCGCGACGGCCTTGTTCGCCATCGCGGAGAAGCGGAAGCCGGAGCTAGCCATTTTGGCCAGGAAGAGCGGTGGCGTCATCTTCGCCGTCGCCACCATGTGGCCGAGCACCTCGTGAACGGTCCAGCCGGAGCAGAGGGACGGCGTCGACCAGCGGTCATCCGGGAGGTCCGCGAGATCATCGGCCAGCGCCGTTCGTTCGGCGTGGATCGTGGGCCACGGACTCGGTGCAGCCATCGCTCTGCCCTTCCTTGACGGATCGAGTGGGCAGAGTAGCGGACCGCTCCAGCTCAGATGCCGAGTCGTCCTCGAACCGCGCCGACCAGCGTCTGCGCCGCCGACTCGGGGGTGAAGGCGCGCGCCGCCTGGGTCAATGCGCGGACAGATGAGGATTCGAGGTCGAGGTCGGCCGCGGCGACGTTGAACTCCAACTGCTCCACGCTGGAGGCGCCCGGGATGGCGACCACGCCCGGCAGGTTCAGCAGCCAGGCGAGCGCCACCTGGGCCGGCTTGGCGTTGTGGCCTGCGGCGACCTCGCGAAGGGTGCTGAGCAGGGGCTCGGCGCGACGCAGGTTCTCCGGGCTGAACAGCGGGTTGACCGCTCGAACCCCACCTGGCCGGTTGTCGACGCCATACTTGCCGGAGAGCAGTCCCTGCGCCAACGGGCTGTACGCCATGATCATGCGGTTCTCCCGCGCCGCGAACGGGACCAAGTCGTCCAGCGGAGCCGCGTGCGCCAGTGAGAAGTGAACCTGGTTGCTGACGACGGGGCTTCCCAGCGCCGCGTCCGCCTTCTGCCACCGCTCCAGCGAGTAGTTGGAGACGCCGGCCGCGCCGATTCGTCCCTGGTCCAGCAGCGTCCGCATCCCCGGCATGATCACCGAGTCCGGCACGACCGGGTTGGGCTGGTGGATCTGGTACAGCGGAATCTTGGGCAGCTGCAGGCGCAGCGCGCTCGCGTGTTCACGCTGACGGACGACGGCCGGCAGCGGCGCGATCGGGAAGATCTTCGTTGCCACGACGACGTTCGTGCGGTCGTTGCCGAGCGCGTCGCCGAGGATCCGTTCGCTCTTGCCGAAGCCGTATGCCTCGGCCGTGTCGAACAGCGTGACCCCGAGGTCGAGGGCGCGGCGGACGATTTCGCGGGCCGTGCCGGCGGCGTAGCTGTCGCCGTACCCCCACTCCCGGGAGCCGAACTGCCAGGTGCCGAGTCCGATGCGGCTGACCGGACCGAGGCCGTCGACGTCCAAGAACTTCATGCCATGAGTCTGCTTCCAGACCGGCGGAGGAAACCTCCGGTGCGCGCAGGGGCGGCAGATGCGAGCCAGCGGGAGCACAGTGTGGCCGTGCCGGGAACCTGTCGACGGGGTAGTTGGGAGACGTGACAGTGCCTCCCCAGCCCGATTCGACCGCGGACCAGCGATGCGTCGCGGGTCGCTACGTGCTGGATCGCCCGCTGGGGCGCGGCGGCATGGGCACCGTGTGGCTGGCGCACGACCAGGTCCTCGACCGCCTGGTCGCCGTCAAGGAGGTGGCCTACCCGACCGTCGTCTCCGAGGAGGAGCGGGTGCTGCTCGAGGAGCGGACGATGCGCGAGGCTCGAGCGGCCGCTCGCCTGTCGAGTCCCCGCACCACGACGGTGCACGACGTCGTCGATGAGGGCGGCCGGCCGTGGATCGTCATGGAGTACATCGAGTCGCACACGCTGGGCGAGGTGCTGAAGTCCTCGGGCCCGCTGTCGCCGGCGGAGGTGGCCAGGATCGGGCTGGACATCCTCGATGCCCTCGAAGCCGCCCACGCGGTCGAGATCATCCACCGCGACGTCAAGCCGGGCAACGTGCTGCTCGACGGTGAGGGGCGCGCCTGGCTGACCGACTTCGGCATCGCCACGAGCGTTGGCGAACAGACGCTGTCCGACCAGGGTGTCCTGCTGGGGTCCCCGTCGTTCATGGCGCCGGAACGGGCCAGAGGAGACGAAGCCGGGCCGTTCACCGACCTGTTCTCGTTGGGTGCGACGCTCTACGCGGCGGTGGAGGGGGGCGGCCCGTTCGATCGCGGCGAGCCGATGGCGACTCTGCTCGCAGTGACTACGGAACCGCCGAGGCCGCCGCGGAACGCCGGTCCGTTGGGTCCGGTGCTGCTTGGTCTGCTCGAGAAGGAGCCGACCGAGCGACTGACCGGGTGGCAGGCCCGCGCAGCGCTGCGCCAGGCGATCGATGCAGCCGGTCGGCCGCCACCGCCTACGCAAGCACCGCCTACGCAGGCACCGCCCATGCAGGCACCGCCCATGCAGACACCGCCTACGCAAGCACCGCCTACGCAAGCGTCGAACCCGTTTGGTGGTGTGCCGACCGGATCACCGGATACGGCTGACTCGATCGCGCGGATCGACCGGCAGGAGGTCAAGCGGCTTGCCTCTCTCGCGGGCAAGACGTTCGCGAAGGGCGCCGCTCGGGCCGCGGTCGCCGGACTCAACGCGTGGCAGGAACAGGCCACGAAGCCAAGCAGCAGAGGGCGCTCGCAACCTCAACGGACCGCCGCAGCTCCTCCCGTGGAACCGGCGGCCGCACCGCGTCCGGTGCTGCGCCGGCCGTCGATGCGCCTGCCCGTGCTTGTGGTGTCGCTGATCGCAGCCGGACTGCTGCTCGGGGTCGTCCTGATCGTCGTACTGATCGTGGTGGCGGTGAACTGATGGAGGTCGCGGAAGGTGTGCACCAGCTCGGTGACGGCCACGTCAACTGGTGGGCGGTCGAACACCACGGGCGGCTGACGCTGATCGACTCCGGGTTGCGCGGCGGCTGGAAGAACGTGCCGGGCGCACTGGCCGGGTTGGGTCGGACGACGGCTGACGTCGAGGCGGTCCTACTGACCCACGCGCACCCGGATCACACCGGGGGCGCCGAGAAGCTACGGCAGGCCGGTGCGCGGATCCACGCGCACGAGGCGGACGAGCCCCACATCAGCGGCCCGCCGGCACGACCCACCGTCGCCAATGTCGTCGGTGTTCTCAGCTGGCTGCATCGACCTGCCTTCGCCCGCGCCGCCGCCCACTTCGTGCGGGACGGTCTGCTCTGGCCGGAACGGGTGGCGGAGCTGGCCACCTTCGCCGACGACGAGGTCCTTGACGTGCCGGGCCGGCCCCGGGTGCTGCATCTGCCCGGCCACACCCCGGGGAGTTGCGGGTTGGTGTTCGAGGAACGCGGTCTCGTGTTCACCGGCGACGCGCTCGTCACCCACGACGTCTACTCGGGACGCAGCGGACCGCGGCTCAGCGCTCGCGCATCGAACGAGGACTCGCAGGCCGCGCTGGCGTCCCTGCAGCGCGGCGACCTCGACGTCGATCTCGTCCTCCCAGGTCACGGACCGGCCTGGACGGGTGGGGCCAGCTGAGGCCGCCCGTCGGGCGAAGGCGGCCGGCGCTGCCTGAAACGAGTGGTGGTCTGACTGGGAGCACCCGATAGCGGCACTTCGCACGCGGAGCGAGGTCGCCGGAACCTGGCGAGGCTAGCGCGGTCAGGGCCGCCAAAACGTCGCCACATCGCCGACGCCACATCGTCGACGCGACGTACGCGAGCCGGCCACGCGGTGCGACGGCGCGGGAAGAGGGCCGCAGCCCCCTGATTCAGAGCGGGACGGACTGCGCCTCCCCGGCGTCCGGCGCCGACGGCCGCCCGAGACGGCTCGGCCACCAGATCCGCCGGCCGATGTCGTAGGCCAGGGCCGGGACCAGCACGGAACGGACCAGCAGTGTGTCGAGCAGCACGCCGAAGGCGACGGTGAAGCCGATCTCTGCCAGGAACACGATCGGCAACACACCCAGGACCGCGAAGGTTGCCGCGAGCACGACGCCGGCTGAGGTGATCACGCCGCCGGTGACCGCCAGACCACGGAGCACGCCCTCGCGGGTGCCGTGCGCGACCGACTCCTCCCGCACCCGGGTCATCAAGAAGATGTTGTAGTCGATTCCCAGCGCGACCAGGAAGATGAAGGCGAACAGCGGGAAGCCCGGGTCGGCTCCGGCGAACTCGAAGACGTGGTTGAAGAAGATCGAGCTGACGCCGAGCGCCGCGGCGAAGGAGGCGACGACGCTGGCGATCAGCAGCAGCGGGGCCACCAGCGCCCGCAGCAGCAGGCCGAGGACGACGAGGATGACGACCAGCACGATCGGGATGATCACGTTGCGGTCGCGGGCCGAGGCGTCGTTGGTGTCGAGGTTGATGGCGGTCTGGCCGCCGACGAGAGCTCCGGCGCCCGGGACGGCGTGCACGGCGGTGCGGAGCCGGCGGACCGTGGCCGCCGCGGCATCGGTGTCGAAGGGCGACGTGAGTGCGGCGGTGAGCACCGTCCGGCCGTCGCGAGGGGTGACGGTCAGCGCCGCGGGCGGGCACGCGTCCCTGGGTCCGGTGGCCTGCGGGAGGCCGCCCGCCGCCGTCGCCCTGCTGACCTTGCCGTAGTCGATCTGCGGGCAGACCGCCGCCGGCCCGCTGGCGATGCCCGGCACGGCCCGGGCGGCCGCCGTCACGGCGTCCGCACCGGCCACGGAGGTCACGATGACGGCGGGAGCGTCGCCGCCGCCGCCGAAGGCCTTGTCGTAGAGCCTCTGGCCGACGACGGCGTCCGGGGAGTTGGTGAACCCGTCGGTCGTGGACAGGCCCGAGGCCTTCAGACCCGGCACGAAGAGGATCCCCACGAGCAGCACCAGCAGGCTGATCACCCAGGCCGGGCGGGCGTGGCGCCCGATCGTCGCCGCCACTCGACCCCACAGGCCGTGCCGCGCCAGATCGACCTGCTCGTCCACGTGCGGCACGCGAGGCCAGAAGACCCAGCGTCCCAGCAGGACGAGCAGGACCGGCAGCACCGTAAGCATCACGACCAGCGTGCAGGCGACGCCGAGAGCCAGCACCGGGCCGAGGCTCCGGTTCGAGTTCAGCTGGCTGGCAAGCAGGCAGAGCATGCTCAGCACGACCGTCGCGGCCGACGCGAGGATCGGTGGGGCCGCCCCGCGCAGGGCGGAGGCCATCGCGTCCCGCCGGCGCGGGAAGACGTGCAGCTCCTCGCGGTAGCGGCTGATGATGAGCAGCGCGTAGTCGGTTCCCGCGCCGAAGACGAGTACGGACAGGATGCCCTGGCTCTGGCCGTTCAGCGTGATTGTGCCGCTCTTGGCGAGGGCGTAGACGAGCAGCGACGAGAAGCCGAGCGACAGGAAGACGGAGATAAGCGGCACGATCCAAAGGACCGGGCTGCGGTAGACCAGCAGCAGCAGGATCACCACGACGAGCCCGGCGGTGACCAGCAGCTTGCCGTCGAGCCCGCCGAAGGCGTCGATGAACGCGCCGAGCAGCCCTCCGGCCCCGGCGGTGTGGACCTCGAGACCCGGCGGCGTGCCGGCGTGCCCGATCGCCTTCACGTCCTTCTCGGCCGTGCTCAGGTCGTTGCCGTTGACGCTCGCGCCGGCGACGCGGGCGACGAGCGGCACCGCGAGCGTTGCGGTGGCACCGTCACCTGCGACCGTCGGGCCGCTCACCTGGTCCGCCGCGACGCCGTGCGTGGTGGCCAGGGCCCTGAGGTCGTCGGCGATGGCGGCGCGGTCCGCAGCGGTGAGGCCACCGGGCCTGTGGTAGACGAGGAAGCCCGGGATCGTGTTGTTCGTATTGAACGCCGTGGTGATCCGGTCGACCTTCGTGGCCTCCGCGGAACCGGGGAGGAACGCCGAGTTGTCGTTCTTCTGGACCTCGGAGAGCTTGCTCTGGTAGCCGCCGCCGACCAGCCCGACCAGGAAGACGAGGATGCCCAACCCCAGGAGGACCCGCAGCAGCCACGTGGGAGCCGTCCGCGTGCCCCCCGGTCGACGCTCGGCTGCCCCACCGGTCTTGGTGGCCACGGGGGAGGAGGAGGGTGACGCCATGGCGGGGGCTCCAGGCTCCTGGTGGATCGGCTGAGGAGGAGTCACGTCAGTACGGCCTCACGGTCCCACATCGACTGCGACAGCGTGCAGACGGTGCCGGGGTCGGCGAGTCATCGGAGTGCTCGTCCAGCCGCCACCGGGCTGCTGATTCGGTCGGGAGGGAACCGTTCAGCTCGACGAGGGCCTCCGGAAGGATCGCGGGGCTTCAGCCGGCCTGTCGGGTCAGGTGACGAAGCCTGCGGCGTGCCTACCGCTGAGCCGAGATCCACCGATGAGTTCCGCCGGCCGAATCGGTCTCACAGGACGTACCGCCATCGAGCCGCCGACTGGAGACCTCCCATGACCACTCCCGCACACCCCGGCCGCATGTTGTTCGTGAACCTTCCCGTAGCGGACGTCGAGCGCAGCAAGGCGTTCTTCGCCGCGCTCGGGTTCAGCTACAACCCGGCGTTCACCGACGAGACCTCCGCCTGCATGCTGGTCGGCGAGCACGCGTTCGTCATGCTGCTAAGCCGCGAGAAGTTCGCGGAGTTCTCGAAGCTGCCAATCGCCGATCCGACCACGCACGCGCTGGCGCTGTACTGCTTCAGCGTGTCATCCCGCGATGAGGTCGATGCGGTCAGCGCCGCTGCCCTCGCGGCGGGTGGAGTCGAGGCGGATGGCGCCGAGGACTACGGCTTCATGTACTCACGCAGCTTCTTCGACCTTGACGGGCACGGCTGGCAGGTCATGTGGATGGACCCGGCGGCGGTGGAGCAGGGCCCCGAGGCGTTCGCGGCCTCCACGTCAAACGCCGACGTCCTGGCCTGACCCAGTCCCGACCGGCCATTGGCAGAAGCAGACGGCGCATCGCTGCGGCCTCCTGGCAGATGCCGAATCTTTCCGGTGTCGGGCTGCAGGTCGCGCAGAACCGGATCCAGGAGCTGACCGACGACGGGATCTTTTTCACGTATTCGCACGACGTGGGCGGCGCGGACCGCCTGCAGATTCTGGACTCGGACTGGCGGGTCTGCGCTCAGAACGTGGCGGCCGGGACACGCATCGCGGCTGGAACGCGCATCGACTTCGGCGTCGTCAAGCTCGGCGAGAACTGCCCGTGACGCCAGGTCGCTACACGCTTCCGGCACTGGCTGGCGGAGTCGTCATGGCCGCGATCCTCGGAGCCGGGATCGACCCGGTGCGACACCACGAGAACCCGCTGCGGGCTGTCGCTGCGGGTAGCTCCGGTCCTGTGGTCGCACCGTCTCGAGCGGTCTCGCCGGTTCACGCGTCCACGGCGCCGAGCGTTCCCGGGTCGAGCACGCCCAGCCCTGCGGTCCGACGGACCAGCCACACCTCCGCCACGACGACGTCGCGTCCGGCCACCCGGGCCCCTCGGACTGTCACGACGTCACGTCCGACCACGCGGTCGTCGACGAGGCGAACCGACTGCGCAGCTGCGGCGATGGCGGCCGGACGCTTTGACGCCAGTTGTCCGGCCTACCAGGGGTATCTGGACCCGGGCGGTCCCGGCAGAGGCCCGACCTCAGGAGAGATCCAGACGGCGTGGGGCTGCAAGCAGGGATACATCTCGGCGAGCAAATGCTCGACGGCTCGATGACTAGGTAACCGGACTCAGGAGGCTGCCTTGTCCCGTGTCTTCATTGCCGGTTCCTCCACCGGCCTCGGCCTGATGGCCGGACAGTTGCTGATCGAGCAGGGCCACGACGTGCAGGCGCACCTCACCCAGGTCTGGCTCGCCGTCGGCGATGACGCCGCCGGTGTCAGCGGGCAGTACTTCTACCACCGGTGTACGCGGGAGACGCATCCGGCGGCGACGTCGACGGCGGTGCAGGACGGCTTACTGGCCGCGTGCGTGCACCTCAGCGGGGTGGAGCTGCCGGCGGCGTCCTAGACATGCCGGGTTGCAGGTCGACGGCCTCAGCGCCGCAGCCCCTCGGCGATCCGCATTGCGGCGGCCGTTTTCGGCCGCCGCAATCCGTCAGGCGGGCTGCGGCTGCCCCGCCTCCAGACCTGTCGCGACGGGTCGGCTGCGGCCCTGGTACTCGCCGTAGACGACCCCGAGGAAGCGCTCGACCGCCTCCGCCGCGGCGTTCGCCCGGGTGGAGGCGAAGACGTCGAACGCGTGCTGCGCGCCGGGGAACTCGGCGTAGACCACCGGCGACGTGGACACTTCCCGCAGCCGACGCACGAAGGCCCGGGCCTGGGCCACCGGCACCAACGTGTCGTTGTTCCCGTGAAGGCAGAAGAACGGAGGCGCGTCCACGCGGACGTGCGACATCGGCGACGCCGCGTCGAACACCTTCCAGGCGTCCTCGAACGAGTCCTTGATGACGTGCTTCTCCAGGAGGTCCCGGACGTCGTCCTCGCGGTGGCCGTCCCGGTTCGTCCAGTCGTAGACCCCGTAGAACGGCACCGCGGCCACGACCGACGTGTCCACATCCTCGAAGTCGGGCTGCCAGGTCCGATCCGCGGCGGTCAGCGCGTGCAGCGCGGTCAGGTGCCCGCCGGCCGAGCCGCCGGTGATGGCGACGAAGTTCGGGTCGCCGCCGTATTCGTCGATGTGCTGCTTGACCCAGGCGACCGCGCGCTTGACGTCGAGGATCTGGTCGGGCCAGGTCGACCGCGGACTCAGCCGGTAGTTCAGCGAGACGCAGATCCAGCCGCGCTCCACCAGGTGGGACATCAACGGATAGGCCTGCCCCAGCTTGTTGCCGAACATCCAGGCGCCGCCGTGCACCTGCACGAGCACCGGTGCCGTGCCGTCGGGGGGCAGGTCCCCCCGGCGCCAGATGTCGAGGTGGTTACGGGAGCCGGCCGGCCCGTAGCCGATGTCAGAGTGGTGCGCGTAGCGCTTGTTGGCCCGGAGGGTCCGGAGCAGGCTGGGCTGGGACTGGATCGTCTTGTCGGAGTCCGGACGGGCGGGGTGGAGGACGTCGTCGAGGTAGTCAGGCCCGAGCCCTGCCCGGAGGGCGGAGTCGAGGATCGCCTCGGCGGGGCGGGCCCGCAGCTCGAGGCCGATCAGCCCGGCGACGGACGCTGCGCTCAGCGCCAGCCCGAGCTTGCCCGCGGTGCTCCTCGCGGCGCCGCGGCTCAGCGCCACAACGGACTCGGCCACGCTGAGGCCGACGCTTCCGCGGGGGATTTCGGAGGTTACGAACCCGGTGGCGAACGAAATGATCGAGCCTTGCCCCCTCCGGGCCAGCGGACGATAGGCGTTCAGCACGTTGACGGCGGCGAAGCTGCTGGCGGCGAGGTAAGCCGCGCCGGCCAGACGACCTGTTTTCATAGTCCTTTTCTGCCCACGCCGCTTTCGCGCAGACCTGGACGGACGAAACTGGCGATATCGCATGATTCGCTGCTACCGAGTGGACTTGCTTGACGGGAGGTCGGATGACGACGGCGTTGGTGCTGGGTGGCGGGGGGTTGGCGGGAATCGCCTGGGAACTCGGGGTTCTCCTCGGGCTGCAAGAGGCCGGAGTTCCCGTTGCCGAAGCCGACCTCGTCGTCGGGACCTTGGCGGGTTCGGTGGTCGGTGCGCTGGTGGCGGGCGGTGCGGACCTGGTCGAGCGGTACGCGACGCAGACCTCCGACGCGCCCACTTCCGAGCTGTCGGTGGACGTCGACCTCGAGCAGCTGATGACCGGCTTCGCCTCCGCGCTGGGCGGGACGCAGGACCCGCAGGAGCGCAGGGCCCGGGGCGGCGCTCTGTCGCGAGATGCCTCGAAGGTCGCGGAGAGTGAACGGATCGCGGTGATCGCGAGTCGGTTGCCGTCGCGCGCGTGGCCGGACCGCGACCTACGGGTCACTGCCGTGGACACCGCCACGGGGGAGCGGGTCGTGTTCACCCGAAGTGCCGGGGTCGGTCTGGTCGAGGCCGTGGCGGCGAGCTGTGCCGTGCCCGGTGTGTGGCCGCCGGTGACCATCGATGGCCGCCGCTACATGGACGGTGGCGTCGGCTCCACCGCCAACGCCGACCTCGCTTCCAACGCCGACCGCATCCTCGTCCTCGCCCCACTGCGCGGACAGGAGCACAACCCCCTCGGCCCGACGTTGGACGAGGAGGTGGCGAAGCTGCGGTCGGGCGGTACTTCGGCGCTGGTCCTCGACGCGGACGAGGAGTCCACCGCGGCGTTCGGCAGCAACCCCCTGGACCCGGCCACGCGCGCGCCGTCCGCCCGTGCAGGCCGGCGGCAGGGAACGGATGCGGCCGCCGCGGTTCGGGAACTGTGGCAGGGGTGAAGCCGGCGCCGTCCTGGCTGCTGCTGCTCGGAGGGCGCAGTGAGATCGGGCTTGCAGTCGCGCGTGGGTTGGTCGCCGGCGGCACGCGCACGGTCGTGCTCGCGGCCCGTCGCGCCGAAAACCTGGACGCCTCCGTCACGGAGCTGCGCAACGCAGGCGCGACCACCGTCGAGCGCGTCGAGTTCGACGCCGACGACCTGTCCGGTCACGCGCCGCTGCTCGATGAGGTCGTCGCCCGGCACGGACCGTTGGAGCTGGTGGTCGTCGCGTTCGGGGTGCTGGGGGACCAGGCGCGCGCCGAGCGCGATCCCGCCCATGCGGTTGCGGTGCTGCACACGAACTACGTCGCCCACGTCTCCGTGCTGACCTTGGTCGCCGAGCGCCTCCGCGCGCAGCGGTCGGGGAGCGTGGTGGTGTTCTCGTCGGTGGCCGGGGTGCGGGTGCGTCGCGCTAACTACGTCTACGGCTCGACGAAGGCGGCGCTCGACGGGTTCGCCTCCGGCCTTGCCGACTCGCTGCATGGCACCGGCGCCTCGTTGCTGCTGGTGCGTCCGGGCTTCGTGATCGGCCGGATGACCACCGGGATGGACCCTGCGCCGTTCTCGAGCACCCCGCAGCAGGTGGCGGATGCGGTCCTGGACGGGTTGCGCCGGGGACGCGGCGAGGTGTGGGTGCCACCGGTGCTGCGCTGGGTCTTCGCGGGCATGCGGGTACTGCCGCGTCCGCTCTGGCGCCGGCTGCCCCGCTGACCGAGCCGCCGCTTGCGCTATCCAAGATCATCGGCAGCCGAGTGCCCGGCCCTCCCGGCGTGCGCCCTCGATACGCCGGTGCGCTCGCCACTTGGCTGCCTTTGATCTTGGACGATGCGGAAGCGAATCCGAGAAAACCCGCACAGGAGGTCCACAGCCGCGGTTAGCCTGCCCCGCAGCCGGTGCCCGTCACCACCGTCCGGGGGTCTCGATGAAGCGTCTTCTTTCCCTGTCTGCCGCCGCCGCGTCCGTAGGCGTCGGCCTCGTCGTCGTCGCCAGCCCGGCGTCGGCCGCGTACTACGCCAACTGCACTCAGGCTCGAGCGGCCGGGCAGACCGACATCCCACGGAGCTCGTCGAGCTACCGGGCCGCACTGGACCGGGACGGCGACGGCATCGCCTGCGAAAGCGGTGGAGAGTCCAGCACGAGCACCAGCACCAGCGCCGGGGCCACCACCACCAGCTCCGGCGGAGGACTCCGTACCGGTTCGATCACCGTGAACACGGGTTCCGGCGGTCAAGCCGACCGGATCTCCAGCGCCGTGCCGGTTGCCGCCGGAGGTCTCGGAGTCCTGGTGCTCGGTGGTTCAGCCGTCGCCCTGCGCCGTCGGAGCGTCGCCGGGCGATGAGTTCGCCGACGGTTGCGCTCCCGGCTCCGCGGACCGGTACCGGCACCGCGTGGATTGGCGTGGCCATCGGCCTCGTTCTCGTCCTGTCGGCGGTGATTCTGCAGGTCCAGGGCTTCACGACGCCTTCGTCCGTCGGGGACGTGCCGGCCGGCGGCTCCGGCGGGGTCGGACGGACCTCCGCAGACGACGTTCCTCACCGGCTCGCCATCCGCACGATCGGCGTCGACGCCCCGGTGGTTCCGGTGGCGATCGGCGCGGGCGAGTTGGGGGTGCCGGAAGACGGCCACCTGTTGGGCTGGTGGCGCGACGGGGCGGCTCCGGCGGCCGCTGTCGGCACGGTCGTGCTCGCCGGTCACGTCGACACGAAGGCGAACGGACCCGGCGCGCTGTACCGGCTGGAGACGTTGGTCCCGGGGGACGAGATCTCCGTGGGTGCAACGTCTGGGCCGGCGTCCTACCGCGTCGTCGCCAGGCACGCCTACCGCAAGGGCCGCCTCCCGGCGGACATCTTCTCCGCCGACGGCCCGGCGCGCCTGGTCCTGATCACCTGCGGTGGTGCGTTCGACCACAGCACCCGCACGTATGCCTACAACGTGGTCGTCTACGCCGCACCGTCGGCCTGACCGCTCATCGGTAGGTAACCGAGAATCCCGACCGAAATCAGACAAGCTCGCGGTGGGTCATGTCTTGAATGGTTCAAGAAAGGGGCGCAGCATCACCGGGTTGCTCCCGTTGCCAGACCCCCGACCCCGGAAGGACTCCCACATGGTCGAGCGCCACAACGCCGTCGAAGGTGACATGCAGTCAGAGGCCAGCGAATCCGGCTGTCCCGTCGCCACTGTCGGTACCCGTAACCACCCGACCGAAGGTGCCGGAAACCGCATCTGGTGGCCGAACCAGCTCAACCTGAAGATCCTGCGCAAGCACGCCGACGCCTCAAACCCGATGGGCGAGGACTTCGACTACGCGCAGGCCTTCTCGAACCTGGACCTGGACGCGCTCACCCGCGACGTGGACGCCGTCATGACGGACTCGCAGGACTGGTGGCCCGCCGACTTCGGTCATTACGGGCCCTTCTTCATCCGGATGGCCTGGCACAGCGCCGGTACCTACCGCGTCAAGGACGGCCGCGGTGGCGCCGGCGAGGGCATGCAGCGGTTCGCGCCCATCAACAGCTGGCCGGACAACGCGAGCCTCGACAAGGCCCGCCGGCTGCTTTGGCCGGTGAAGAAGAAGTACGGCAAGGCTATCTCCTGGGCCGACCTCATCGTCTTCACGGGTACCCGAGCGCTGGAGACGATGGGCTTCACCACGTTCGGCTTCGCCGGCGGTCGCGCGGATGTCTGGGAGCCCGACGAGGACGTCTACTGGGGTCCCGAGACCACCTGGCTCGGCGACGAGCGCTACACCGGCGACCGCGAGCTCGAGGGTCCGCTCGCCGCGGTGCAGATGGGCCTGATCTACGTGAACCCGGAGGGCCCGAACGGCCAACCGGACCCACTCGCCTCCGCCCGCGACATCCGCGAGACGTTCGCGCGGATGGCGATGAACGACGAGGAGACGGTCGCACTCATCGCCGGCGGTCACACCTTCGGCAAGACCCACGGCGCCGCCGACCCGAACCAGTACATCGGCCCCGAGCCGGAGGGCGCGCCGCTGGAGGAGCAGGGCCTCGGCTGGCACAACAGCTTCGGCAGCGGTCACGGCCGGGACACGATCACCAGCGGCATCGAGGTGACCTGGACGGCCCAGCCGACGAGGTGGACAAACTTCTACTTCGAGAACCTCTTCGGTTACGAGTGGGAGCTGACCAAGAGCCCGGCGGGTGCCAACCAGTGGCAGCCGAAGGGTGGCGCCGGGGCCAACACGGTGCCGGACCCCGAGGACGGCTCGCTGACCCGCACGCCGACGATGCTGACCACCGACCTCGCGCTGCGGGTCGATCCGGCGTACGAGCAGATCTCCCGTCGCTTCCTGGAGCACCCGGACGAGTTCGCGGACACCTTCGCCCGCGCCTGGTTCAAGCTGACCCACCGCGACATGGGACCGATCCAGCGCTACCTCGGGCCGCTGGTCCCGCAGGAGCAGCTGATCTGGCAGGACCCGGTTCCCGCGGTCGACCACGAGCTCGTCGACGCCGACGACGTGTTCGCGCTCAAGGCGAAGATCTTCGAATCCGGGCTGACGGTGTCCGAGCTGGTCGCCACCGCCTGGGCGTCGGCCTCGACGTTCCGGGGCAGCGACAAGCGCGGCGGTGCCAACGGGGCCCGCGTCCGCCTCGAGCCGCAGAGCGGCTGGGAGGTCAACAACCCCGACGAGCTGGCGCGGGTCCTGCGCAAGCTCGAGGGCGTGCAGGAGAGCTTCAACAGCGCCCAGAGCGGCGGCAAGAAGATCTCGCTCGCCGACCTGATCGTGCTCGGTGGGTGCGCCGGGGTCGAGAAGGCCGCCCAGGATGCCGGTCACGACATCACGGTGCCCTTCACGCCGGGACGTACGGACGCGAGCGCCGAGGAGACCGACGCAGAGTCCTTCGCTCCGCTCGAACCGACCGCGGACGCGTTCCGCAACTACCTCGGCAAGGGTCACGAACTGCCGGCCGAGTACCTGATGGTGGACCGGTCGAACCTGCTGACGCTGACCGCGCCGGAGATGACCGTGCTCCTCGGGGGGCTGCGCGTCCTCGGCGCGAACCACGCGGGTTCGTCGCTCGGCGTTCTCACCGACCGACCCGGTCAGCTGACGAACGACTTCTTCGTGAACCTGATCGACATGGGCATCACGTGGAAGCCGTCGGGTGAGGACGACGGCACGTACGAAGCGCGCCGTCGTTCCGGTGGTGACGTCGTTTGGACGGGCACGCGCGTCGACCTCGTGTTCGGTTCGAACTCCGAGCTGCGCGCGGTCTCCGAGGTCTACGCGAGCGACGACGCACAGGGGAAGTTCGCGCGCGACTTCGTGGCCGCGTGGGACAAGGTCATGAACCTGGACCGGTACGACGTGAGCTCGTGAGGATGACGAGGCGCTGGGTCGCGCGGGTCATGGCGACGTAGCGGTCGACCGCCTCTTCGATGCCGGGGCCGAACGACCGATCACGCAGGCGATGCCGCCTGCGTGATCGGCTTCCGCCATGACGGAAACCCGTGTCGAGCCTGGGCGCGGTCCCCGACCCAGTAAGCGTCGGGTCGGCCTAAGTAGCCACCCGGTCGGAAAGGTCGAAAATGCTGGTCGTCGACCAGGTCGTGGTTCTCATCTCTGCAGGTCCGAGGCTCGAGCAGGGATTCTGTGGCTGCGCCGGGGTCTTGCCGCAAGCCCCCGGACGCGCTATATGTTGACCATGGAGGGGGAGGAGCTGGCACCCTTCCCGGGGCAGGTGCGCGTCGTGCAGAGATACCGGATCAGCGGCGGAGTGCTCCTGGCGGTCGCGCTCGCCGTAGCCGGTTGCGGGGGTGCCGGCCGCACCTCATCGGCCACCCCGACGCCCGAGCCCTCGTCGTTGCCCCCCACCATCGCAGGGTCTGGGTCAACACCCGGTGCGGCGTCGACGGCAGCCGTGCCGCAGCCGCCGGCCGCATCCGCGACATCAACCGCGACGACGGGTGCCGCACCGGCCGGCGGTGCCTGCGCGACCGCGCAGCTGGACGTCGTCATGACGGAAGGGCAGGGCGCCGCCGGCACCGAGTACAGCGGCATCACCTTCCGGAACCGATCCAGCAGCACATGCACGTTGCAGGGCTACCCGGGCGTCTCCCTGCTCGACAAGAACCGCGCCCAGATCGGGCAGCCGGCCGTACGGGTCCCGGAACCGTCGCCGTTGGTCGTCCTCAAAGCGGGCCAGGCGGCGACGGCCTCCTTCAGCGTCGGGCCGGCGGCGTGCGGGAACGGCGACCTGCCGCCGAAGTCCGCGTACCTCCGCGTCTTCCCGCCGAATCAGCGGGCGGACGTCACCGTCGCCGCGCAGGTCTTCCCGTGCGCCCCCCGGATCCGGCCGGTGCACCCCGGGGCGGTGATCTCCAACTGATGTCGTCCGGCCCGTTCAGCGTCCCGCGCGCTTCTCGGCCCGCCGTCGGCGCGACCGGGTGAGCCGGCCGCCCATCTGGGCCCAGCCCTTGCACGAGGTCGACCACGTCGTCCGAGGAGGCGTTCGGCACCTCGCGGAGTTCATTGCGCCCGAGGACGCTCACGGCGACCCGGCGCCGTTCGGGGAACCGGCATCCGCTCCGCTCGACCCGCGGTCGATCGCCGGACGAGAGGACGAGCCGCCCTCCCGGTCCCGGAGCGACGAGGTCAACGTGTCCAGGATCGTCAAGCCTTGCGCCGCCATCGACGCGACCGTGCTGTTGAGTCCCTCGGCGCCGTTCAGCACGGTCACGTTCGCGTTGGCCAGACCGGATGCGGCCGCCGCGATCATCTGCGGCAGCTGATCGATGATCCGCTGGTCGAGCGCGATGCGGTCGGCCGATGCCGCCGCCTCCGCCGACATCCTCGTCCGGTCCGCCTCCGCCTTCGCCAGAGTGCGAATGCGCTCCGCCTCCGCCTCGGCCGGCTTCACCACTTCGGCGACCAGCTGGGCCTGCCGGAGATCGGCGTTCCGCTCGGCCACCTTGGCCTGCTCGATGAGCACGTCCTGCTGTGCCTGGGCCGCCGACAACGGGCCGGCCTGCTGGGACCTCGCCTCGGCGGTGTCGATCTGTGCCTGGTAGTCGGCGCGGGCGATGGCGGTCTGGCGACGGAACTCCGCCTGCGCCCGCTCGCTCGCCTGCTGCGCTTCGGCGGACGCCTGAATCGCCTTGGCCTGCGCGATCTGGGATTCGCGGTTGATCGCAGCCTGGTACGGCGCGGCGAGGGCGGCGATGTAGCCGCTGCCCTTGTCGTTGATCTCGCTGATCTGCAGGGAGTCGACGAGCAGGCCGATCCGCGCCATCTCGCCCTTAGAGGCATCGAGGATCGCCTCACCCAGGCGCTGCTGGTCCCGGATAATGCTCTCGACGGTCATCGAGCCGACGATCGAGCGCAGGTGTCCGGAGAAGATGCGCCCAACCAGGTTCGACATCTGCCGCTGGTCGGCGAGGAACCGCCGCGCCGCCGCCGAGATGCTCGCCATGTCGTCGCCGACCTTGAAGGCGATGATGGCGCTGACGTTCAGGGTGAGTCCCTGCTGGGTGAAGGTGTCCTCGATGACCTCTGCCTCCTGCATCGCGAGGGTGAGGAAGCTGACCTTGCGGAACACGGGCAGGACGAAGGCACCGTGCCCGGTGACGATGCGGAACTGCGTTGCGTCATCGCGGCCCCGCTGGCGGCCGCCGCTGATGAGCATGGCTTGGTTGGGTGCCGGCACCCGGTAGCCGAACATGCGTCTCCTTGCTTCCCTAGATCAGTGGTGGTGGATCAATTGAGCACGTCGGTCCAGGGCACGACGTCGAGGCAGCGTCCGCCTCGGCTGCTCACGACCAGGATCGGTACCGAGCGCTCGATCGGGCTCTCGGAATAGGCGAGGTAGACCTCGTGGCCGCCGCGGATGGGGATGGTGACCTCGCCGGGCTTCTCCCCGCCGCGAATGCGGGTCACCACGTGGCCCAGCTTCCCGACTTCATCGGTCACCGATGAGCTCCCGTCGATCTGAAACGAACCGTACTGCTCCCACGAGTCTCCGTCCCACGAGAGCGCCATTCCCGGACATGCGCGGGGCGGGCACGTCGTGGCAAGGGCGAGGATGGGCGCGTGCACGGTCGCTACCTCCTCGACAACCGACGGCCGGAGGCGCTGGAACGGTTCGGCGCCCTGGCCGAGGGCGAACCGACTGAAGGACGGCTTCCGCACGTTGATGCGGGAGCCTCATCGAGAAGGGCTTGGCCACCGACGGCGGCATCGACGCGCATCTGGACGCGGGGGCCGCCGGCGAACTCGACCTGGCGACGTCGCCGCTCGTCTCCTGCTGGGGTCGGATGCCCAGCTGAACCGACGACGGTGACGGGGAGGATGGGCCGATGCCCCCCAGAAGTGGCGGAGTCCTGCTCTACCGACGATCTGCAGGTGACCTCGAGGTATTGCTCGGTCATCCGGGCGGGCCGTTCTACACGAAGAAGGACGACGGGGTGTGGACGATCCCGAAGGGTGAGCTCGAGCCCGGTGAGGACGAGCCCGCGGCAGCGGTCCGGGAGTTCACCGAGGAGATGGGCAGCGCTCCGCGGGAGGGGACACCGCTCCCGCTCGGCGAAGCCAAGCAGAGCGGCGGCAAGGTCAACGTCGTCTGGGCGCTGGCGGGTGACTTCGAGGTCGCCAGCCTGCGCAGCAACACCTTCCCGATGGAGTGGCCGCCGCGGAGTGGTCACCTGCAGCAGTTCGAGGAGATCGACCGGGTCGCCTGGTTCGATCTCGACATGGCGCGGCGCAAGCTGCGACCCGCCCAGCTGCCGTTCCTCGACCGGCTGATCTCGGTGCTCGGCGGCTAAGCGGGCGCGGCCGACCCGCGGTGCACCCCCACCGCCACCACCGGCAGCGTCATCAGCACGATGGCGGCCGCCACACCCAACCCGGCGGCGGTGAATGCGATGATCACCAGCGTGGCGGCGAGCTGCGAGACCGCGACCAC
>DATITC010000038.1:0-62824 GCA_035468175.1 Frankiaceae bacterium | reverse complement strand
CCTCGACCGGGCGACACACACGGGCTCGCCGTCGAGGTCGACGTGCAACGCGCTTTCGTCGGCCAGCTCGGAGAGCCGGCAGGCAGGCTGAAAGGCCACTGTTAACGCCTTTCCCGAGTCACAGACCGACCTCGCCGAGCTCGTCCTCGACCGCTGAGGTGACCCGATCCCGAACGTCGTCGAGCGGAATCTGGGCGATGATCTCGGCGAAGAAGCCGCGCACCACGAGGCGGCGGGCGTCCTTCGCCGAGATGCCTCGCGACATCAGGTAGAAGAGCGCTTCGTCGTCGAAGCGGCCGGTGGCGCTGGCGTGACCGGCCCCGGTGACCTCGCCGGTCTCGATCTCGAGGTTCGGCACCGAGTCCGCCCGTGCCCCGTCGGAGAGCACCAGGTTGCGGTTCAGCTCGTAGGTGTCGGTGCCGAGCGCGGCCGCCCGGATCAGCACATCGCCGATCCAGACCGCGTGGGCCTCCGGGCCGGCTGCATCACCTGTGGTCGGGGCGCCCTGCAGCGCGCTCTTGTAGGTCACCCGGCTGCGGCAGTTGCTGGCCGCATGGTCCACGAACAGCCGGTGCTCGTGGTGCTGCCCGGAGTCGGTGAACGACAGGCCGAACAGCTCGGCGTTTCCGCCGGCGCCGGCGTAGGTGACCGTGGGCAGCAGCCGCACGGTCTCGCCGCCGAGCGTCACGACGACGTGCGTGAGCTTCGCGTCCCGGCCGATCCGAGCGGCGTGCGCGCCGAGGTGCACCGCGTCGTCGTCCCAGTCCTGCAGGCTGACGACGGTCAACTCGGCCCCGTCGCCGACGAGCATCTCGACGTTGGCACCGAACGTGCCGGTGCCGACGTGGTCGAGGACGACGGTGGCGCGGGCGAAGCGGCCGACCTCGATGACGAGGTGCCGATAGGCGGTGCCACCCTCGCCGCGGACCACGAGGGTGATGAGCGCGTCGGTCTCCTCGGCGGGAACGCTGATCAGGGTCGCGTCCGGCGCCTTGGCCATCGCCAGCGCGGTGACCCGGTCGGCCGGCGCCAGGGCGGAACCGACCCGTGGGTCGTCCATCCCGATCCGGTCGATCTTCGCGCCGCGTTCGGTGGCGATGACCTCGAGCGTCCCGTCCTCGTCGGCGCCGTCGAGCAGGCCGCGGAGCCGGCGCAGCGGCGTGAACCGCCACTCCTCCTCGCGGCCGGTCGGCTGCGCGAAGGCATCCGGGTCGCGGGAGAGGACCCGCGGCAGGCCGCCGGTCTTCTTCCGCACGCCGGGACCCCCGACGGGGGCACCCGGCCCCGCGGTGGTACCGGCTGCCAATTCTGAACCAACGGTCATCCGACCGCGCCCTCCATCTGCAGCTCGATCAGACGGTTGAGCTCGAGCGCGTACTCCATCGGGAGTTCCCGCGCGATCGGCTCGACGAATCCACGGACGATCATGGCCATCGCCTCGTCCTCGGACATGCCACGGCTCATCAGGTAGAAGAGCTGGTCGTCGCCGACCTTGCTCACCGTGGCCTCATGGCCGATCGACGCGTCGTCCTCGCGGACGTCGACGTACGGGTAGGTGTCCGAGCGGCTGATGGTGTCGACCAGCAGGGCATCGCACTTCACCGTTGCCTTCGAGTGCGACGCACCCTCCTGGATCTGCACCAGACCCCGGTAGGACGTGCGGCCCCCGCCGCGGGCGACCGACTTCGAGACGATCGTCGACGAGGTGTACGGCGCCGCGTGCACCATCTTGGACCCGGCGTCCTGGTGCTGGCCCTCGCCGGCGAAGGCGATGGACAGCGTCTCGCCAGAAGCGTGCGGCCCGAGCAGCCAAACGGCCGGGTACTTCATGGTCACCTTGGAACCGATGTTGCCGTCGATCCACTCCATGGTCCCGCCGGCCTGTACGGCCGCGCGCTTGGTGACCAGGTTGTAGACGTTGTTCGACCAGTTCTGGATGGTCGTGTAGCGGACGCGCGCGTCCTTCTTGACGATGATCTCGACGACGGCGCTGTGCAGCGAGTCGGAGCTGTAGATCGGCGCCGTGCAGCCCTCGACATAGTGCACGTAGGAACCCTCGTCGGCGATGATCAGCGTCCGCTCGAACTGGCCCATGTTCTCGGTGTTGATCCGGAAGTAGGCCTGCAGCGGGATCTCGACGTGCACGCCCTTGGGGACGTAGATGAACGAGCCGCCGGACCACACCGACGTGTTCAGGGCGCTGAACTTGTTGTCGCCGACCGGGATGACCGAGCCGAAGTACTCGCGGAACAGGTCCTCGTACTCGCGGAGGCCGGAGTCGGTGTCGAGGAAGACGACGCCCTGCTCCTCGAGGTCCTCGCGGATCTTGTGGTAGACGACCTCGGACTCGTACTGGGCTGCGACACCGGAGACCAGGCGCTGCTTCTCCGCCTCGGGGATACCGAGCTTGTCGTAGGTCGCCTTGATGTCGGCGGGCAGGTCGTCCCAGGTCGCGGCTTGCTTCTCGGTCGACTTGACGAAGTACTTGATGTTGTCGAAGTCGATGCCGGACAGGTCGGCACCCCAGGTCGGCATGGGCTTGCGCTCGAAGAGCTTCAGACCCTTGAGCCGCTGGTCCAGCATCCACTGCGGCTCGTTCTTACGCGTGCTGATGTCCCGGACGACGGCTTCCGTCAGCCCGCGCTTCGCGGTGTCGGCGTAGGCGTCCGCGTCGGACCAGCCGAACTTGTAGGAGCCGAGCTGCTCGAGCTGCTCGTTCTGAACAGCGGTCATGAAGGCACCCCTCGGGTGGTTGCTGATCGTGCGGAAAGTTCTGGTGCGGGAAGAACAGATGCAGGAAGAACAGGTGCAGGAACTGGTGCCGTAGGCACATGCGTCGTGCAGACCCCGTCGCCGTGGGCGATCGTGGCCAAACGTTGGACGTGCGTGCCGAGGAGTCTGGACAGCGCCACGGTCTCGGCCTCACAGAGCTGGGGAAACCGCTCGGCAGCCGACTGCACCGGGCAGTGGTGCTGGCACAGCTGGGTCCCGGTCGACACCGGATGCACGGTCGCCGCGTAACCCTCCTCGGTCAGCGCCACGCCGACCGAATCGAGTCCGGCCTTATCGATGCCGGTGTGGCCACTGCCGGTATGAGAGGTACCGATGCGGGCGGAGAGCCGGCCGACGAGCTCGTCGGCCCGACGCTCGGCGAAACGCTCCAGCGCCTGCTCACCCGCGACCTCGCCCAGGAACTCCAGGGCAGTGGTCGCCAGCTCGTCGTAGGCGCTCGGGCCGGCGGCGTGCCCGGCGTCCGTCAGCGCGAACAACTTCGCCGGCCGCCCACGACCGCGCCGGGAGGGCACGCGACTGTCGCGGGAACAGATGGTGCCCTCGGCGAGCATGGCGTCGAGGTGACGGCGGATCGCCGCGGGTGACAGGTGCAGCCGCTCGGACAGAGCGGCGGCGGTGGAGGGACCGGACTGCAGCAGGAGCCGGGCGACGCGGTCACGCGTTGGCCCGTCCTGGAGCTGCGGCTCCAGCGCCAGACCCGACTCGACCATTTCCACAACGCTAGTGTGCCCTAAATCGGGCGCACGAGCGAACCCGGGGTCAGGTGAAGATCGTCTCTCCCCAGTAACCGCCCGGCTGGACCCCGGGCGGGACCGCCCAGAGGCCGCTGCCCACGTGGCTGGTGTATTCGTTGAGCGCGTCGTCGGTGGCGAGGCGGTTCATGATCGGGACGAACTGCTTCTGCGGGTCCCGCACGTAAGCGAGGAAGAACAGGCCGGCGTCCAGACGGCCCCGCGAGTCGCTCTCGTCGACGAAGGAATAGCCGGGGCGCAGCATCGCCGCCCCGTTGTTGGTGTCCGGGTGCGCCAGCCGGACGTGGCTGGTCGGCTCGATGCGGTGGAACCCACCCCACTCGCCGGCGGCGAACGTCGCCGTCGCGGGCGTCGATCTTCGAGTCGAGGTCACCCAGCGGTGCCGGCCGCCGGACCGGCGCCGCCCGTGACGGTGAACGGGGTACGGATGCCGTCCCCGGTCATCCCCGGCTTGCAGGCGAGCTGGTACGTGCCGGCCTGCAGTTCGACGGTGAGGTCGCGGCTGATGCCGGGCCCGATCTGCTCGACCTCGCCGACCACGCGGTCACCGGGCGCGTAGACGTAGAGCTCGGTGACCTTGCTGCCGGCATTGCGCACCGAGAACGACGAGGGGCCGGCGACGGCCGTCGTGGCCGAGGACTTGCAGCTCTTGTCGTCCGCCGTCACGGAGATCTTCCCCGGGCTCGACGAGCCGGCTGAGCTGGAGCCGCAGGCGGACAGCAGAGCCAGCGCAGGCACCGCAGCCAGAACCACGACCTTGCGAGCCTGCACGAGCGTCGACCTCCACGGGCAATACGAGACGGGGTTGGTTAGGGAACCCTAACCTAACCGACTCTGCCAGCGCGTTCAGACGAACCTCCACCATCCGGGTGGAGGGAGTTGTGACGATCTCATTCGGAAGCTCGCGGATCGCCCACGCGGACACGAGGAACCGGCCGCGATTGTGGCCCCGCCCATCGCAGATGTTCTGGACCTCTCCCAAGTGGGGTAGATCACGGTTTTCAGAGTCGGGGAGGACTTGTGGCGGGCTTCGTCGTCGCGATCGACCAAGGCACCACCGGGACAACGGTCCTGGTGCTCGACGAGACGGCGGAGGTGCGCGGGCGCGGCTATTCCGAGTTCCGCCAGCACTTCCCGCGTCCGGGTTGGGTCGAGCACGATCCGGAGGAGATCTTCACGGTCTCCATGCAGGTGGTCGGGGCTGCCCTCGAGGACGCCGGGGTGGCCGCGTCGGACGTGGCCGCCATCGGGATCACGAACCAGCGTGAGACGACGCTGATCTGGGACCGCCGGACCGGGGAACCCGTGTACCGGGCCATCGTCTGGCAGGACCGGCGCACCAAGCCCTTCTGCGACCGGATGACGGCCGACGGGCTCAGCGACATGATCCGCAGCAAGACCGGACTCGTTATCGATCCGTACTTCTCCGGCACGAAGGTCCGATGGCTGCTCGACAACGTCGACGGGGTGCGCGAGCGGGCCGAGCGAGGTGAGCTCGCCTTCGGGACCATCGAGACCTGGATGATCTGGAAGCTCACCGGCGGACGCCTCCACATCACCGACGTCACCAACGCCTCGCGGACCCTGATGCTGGACATCGGCTCGGTTGACTGGGATGACGAGCTGCTGTCCGTGCTGGGGGTGCCGCGCGAGCTGCTGCCGGAGATTCGCCCCTCCTCGCAGGTCTACGGCGAAACCGATCCGGACGCGTTCTTCGGCTCTTCGGTCCCCGTGGCCGGTGCGGTCGGCGACCAGCAGGCGGCGCTGTTCGCGCAGGCCTGCTTCGCCCAGGGGCAGGCGAAGAACACCTACGGCACCGGTTCGTTCGTACTGATGAACACCGGTCACGACCCGGTGGAGAAGCAGAAGTCACTGCTGCGCACCATCGCCTACGGGCTCGACGGCAGCCCGGTCGAGTACGCCCTCGAAGGCGCGATCCTGGTCACCGGCAGCGCAGTGCAGTGGCTGCGGGACGAGCTGAAGATCATCGACAAGGCGGAGGACACCGAGGAGCTGGCCCGGAGCCTCGACTCCAACGACGACGTCTACTTCGTCCCGGCCCTCGCCGGGCTCGGCGCACCCCACTGGGACGCGTCGGCCCGCGGGACGCTGCTCGGGGTCACCCGGGGGACGACGAAGGCGCATCTGGCCCGCGCCGTGCTCGAGTCGATCGCCTGGTCGACCTACGACGTGGTCGACGCGATGCAGCGCGAGTCGGGGGTGTCGGTCGACGAGCTCCGCGTGGACGGGGCGGCTACGGGCAACCGCTGGCTGATGCAGTTCCAGTCCGACGTCCTCGGCATCCCGCTCGACGTGCCGACGAACACCGAGACCACGTCGCTGGGCTCGGCCTACCTGGCCGGGCTCGCCACCGGCGTGTATCCGCACCGGGACGAGCTGGCCCGGCTGCGGACGACCGCCATCACCTACGAGCCGTCGATGAAGACCAGCACGCGCGACGCGCTGCATGAACGCTGGCTGCAGGCGGTCGAGCACGCGAAGGGTTGGGCCCGCGACGATGACTGACATCCGGCCGAGCAGTCACACACACGCCAATCTGATCCCGGGGGGCGGAGGGGTCGGCACCGAGTGGCTCTTCCCGGCCAGCCGGACCACCGTCACCAGCCGACGGCAAGCCCGCCTGACCAGGGTGGAACGCTTCCGGGCCCGGGCCGGCGGCGAGGCTCTGGCCGAATTCTTCGGCACGTTCCTGCTGGTGCTGCTGGGGTGCGGCGCCGTCGCAACGGCGGTCGTCGGACTGTCCGGCAGCGGCCGGCGCAGCGGGGATTTCGGATCAGCGGACTGGCTGATCGTCAATTGGGGGTGGGGCCTCGCGGTCTGCTTCGGCGTGTACGTCGCCGGCGGTGTCACCGGAGCGCACCTGAACCCGGCTGTGACGTTGGCCTTCGCGCTGCGGCGGAACTTCCCCTGGCGCAAGGTCCCGCTGTACTGGCTCGCGCAGGTGGTCGGCGCCTTTCTCGCGGCCGCACTGGTCTTCGCGCTCTACCACTCCGCGATCGACGCGTTCGGCGCGGCGCAGCACATGCCCGTCCACAATGCCGACAGCTTCGCCATCTTCGCGACGTTCCCCGCCAAGTACTTCCACGGAAGCCTGATCGGCCCGTTCGTCGACCAGGTCGTGGGAACAGGCGTGCTGCTCATCCTCATCGCCGCCCTGATCGACCAGCAGAACCAGGCGCCCGAATCGAACATGAGTGCTCTGCTGGTGGGGCTGGTCGTCGTGGTCATCGGCCTCGCCATCGGCACCAACGCCGGCTACGCGATCAACCCGGCCCGCGACTTCGGGCCCAGACTGCTGACCTGGTTCACCGGGTGGGGTTCGACGGCGTTCCCGGCCAGCGGCTTCTGGTGGATACCCATCGTCGGCCCGCTTGTCGGTGGCTCGTTGGGTATCTACCTCTACGACCTGTTCGTCGGCAAGGTGCTGGCGGTCCGGCCGCCAGAGGACACGCCGGCGGAACCGGGCCGGGTTCCTGAGTCCCCCGGAAGCGAGCCACGTTGAAGGCTGGAGACCTCTCCCCCGAGTACCGCCGCGCAGCCCTCGAGAAGCTGCGGACCGACACGTTCGATGTCGTCGTCGTCGGCGGTGGGGTGGTCGGGACCGGGACGGCGATCGATGCCGCGACCCGGGGACTGTCCACCGCTCTGCTCGAGGCGCGGGACTGGGCGGCCGGCACGTCCAGCCGGTCCAGCAAGCTCATCCACGGCGGCCTGCGCTACCTCGAGCAGTTCGAGTTCCACCTGGTCCGCGAGGCCCTGAAGGAGCGGCATCTGCTGCTCACCAGGCTCTGCCCGCACCTGGTGCGGCCGGTCTCGTTCCTCTACCCCCTGAAGCACCGCTTCTGGGAACGCCTCTACGCGGGTTCCGGCGTCGCCCTCTACGACACGCTGCTCACGCTCGGGTCGCTGCAGGGCGAGCGTTCGGTACCGCGCTTCCGCAGCCTGTCGCGCCGCAAGGCACTCGCGCTCGCGCCCGGGTTGAAGAAGGACTCGCTGATCGGGGCGCTCCAGTACTACGACGCCCAGGTCGACGACGCCCGGCACACGATGATGCTGGCCCGGACCGCCGCTGCGTACGGCGCCACGGCCACCACCGGCACGCAGATCACCGGGTTCCTGCGGGAGGGCGAGCGGGTCACCGGCGTGCAGGTGACCGACCTCGAGAGCGGCGACCAGTTCGAGGTCCGCGCCCGGGTGGTCATCAACGCGACGGGGGTCTGGACCGACGACACGCAGGAGCTGGCCACCTCGCGCGGTCGGTTCCAGGTGAAGGCGTCGAAAGGGGTCCACCTCGTCGTCCCGCGGGACCGGATCCAACTCGACACCGGGCTCATCCTGCGGACCGAGAAGAGCGTCCTGTTCGTCATCCCGTGGGGTCGGCACTGGATCGTCGGCACCACCGACACGGACTGGACGCTGTCGAAGTCGCACCCGGCCGCGAGCAGCAGCGACATCGACTACGTGCTCGATCACCTCAACGACGCGCTCAACACCCCGCTCACCCGGGAGGACGTCGAGGGCGTCTACGCCGGACTCCGCCCGCTGCTCGCCGGCGAGTCGGAGGACACGTCCCTGCTCTCCCGCGAGCACTCGGTGGAGGTGCCGGCCCCCGGCCTGGTCGTCGTGGCCGGCGGCAAGTACACGACCTACCGGGTCATGGCGAAGGACGCGGTGGACCGGGCCGTCCGGGTACTCGACCGTCAGGCGCCGCCGTGCGTCACCGAGGACGTGCCGACCCTCGGAGCTGAGGGCTACGCCGCGCTGATGAACCGGCGCGAGGCCCTGGCCACGGCGTCCGGGCTGCACGTCGCCCGGATCGAGCACCTGCTCGGCCGGTACGGCAACCGGGCCGAGGACGTGCTCGAGATGTTGACCGAGTTCCCGGACCTCGCGCGCCCGTTGCCGAACGCCGACGACTACCTCGAGATCGAGGTGCGCTACTCCGCTCTCGCCGAAGGTGCTCTGCACCTGGATGACGTCCTCACCCGCCGGACCCGGATCTCGATCGAGTCCTTCGACCGCGGACTCGCCGCGGCCGAGCGCGCCGTCGAGATCATGGGCGACGCGCTGGACTGGGACGCCGAGCGCCGCAGCAGCGAGCTCGACTACTACCGGGACCGGGTCGCGGCCGAGCGTGACTCGCAGCAGCAGCCGGACGACCACACCGCCGATGCGGTCCGGATGCGTGGTCGCAGCTTCGGCTTGGGTGCATCGGAGGCGTTAGTCCGGAACGGATAGGGGTCAGAGCCGGAACGGATGAGTTTTGGCAGGCTGATGCTGTGCCCGAGGCCGTGCTCGCCATCCACCCGTGTCGCGGGTTCTGTGCCTGGCGTCCGGCCCGGCACGCGCTGAGCAGCGAGGTGCGGGGACCGCTGCCCCTGTTCCGATGCCGCGGCTGCGGGTCGGAGTGGGTGCGCAGTGAACCGTGGGCGCCGGTCGACGCGAACGGCGGCCGACATCCGGCCCTGGTCCGGGAACTCGACCGCCGCGATCCGGTGACCTGATCGCGGCACCTGATCCTGTGACCTTGGCCGGCGATCGGTCCCGCCGAGAAGCCGCTCCCTAGACTCGGGACGTGTTCGACAGGAGCCCCGACGCCGCACCGGCGGTCGAGGTCACGCAGCTGGAGAAGTCCTACGGATCCCGGCGGGCGGTCGACGGCCTCACGCTGCGGGCCGAGCGCGGGCAGGTCACCGCGCTCCTCGGCCCGAACGGTGCCGGCAAGACGACGACCGTCGAGATCTGCGAGGGGTTCCGCCGACCCGACGCCGGTCGGGTACGCGTCCTGGGTCTCGATCCGGTGCGGGACGAACGGGCGCTGAAGCCGCGGATCGGCGTCATGCTGCAGGCCGGCGGCTTCTACCCGGGCGCCCGGGCCGGTGAGATGGTCCGGCACCTCGCAGCGCTGGCACGCCACCCGCTGGACCCGGTGTCGCTGATGGACCGGCTCGGGCTGGCCGGTGTGCAGCGCACTCCCTGCCGGCGGCTGTCCGGCGGTGAGCGGCAGCGGTTGGGTCTGGCCCTGGCGGTCGTCGGTCGCCCGGAGGTCGTGTTCCTGGACGAGCCGACGGCGGGTCTGGACGTGCAGGCGCGTCGCGCGACCTGGGAGCTCGTCCGCGAGCTGCGAGACGCGGGTGTCGGCATCCTGCTGACCACCCATGCGATGGACGAAGCGGAACGGCTGGCGGACTCCGTCGTCATCGTCGACGCGGGCCGGGTCGTCGCGAGCGGTACGCCGCAGGAGCTCACGACGGGCGGGGCCGACGGCCAACTGCGGTTCAGCGCGTTGCCTGGCCTGGACGTGAACCAGCTGCTCACCGCACTGCCTCCAGGGACCACGGCGGTCGAGCAGTCACGCGGGTCCTACATCGTCCGCGGGGAAATCGATCCGCGACTCCTGGCGTCGGTGACCGCCTGGTGCGCGACCAACGGCGTCCTCGCCGGGGACGTGAAAGTGGAGCAGCGCTCCCTCGAGGACGTCTTCCTCGAGCTCACCGGGACGGACCTGCGGCCATGACCACCCTCGACCTGCATCCGGCCCCCGGGGCAGCACCGACCAGCCGGATGCTCGCGGCCCAGGCGGCCCTCGAGCTGCGCCTCACGCTGCGCCGCGGGGAATCGGTCCTGCTCACCC
This sequence comes from Frankiaceae bacterium, assembly GCA_035468175.1. Classification (GTDB taxonomy): domain Bacteria; phylum Actinomycetota; class Actinomycetes; order Frankiales; family Frankiaceae; genus JAVEDQ01. The sequence continues at coordinate 52,624 of DATITC010000038.1, read as the reverse complement.
TCATCATCCCGTTGGCTCTGCTGTTGTTCTTCACCTCGGTCGACGCCCTGCCCGCGGGCAGCGGCCGGCCGATCGATTTCGTGACGCCCGGGGTCCTGGCCCTCGCCGTCCTGTCCACGAGCTTCACCGGCCTGGCCATCGCCACCGGGTTCGAGCGTTCGTACGGCGCGTTGAAGCGCCTGGGTGCATCGGCGCTGCCCCGGAGCGTGCTGCTCGCCGGCAAGACACTCGCTGTGCTCGCCGTCGAGCTCCTGCAGGTCATCCTGCTGGTCGCGGTCGGATACGCGCTCGGCTGGCATCCGCACGGCAACCCGGCGGTAGCCCTCCTGCTGATCGTCGTCGGGACAGCATCGTTCTCGGCGCTCGGTCTGCTGATGGCCGGCACCCTGCGCGCCGAGGCGACGCTGGCCGCCGCCAACGGCGTCTATCTCGTCCTGCTGCTGCTGGGCGGCATCGTGTTCCCCCTCTCCCAGCTGCCCGGCCCGGTGTCCGCGGTCGCCGAAGTGCTCCCCGCCGCCGCGCTCGCCGACGGGCTGCGATCTGTGTTCTCGGGAGCCGCCGGGATCCCGTTGGTCGACCTGGCGGTACTCGCCGGTTGGGCGATCGCGGCGGGCACGCTGGCCGCGCGCACGTTCCGGTGGGAGTGACGCGTTACGCTTCTCACGAGATGAGCTTGTTCCGTTCGCCGCGATCGCGGCCCGCCGCCGGCCAGCCCGACGCGGAGCTCACTGAGCCCGTGGTCGCAACCGCCAGGCCTCGCCCGCTGCCGACCCCTCGACCGGCACCGGCACCCGGTGGCGTCGCGGGGCACGAGGACGGGGAGCTCGACGAGGGCGAGTACTGGGACGACGAGTACGAGGACGAGTACGACGACGACCTCGAGGACGACGAGTACTGGGACGACGAGTACGAGGACGAGGAACTCGAAGAGGGCGAGTACTGGGACGACGAGTACGAGGACGACCTCGAAGACGGGGAGTCCGAGGAAGGCGGCCACGAGGCCGACGGAAGCTCCGGGAGACGGCGCCGCCGGCGGCGGCTCCTCGGACGCGGTGCTGGCGCCCGTCCGCGCCGTCGCGGTCGCCGGATCCGCCGTACCCCGGACGCTCCGCTAGCGGATGACGCTCCCGTGCCGGCAGACGCTGCGGCATCGACATCCGTCCCCGGATCCACCGCCTCGCCGACACCGCGACCGTTTCCGACTCCGGTCCCGCTGCAGAAGGGCGCACCCGAGCCGTCCGCGCCGCGGTCCCGTCGACTGCCCCGGCTCCCGGTCGCGGCCATGCGGACGGGAACCGGCCGTGGCTTCACCGGGGCGCGGACCGGGATCACCCGCGGTTGGACCGCCACCAGAGGCGGCACGGCCCGCGGCTGGAGGGCCACGCGGCACGGGCTCGCGGCGGCGGTGCACGTCGTCCGGACGCACTGGGCCCGAGCGGCCTACATCTACCTCGGCATCGTGGCCGGCGCTCTGCTGGTGACGTTCCTGCTCTACTGGCACTCCGGCTTCACCTACGACGAGTGCAACTACTGCGGTCTGCCGGTCCTGCTGTCGGTGTCGCCGTGGTGGTTGCTGATCCTGCCGTTCAACGTGGCGCAGTGGCCGCTGCTGCTACCGCTGGTCGTCCTGGCGCTGTTCGCCGGGCTCAACGCCGAGCTGATCGACCGGTGGTCGAAGCGGCCGCAGCCCGAGTATCCCGACTGGGACTGACCTCCGAAAAGCAACCGGAAGCCCCATACGATCGAGAGGATGATCCGGGTCTCGCTTCCGACCTTCCGCCTGCTGACGCGTGCGGCGGTGGTCCTGCTCGCCGTCATCGTCGTGAGTGGCGGAGCGGTCCGGCTGACCGGAAGCGGGCTCGGCTGCCCGACGTGGCCGCAGTGCGGCGACGGATCGTTCGTCACCCGCCCCGAGTTCGCCCACCACGGGATGATCGAGTTCGGCAACCGGGTCATCACGCTCCTGGTCGGACTCCTGGTGCTCGCGCTGCCGCTGGTGGCGCTGTTCCTCGACAAGATCTCGACGCCCCGCGGCTCGCGACGCCGCCGCGATCTCGTCGTCCTGAGCTTCGGGCTCTGGGTCGGTTACCTCGGTCAGGCGGTGCTGGGCGGCCTCACCGTGCTGTTCCATCTGCACCCGGCCCTGGTCGCCGCGCACTTCCTGCTCTCGATGGCCCTCCTGCTGGACGCCGTCGTCCTGGACATCCGCGCCCGGCGCGATCCCGCACCGCACCGCGCCCCGCGCCGCGAGATGCGGCTGCTCGCGTCCGCGTTGACCACTGCGGCCGCGGCGGTGCTCGTCATCGGCACGGTCGTCACCGGCAGCGGGCCGCACAGCGGTGACAGCGAGGACCTGCGCCGGTTCGGCTTCAACGTCCGCAGCGTTGCCCAGCTCCACGCCGATTCCGCGATGCTGCTGACCGGTCTCGTGGTCGCCACCCTGCTCGCGGTGCGCCTGGCCCGGACCACCGCGGCCGCCCGGCGCAGCGCCGACTGGCTGGCCCTGGTCGTCGTCGCTCAGGTGGCTCTGGGCTTCACCCAGTACTTCCTGGGCATCCCCGCCGGACTCGTCGGCCTGCACCTCGCCGGCGCGACGCTGGTCTGGATCTTCGCGCTCCGCCTGCAACTCCTTCTGGCGCTCCCCGCACCGGCGCCCGAGGACACGACGCCGGAGGTCGCCCTGTCGGTGGAGGGTCCACGTGACGGTGGCGACCAGCCGCCCGTCGGCGCCCCAGCCATCAGCGCTTGAGGCTTCGGCTACTCCCGACCGATCAACTGTCCGCTGACCGCCCGAAGGCCGGTCGACCCGGACAGTTGATCGCGACGGCAAGGGGACGACAGTGCGCCCCCGCTTCACCGGAGCCTGGTCAGACCAACTGGTCGATCGCCACCGCGAGGAAGAGCAGGGTCAAGTACGTGATCGACAGGTGGAACAGGCGCATCGTCTTGGCCGGCTTGTCAGCCCGGATGCGGTGCAACATGGCATGCGCCTCGAGCAGGAACCAGCCGCCGGACAGGGCAGCGGCTGCGGCGTAGATCACTCCGAGGTGCCCGACCGGAACCAGGGCAAGCGAGGCCGCCACCATCAGATAGCTGTAGACGACGATGCGCCGGGCCACGAAGACGGGGGTGGCGACCACGGGAAGCATCGGCACGCCCGCTGCGGCGTAGTCGTCCTTGAAGCGCATCGCCAGGGCCCAGAAGTGCGGCGGCGTCCAGAGGAACACGACGAGGAATAGCAGTACCGCCGGCCACCCGACGGTGCCGGTCACCGCGGACCAGCCGATGATCACCGGGAAGCACCCGGCGGCGCCGCCGATGACGATGTTCGACGAGCTCCGGCGCTTCAGCCCGAGCGTGTAGACGAAGACGTAGAAAAGGATTGCGGCGTCCGCCAGGAGCGCCGACGGCCAGTTGACCAGGAAGCCGAGCCAGAGGGTGGCGAGCACCCCGAGCACCAGGCCGAAGCGAAGGGCTGCGACCGGGCTGACCTCGGCCTGAGCGAGCGGGCGCCGGCTGGTGCGCCGCATCACCTTGTCGATGTCCCGGTCGACGTAGCAGTTGATGGTGTTCGCACTACCGGCGGCGAGCGACCCACCGACCAGGGTGGCGAGCACGAGCGTCCAGGACGGCATCCCGCGTTCCGCCAGGATCATCGGCGGGACCGTGGTGACGAGCAGCAGCTCGATGATCCTGGGCTTGGTCAGCGCGACGAAGGCGCGGGTGCGGTCTGCCCAGCTCCGCGGACCGCGGCGACCGGGTTCCGGAGACGAGATGCGACGGAGAGAGGCCGTGCGTCCCGGCGTCGTGCGACGGCTCGCAGCGGGTGCCAGCACGGACAAGAGCGACCTCTAGCGGGATCGGCGGCGCGAGCCGTCAGCGACGACTTGCCGCTTATGCCGAGTCTAGTCGCGCTCCGGCGGCATCGAACATTTCCCACCCCGAAACCTCCCGCTCGCTAGGCGGGGAGAGCGGCCTGGCAGGCTGCCGTAGGTAGGCATTCCCACGGAACCCCGACCAGAGGTGAATCGGAAGGACCACGGGGTAGGGCGAGCCGCGGAAGCGCGCACGAAGCAGCACATCAGCGGTTCAGGGGCGGCGGCGGTCAAGAGACCGTCGATTCGCTCCCGGGCGGAGGGAAGGAATCGGTCACGTGACGACGACGAAGGAACGCTCTGGATCATCGGGCTCCAACGACAAGTCCTCGTCGAGCGGCTGGTCGTCCGAACTCGACGGCCGGGCGGTCGACGTCATCCGCGCGCTGGCGATGGACTCGGTCGAGGCGGCCGGCTCCGGCCACCCCGGCACGGCGATGAGCCTGGCCCCCGCCGCGTACCTGCTGTTCCAGGAGTTCCTGCGGCACGACCCGACGGACCCCGAGTGGTTCGGCCGCGACCGCTTCGTGCTTTCCTGCGGCCATTCGAGCATCACCCTCTACATCCAGCTGTTCCTGTCCGGCTACGGGCTGACGATCGAGGACCTCAAGCTGCTGCGCCAGTGGGGCAGCCGGACGCCGGGCCACCCGGAGCACGGGCACACCCTCGGGGTCGAGACCACCACCGGCCCGCTCGGCCAGGGCGTCGGCAACGCGGTGGGGATGGCGATGGCCGCTCGACGTGAGCGGGGCCTGTTGGACCCGGACGCCGCCCAGGGCGCGAGCCCGTTCGATCACCACATCTTCTGCATCGCCTCCGACGGTGACATGGAGGAAGGCATCTCGGCCGAGGCGTCGAGCCTCGCCGGGCACCTGAAGCTCGGCAACCTGATCCTCATCTACGACGACAACCACATCTCGATCGAGGGCAACACCGACGTCGCCTTCTCCGAGGACGTGGCCAAGCGCTACGAGGCCTACGGCTGGCACGTCCAGCGGGTGGACGACGCCGAAGACGTCAACGCGATGCGGGCGGCGCTCCAGGCCGCAAAGGACGAGACGGAGCGGCCCAGCTTCATCTCGATGCGCAGCGTCATCGCGTATCCCGCGCCGAACGCACAGAACACCGGAGCCGCGCACGGTGCCGCGCTCGGCGCGGAGGAGGTCGCCGCCACCAAGAAGGTGCTCGGCCTCGACCCGGAAAAGAGCTTCGACGTCTCCAAGGAGATCCTCGAGCACGTCCGCAAGGTCGTGCACCGTGGCCGCGACGCACACGCCGCGTGGACGACGCAGTACGAGAGCTGGACGGCCGCGAACCCGGAGCGGTACGAACTGCTCGCCCGGATGCAGGAGCGGCGCCTCCCGGAGGGGTGGAACAAGGCCCTGCCGGTGTTCGACGCCGACCCGAAGGGCCTGGCGACGCGCAAGGCCTCCGGTGAGGTCCTGAACGCGCTGGGCGACATCCTTCCCGAGCTGTGGGGGGGCTCCGCCGACCTCGCCGGCTCGACCAACACGACGATCAAGGGCTCCTTGTCCTTCGAGGGTGTCACCGGAGAGGACCGCTCCCCCTACGGCCGGCTGCTGCACTTCGGCATCCGCGAGCACGCCATGGGCGCGATCATGAACGGGATCGCCGTGCACGGCGGCACCCGCGTCTACGGCGCGACCTTCCTGACGTTCAGCGACTACATGCGCGGCGCCGTCCGTCTCGCCGCGCTCATGAAGCTGCCGGTCACCTACGTCTGGACGCACGATTCGATCGGTCTCGGCGAGGACGGTCCGACCCACCAGCCGGTCGAGCACTACGCCGCTCTGCGGGCGATGCCCGGCCTGGACTTCGTCCGTCCCGCCGACGCCAACGAGACCGTCATCGCCTGGCGGACCGCGCTCGAGAAGACCGACGGGCCGGTCGCGCTGGCTTTGACCCGGCAGGGCGTACCGACCTTCGACCGCTCGGTGCTCGGCAGCGCCGAGGGCACGGCCAAGGGCGGCTACGTGCTGGCCGAGGCCAGCAGCGGTATCCCTCAGGTGATCATCATCGGCACCGGTTCCGAGGTGCAGATCGCGCTGGCCGCCCGGGACCGGCTCGAGGAGCAGGGCACCCCGACCCGCGTGGTCTCGATGCCGTGCTGGGAGTGGTTCGAGGCGCAGGAGGACTCGTACCGGCAGACCGTGTTGCCGCCGAGCATCAAGGCGCGGGTCAGCGTCGAGGCCGGTGTCGCTCAGGGCTGGCGCGAGTGGGTCGGTGACCACGGTGAGATCGTGTCGCTCGACCACTTCGGCGCGAGCGCCCCTTACACCGTCCTCTACGAGCAGTACGGCTTCACCGCCGAGCGGGTCGCCGCTGCAGCCCAGTCCACCCTGTCCAAGGTCGGCGCCACCGCCGGCAGCACGACCGGCAGCTGAAGGAAGAAGCCCGAGATGACTGATGCCCTCCGTAACCTGTCCGAGGCCGGTGTCGCCGTGTGGCTGGACGACCTCAGCCGCGACCGGCTGCAGACCGGCAACCTTGCCGAGCTGATCCGCGACCGGAGCCTCGTCGGGGTCACCACGAACCCGACGATCTTCCAGAAGGCGATCGTGGGCAGCGAGCTCTACGACGACCAACTTCGGGACCTCGCGGTCCGGGGCGTGGACATCGGGGAGGCGATCCGGGCCATCACGACGAAGGACGTCCGGGACGCCTGTGACGTCCTCCGTCCGGTGTACGACGCCAGTGGCGGTGTCGACGGTCGGGTCTCGATCGAGGTCGACCCCCGCATCGCGCATGACACCGAGCGCACGACTGCCGAGGCCCGCGCACTGTGGTGGCTGGTGGACCGGCCCAACCTCTACATCAAGATCCCGGCCACCGAGGAAGGCATCCCGGCCATCGCGCAGGCGCTGGCCGAGGGAATCAGCGTGAACGTGACGCTGATCTTCAGCCTCGAACGCTACGACCGCGTCATGGACGCCTTCATCGAGGGCATGGAGCGGGCGCGGAAGTCCGGCCTCGACCTGTCCTGCATCGGCTCCGTCGCCTCGTTCTTCGTGAGCCGGGTCGACACTGAGATCGACAAGCGGCTGGACAAGATCGGAACTGATGAGGCGAAGGCGCTGCGGAGCAAGGGCGCTCTCGCGAACGCCCGGATCGCCTACAAGCACTACGAAACGATGATCGCGAGCGACCGGTGGAAGGCGCTGGCCGCCGCCGGCGCCACGGTGCAGCGCCCGCTGTGGGCCTCCACCGGTGTGAAGGACCCAGAGCTGCCGGACACCCTCTACGTCAGCGAGCTGGTCGCGCCGGACACGGTCAACACCATGCCGGAGGCAACGCTGCAGGCGGTCTACGATCACGGTCACATCGAGTCCGACACGATCCGGAGCCACTACGGCGACGCTCAGGCCGTCCTCGACGGTTTGGGCGAGGTCGGCGTTGACTACGACGACGTCGTCCTGGCGCTGGAGAACGAGGGCGTGGACAAGTTCGAGGACTCCTGGACACAACTCATCGACGCCGTCACCGAGCAGCTGGAGGACAAGGGCATGTCGGTGGGGTCGGACGGCAGCGGCGGCTCCGCCAAGGGCGGTCCGTCATCGGGAAGCAAATGACCGGGGACGCTCGATGAGACAACGGGAAACCGAACCGGGCAACGTCCTGCGGGACGCCCGGGACCGACGGCTCCCGCGCATCCCCGACCCGTGCGTCCTGGTCGTCTTCGGCGTCACGGGTGACCTGGCGCGCAAGAAGCTCATCCCGGCGGTGTACGACCTCGCGAACCGCGGTCTGCTGCCGCCGGGCTTCACGCTGCTCGGCTTCGCTCGACGGGACTTTGAGAACGCCGACTTCGCCGACCTGTCCCGGGACGCGGCCGCAGAGCACTCCCGGACCGAATTCCGCGAGGAGGTCTGGAACCGGCTCTCCGAGAGCATCCAGTTCATCCAGGGATCCTTCGACGACGATGACGCGTTCGACCGGCTCGCCGAGTCCCTTGCGGAATCGGAACGCGCGCACGGGATCGGTGGCAACGCCGCGTTCTACCTGTCCATCCCACCGGCCGCCTTCCCCACGGTGCTCAAGCAGATGGAGCGCACCGGGATGGCGAGCAACGAGCAGTCCGGCGGATGGCGGCGGGTCGTCGTCGAGAAGCCGTTCGGGCACGACCTGAAGTCCTCGCGGGAGCTCAACGCCCTGGTCGACAACGTTTTCGGGGCGGACGACGTCTTCCGCATCGACCACTACCTCGGCAAGGAGACGGTCCAGAACCTGCTGGCGCTCCGCTTCGCCAACACTCTGTTCGAACCGATCTGGAACGCGAACTTCGTCGACTCGGTGCAGTTCACGATGGCCGAGGACGTCGGCATCGGCGGCCGCGCCGGGTTCTACGACAGCGCCGGCGCCGCCCGCGACGTGCTGCAGAACCACCTGTTGCAGCTGTTGGCGCTGACCGCGATGGAGGAGCCGGTCTCCTTCGACGCTTCCGCGCTGCGTGCCGAGAAGCTGAAGGTCCTCGGCGCCGTGTCATTGCCGAAGGACCTTGAGCGCTACGCCATCCGCGGCCAGTACGAGCAGGGCTGGCTCGCCGGCGCCCGCGTCAACGGCTACACCGACGAAGAGGGCGTCCCGAAGGACTCGACCACCGAGACCTACGCGGCGGTGCGGCTCAACGTCGAGACGCGGCGCTGGGGCGGGGTTCCGTTCTACCTGCGGACCGGCAAGCGTCTCCCTCGTCGCGTCACCGAGATCGCGGTGTCGTTCAAAAAGGCGCCGCACCTGCCCTTCGACGCGACCGACACCACCGAGCTCGGACACAACCAGCTGGTGGTTCGGGTGCAGCCGGACGAGGGCGTCACCCTGCGCTTCGGCAGCAAGGTCCCCGGCTCGTTGATGGAGGTCCGGGACGTCTCGATGGACTTCCTCTACGGCGAGTCGTTCACCGAAGGCTCGCCGGAGGCCTACGAGCGGCTGATCCTTGACGTTCTGCTCGGCGACCAGAGCCTGTTCCCACGCAACGCGGAGGTCGAGGACTCCTGGATGGTCATCGACCCGCTCGAGGAGTTCTGGGCCGACCGACCGCCGGAGAAGTACCGCGCCGGTGAGTGGGGCCCGAAGGCCGCCGACGAGATGCTTGCTCGCGATGGACGGAGATGGCGGAGACCGTGACCACCCCTCTCTGCCGGAGGCGACCGATAACTCTTCGCCGGGGGCGAGCATGACAACTCTCTGGGACACGACCGGGTCCGACGTCGTCAAGGCGCTGTCGGCGGAGCGACGGTCCGCGGGCGCGCTCGCGTTCGGTTTGGCGCTCACCCTCGTGGTCGTCACCGACCAGCACAGCGTCGAAGAGGCCGAGAAAGCGGCGACGGCCGCAGCGGCCGCGCACCCCTGCCGACTGTTGATGGTCATCCGACGGCACGTCGAGGCTCCGGACCCCCGGCTCGACGCCGAGGTGCTGATCGGCGGACGGCTCGGACCGGGCGAGGCCGTGGTGATGCGGATGTACGGCCGACTCGGCCTGCACGCCGAATCGGTCACCCTGCCGATGCTCGCGCCGGACGCCCCCGTCGTCACCTGGTGGCACGACGCTCCCCCGGAGAAGATCGCGTTCGACCCGCTCGGGGTGTTCGCCGACCGGCGGATCACCGACGTGTCCCGCTGCGACAACCCGCTCGACGCGCTGCACCTGCGGGCGGTGGACTACGCACCCGGCGACACCGACCTGGCGTGGGCCCGGACCACGAGCTGGCGGTCGCTGATCGCGGCCGCCTTCGACTCCACCTCCGGCAAGCCGACCTCGGCGGTCGTCAACGGGCCGCGGACCCCACCGACCGCGCTCCTGGTGGGCTGGCTGCGCAGCCGGCTCGGGATCGACGTGCAACTCGAGGAGTCCCGCGGTCGCGAGATCAACGAGGTCCGGCTCCAGCTCGACGACGACCGGCAGGTCTCGCTGCGGCGCAGCGACGCTCGCACCGCCGTGCTGAGCCTGCCGGAGCAGGGTGACCGGACCCAGCCGCTCGCCCACCGGGATCTCGGCGACCTACTGGCCGAGGAGGTCCGGCGCCTCGACGCCGACGAGGTCTATGCGGAGGCGCTGGCGGCTTGGACCGGTGTGCCCGGACTGGCCGACCGGTCCCCGTTCCGCACCCACATCTGGCGGGACCCGGCGCAGGAGAAGGCGGCGCGGGAAGGCCCCGAGCCCACCGGCGATCCGGGCGACCAGGATGTCGAGAACGGATGAGCTACGCACCGATGACCCTGCTCCAATGACAGCGCACCGATGACAGCGCACCGATGATCGCGCCTCCGACGAGCCATCGGACGTCCCCGATCGAGACTCTGATCTGTCCGGACGAATCCGTGCTGGCCGAGGCGGTCGCCGCCCGGCTGATCACGCGCATCGTGGACGCGCAGAGCGCCCATGGGGTCGCGTCGATCGTGCTGACAGGGGGCGGGGTGGGCATTGCGACGCTGCGGGCAGTCGCCGCGTCGCCGGCCCGGGACGCGGTCGATTGGTCCCGGGTCGACGTGTACTGGGGCGACGAGCGGTTCGTCCCCGCGGACGACGACGAGCGCAACGAGAAGCAGGCCCGCGAAGCTCTCCTCGACCGGTTGCCCTTCGACCCGAAGCGCATCCACCCGATGGCCGCTTCCGACGGACCGGACGGCGGGGACCTCGAAGCAGCGGCCGCGCGGTACGCCGACCTGCTAGCCGCGGCAGCGCCGGACGGTGCGGCGGTCCCCCGCTTCGACGTCCTCATGCTCGGCATGGGCCCCGAGGGGCACACCGCATCGATGTTCCCCGGGACCGATGCGGTCGCGGAGGAGGAGCGGGCCGTCGTGGGCGTGACCGAATGCCCGAAGCCGCCGCCGACCAGGATCAGCATGACCCGCAAGGCGATCGCCTCGGCCGATGAGGTGTGGCTGATAGCCGCAGGCGATTCCAAGGCCGACGCCGTGAGCCGGATCATCCGCGGCGCGGGACCGATCGAACTCCCTGCGGCTTCGGCCGTCGGCCGGCACCGCAGCCTCTGGCTGCTGGATCAGGCCGCAGCAGGCAAACTCGGGCGGGTCTGAGCCCGGCCGGGACTGCCGGGACTACTTGCCGCGCAGTCGGGCGAGCGCTTCCTGCAGGATGGCCTCCCCTTCGGAGTCGTCGCGACGCTCCCGGACGTAGGCCAGGTGCGTCTTGAACGGCTCGGTCTTCGGCGGCGCCGGCGTATTGGTCTGGTCCGTCCCGGCCGGGTAACCGCATCGCGGGCAGTCCCACGAGTCGGGCACGGCGGCGTCGGACGCGAACGAGGGGCGGGTCTCGTGCCCGTTCGCACACCAGAACGACACCCGCGCGCGCGGTGCCTTCTCCCCCCGCTCCGATTCACCCATCGGCCCAGCGCCGACCCGACTGCCACGGATCGCATTGCCTCCAGCCACTGGAGCCACTCCCGTTCGTCCTCGCGCCGACAGCTGCCCACCGCTTGCAGCGGCACTCTATGACGATGCGGGCGTCGGCGCGGTCGACTCTCCGGGACGCGTCACCCCAAGTGCGACATTTGTCGGATCGGCGTTGCCCAGGAGCGGCAACGGCGGGATCCGGCCGACGTTCGGGCCGGTGGTGCGCACCGTGGCGAGCCGCAGCACCGCCACGAAGGACGCGTCGACGCTCATGGTCGAGGACAGGCCCAGTTCCCGCTTCGCCACCGCGTCGGTGGATTCCTCGGCCAGGCCAGCGTTCATCTCGCCGAACCAGGCCGACGGACGACGGGCCGCCCCAGCGGCCCGGTTCCCCGGCCACTTCGGGTCGAGCAGGGGACTGAGCACCGCGCGACTTCCAGCAAAGTCCGGCCGCTCCACGATCAGCCCGAGGTCCCAGCCGCCGAGCGCCGCGACGGCCCCGTACCGATCCGCCGGGACCACGCGCAGCTGGACGGCGAGACCGGCGTCGACCAGCCGCTTCCGCAGGACGTCGGCGGCGGCCCGCTCGGCGTCGGTGTCGCCGGCGAGCAGCGTGAAGTCGCTGCCCGGGCGGAGGCCGGCAGCGCTGAGTTCGGCCCGGCACTGCGCCGTCGTCAACGGCTTCGCTGTCGCAGCGCTGGAACCGGGAGCCCGGGTCGGCGAGGCGGACGGGCTGGCAGATGGTGCGGTGCGCGGGCTCGAGGTGCCGGACCCCGAGCCCGTTCCGCCGCCGGTCGGTGTTCCGGTCGCCGACGGTTGCGGGGCCGCGGTGGTCGGCGTCGGCCCCGCACCGTCGGTGTCGGGCACGTCGAGGTAGTCAGGCGTCAGCAGGGTGTTCGTCGCCGTCGCCCGCGGCGAACCACCGAACGCCGTCACCAGGGCGCTTCGATCAAGACAGGCGGCGAGGGCCTTTCGGACGGCGAGGGCACCGAGCTGTCGCGCCGCCGGCCCGCGGGAACCGACGGCGAGGAGCGCGATGTCCCGGTCGTCGACCTGCGCCGTCCCGAACGTCTGAGCAGACGACGACGGAGACGAAGACGGAGAAGCAGACGAGGAGGGGGACGGCGAGGGAGTCGGCGGGAGCGTGCGCAAGACCTCGGCGGGCGTCTCCACGTCCCAGGAGAGGTCCGCGTCGTTCGTCTGCAACCGCTGCTGCACGTCAGCGGCCGTGAGCCCGCCGCGGAAGGAGACCCGGTCGACCAACGCGGTTCGGATCGGATCGGTACCCGGGTCCCAGGAGGGGTTCCGGGAGAGCCGGTACGCCTCGCCGGACTCGGGCTGGATGAAGTGGTATGGCCCGTCGTTGATCAGCGCGGTTGGCTCGGAGAACCCTTCCTTGATCTCGAACGGCAGCGGAGACATCGCCGGCAGGGCCAGGATCTGCATGAGGTCCGCCGTCGGGCGGCGCAGCAGGATCTGCACCTCGTTGTCACCGACGGCGCGTAACCCCGGCACGTCCACGTTGTCCAGGTCCACCGGCTTGCCGGCGCCGAGCCGCACCCGGGAGGCCTTCGCACAGAACTCGGCGTAGCCGACGACGACCTGGGAAAGGTAGCCGCGTTCCGGCGCCAGGATGGCCGGGGCACAGAGCCGCTTCATCGACCGGAGCACGTCGCCGGAGGTGACGTTTCGTCCGCCCGAGGTGTTCCAGCGCGCGGTTCGCAGGGTGATGGTGGCGGTCAAGCGGTTGCTGCTCAGCACCGGCGGTCCGAGGGCGAGGTCGGGCGTCGGCTGCGGGTTCCCCGGACGGTACGAGTAGAGCTGCCGGAAGATCAGCCGGTTGAGCAGCAGCGCGGCATCGCTGCGGGCGAGAGCCGGGTCGAGCGGGACGGAGCGTACCGACCCGACGACGCGCAGCGTGCCACCCGGCTTGCCCGCGGTGAAGGTGGGGACTGGCGACCGGCTCGGGTCGGTCTTCTTGCTCCCGCCGCCGCCGCACGCGCTCAGCACTGCGGTCACCAGCAACAGGGCGGCCAGCAGCCCGGCCGGGAGGCGCGGTGACCGGCCGGAGGGCCGGTTGTCACCGAGCGACACGAGCGACAGACAATCAGGGCGACAGTTGATCAGGGCGGGAGGCAATCAGGACTTGGTCAGGGCTTGAACAGCAAGTTGAGACCGATGATGCAGGCCGACCAGACCAAAGCCACTGCGATGGTGTACCGGTCCAGGTTCTTCTCAACCGTCGACGAGCCGCCGAGCGACGACGACACCCCACCGCCGAAGAGGTTCGACAGGCCGCCCCCCTTGCCGCGGTGCAGCAGCACGAACAGCACGAGCAGGATGCTCGTGATGATCAACAGAACGGACAGCGCCATCGTCATGTCGGCCATTGTCCACGTCGAACCTGCGATCTGCCCAACGGCACCTCGATCGACCCTCGATCGACCCTCGATCGACCCTCGATCGTGTCATACGCCGGCGAAGTGGCACCTGCTCGGATGCCCCTGTCCACGGTCGATCAAGGCCGGCGGCTCGGTTCGGCAGCGGTCCCGCTGCTGCTCGGTCAGCTCGTCGGCGAAGCGCCAGCACCGGGTGCGGAACCGGCAGCCGGACGGCGGGTCGGTCGGGTCCGGCGGGTCACCCGTCAGCAGGATCCGCCGCCGGGACCGCTCGACCACCGGGTCGGGAACCGGGGTCGCGGACAGCAGGGCCCGCGTGTAGGGGTGAGCCGGTCGCGCGAACAGGTCGTCGCGGGACGCCGTCTCCACGATCTGACCGAGGTACATCACCGCGACCCTGGTGGCGAGGTGGCGCACGACGGCCAGGTCGTGCGCGATGAACAGGTAAGCGACGCCGAGCCGGCGCTGCAGGTCCTCGAGCAGGTTGATGATTCCGGCCTGGATCGAGACATCGAGCGCGCTGACCGGCTCGTCGAGCACGAGCAGCGCCGGGTCGAGCGCCAGCGCCCGTGCGATGCCGATCCGTTGGCGCTGGCCGCCGGAGAACGCGGCCGGCGGCCGTTCCCGGGAAGCCGGGTCGAGGCCGACGAGCTCCATCAGCTCGTGCACCCGCTCGTCGATGCCGCCCTTCCGGTTGCCCCCGGGGGCCGCGGTGCGGTGGATCCGCAGCGGCTCGGCGATGATCTGCTCGGCGGTCATGCGGGGGTCCAGGCTGGCGTACGGGTCCTGGAACACGATCTGCAGCTCGCGCCGTAGCGCCCGGAGTTCGGTTCCGCGCAGGCCGGCAATGTCCTGCCCGCGGACGAGCACGGACCCGGCGGTCGGTGGGGTCAGGTGCAGCACGGTGCGTCCGACGGTCGACTTGCCCGAGCCGGATTCACCGACGAGGCCCAGCGTCTCGCCCGCGTCGAGGTCGAACGAAACGTCGCAGACGGCGTGCACCATGCCTGCGGTGGGGCGGCTCGACCGCCGCGGTGTTCGGCCCGGACGAGCCCGCACCGGGTAGTGCTTGACCAGGCCGCGCACGGACATCAGCGGGACCGAACCCGTGCCGCCAGCCGCAGCCCCGACAGCAGCGGTAGCGCCGTCGCCGGTCACGCCACACCCGCGGGGAAGACGTCGGCTGCACTGCGCCCGGTCAGCTCTTCGGAGAAGTGGCAGGCCGCCCGATGCCCGTGGGCGACGCTGCGCAGGGCGGGTTCCTCCCGCCGGCACCGGTCCCGGGCCAGCGGGCAACGGGGCGCGAACGGGCAGCCCTGGAGCGGACCGGCCGCCGTAGGGGGCGACCCGGCGATCGGGGTCAGCCGTTCGGGCCGGGACGCGTCGAGCCGCGGCGAGCTGCCGAGCAATCCGAGCGTGTACGGCATCCGGGGCCGGGCGAACACCTCCTCGCACGTCCCCACCTCTACCGCACGTCCTGCGTACATCACCAGCACGCGGTCCGCCTGCCCGGCAATGACACCCAGGTCGTGGGTGATGAGCAGCATCGCCGCACCGGCCGCGAGCCGGGCTCGTCGCAGTGCCTCCAGCACCTGCGCCTGGACAGTGACGTCGAGCGCCGTGGTGGGCTCGTCCGCGAGCAGCACGTCGGGGTCGGAGGCGACGGCCATGGCGATCACGACGCGCTGGCGCATGCCGCCGGAGAACTCGTGCGGATAGCGCTCGGCCCGGCCGACCGGGTCGGGGATGCCGACGATCCCGAGGAGCTCGACCGCCCGGTCCCGCGCCGCCGCCCGGCTCAGCGACGGGTCGTGGGCTCGGAGCCCCTCCACGATCTGGGCGCCGATCCGGTGCACCGGGTTGAGCGAGGTCATCGGGTCCTGCATCACCATGGCGATGCGTCGACCACGGATGCCGGTCAGCTCACGATCCCGGAGGCCGACCAGTTCCCGGCCGCGGTAGCGGATCGAGCCGCGCACCTCGGCGCCGCGCGGCAGCAGCCCGAGCACGGCGAGCGCGGCGGTCGACTTGCCGGAGCCGGATTCGCCGACCACGCCGAGGACCTCGCCCGGGTCCAGGGTGAGGTCAAGACCGCGGACGGCGGTCACGTCGGCACCGATCGAGCCGGCACCGCCCGAGCCGGCACCGCCCGAGCCGGCACCGCCCGAGCCGGCACCGCCCGAGCCGGCACCGCCCTTGCGTCGCCGCCGGCGCCGGCCGGCGGCAGGAAACCGCACCTCGAGGTCCTCGATCTCGAGAACCGGCCCCGCCGTCATCGGTCCTCACGCGGGTCGAAGGCCACGCGGAGGCCGTCGCCGACGAGGTTGACCGACAGCACCAGCACGGTCAGCACCAGTCCGGGGTAGTAGAACAGCCAGCGCCGCGTTGCGCTGGCGGCCTGGGCGGCGGCGACGAGCGACCCCAGCGACACGTCCGGGGACCGGATGCCGAACCCGACGTAGGACAGCGCCGTCTCGGCGAGGATCGCGACCGCCACGTAGACCGTGGCGTTGACGATGATCGTCCCACCGGCGTTGGGCAGCACGTGCCGGAACAGGATCCACCGGTCGCTCGCCCCGAGCGCCCGCGCGGCCTCGATGAATTCCTGCTCCCGCAGCGACAGCGTGACGCCCCGGACCACGCGGGCGATCGGCGCCCACAGCAGGAGTGCCAGCACCAGGGCGATCGAGATCCAGCCGGACCGGCCGGAACCGACCTGGTGCCCGAGCAACGCGGCGATCGCGTATAGCGGCAGGGTCAACACCAGGTCGACCACCCGCATCAAGCCGCTGTCGGCCAGCCCCCGGTAGTAGCCGGCGACGGCGCCCACCAACGCGCCGATCACGGTGCTGACGACGGCGACGAACAGCGCGATCTCGATGCTGCGCGCGGTCCCGCGCAGCACCTGCGCGAACAGGTCGTGCCCGGACGAATCGGTTCCGAAGGGATGGGCGGCGCTCGGCGGGTCGGAGTAGTCGCCGGTGAAGTCGCCGTAGTCGTAGCGCCACAGATGCCGCCCGACGAACGCGGCAAAGATCAGGACCAGCAGGATGACGAGCCCGATCACCGCCGGACGGTGGGCGAAGAACCGGCGCAGGGCGACCCGTCCGGCTCGGCGTCGCGGCGCCGACTGCGCCGACTGTGCCGCCCGGACCAGCTCAGCCAACCCGGATCCTCGGGTCGAGTACGGCGTAGAGCAGGTCGCTGATCAGGTTGACCACCACGACCACGACGGCGACGACCAGCAGCCACGCCAGCACCACGTAGACGTCGCGGTCCTTGATGCCGTCGAGCAGCATCGTGCCCATCCCCTGCCAGGTGAAGATCTGCTCGGTGATGACGGTGCTGCCGACCAGCCCGGCGAAGTCCACCGCCACCACCGTGGCGAGCGGGATGAGAGCGGTGCGCAGCGCGTGGTGCACCAGTACCCGCCGCCGCGGGAGCCCTTTGGCGCGGGCGAGCCGGACGTAGTCGCTGTCGAGCACCTCGACCATCGAGGTCCGCTGGAACCGGCTCCACGGCGGGTAGACGGACAGTGCGAGCACCAGAGTGGGGAGGACCAGGTGCCCCAGCGCGTCACCGAGCTGGGTCCAGAACCCGCCGGCCAGGTTCGGGGTGGACTCGCCCATCGTGAACAGCAGCCGCCGCCCCAGTGACGTGTTCAGGTCCACGGCCAGATAGTCCTTCAACAGCACCGCGAACCAGAACACCGGCAACGACAGGAAAACCACGCTGACCAGAGTCAGCAGGTGATCGGTGACACGGGCTCGGCGCACCGCCGACACGACCCCGACGACGAGCGCCAGCACGACGGCCAGCAACATGGCGAGGGTGACCAGCCGGGCCGTCACCAGCAGCCGGTTGCCGAGTTCGGCGCCGATGTCCGGGACGTGCCGCGAGGGACCGAAGTCGCCATGCAGCACGATTCCTTTGATCCAGAGCCAGTACCGCTCCAGCAGCGGGTGGTCGAGCCGCAGGAAGTGCTGCTCGCCCCGGATCCGGTCGGCCCTGATCGCCGGGTTGTTGTTCTGCCGCAGCTGCTGCGTCTTGAAGTCGCCGAGCGGATCCCCCGAGTAGGTGACCATGAGGAACACGACGAAGGTGCTCGCGAGCACGACGGGAACGCTGGCCAGCAGTCGGCGTGCGGCGTACCAGGCCATCTGCTGCGTCAGCTCGTCGAGGCGTCGGGGTCGGGGCGTCAGCGCGTCGGGGACGTCAGTTCTTGAAGCCCCACTGTCCGATGTTGTAGGTCGGGCCGGACGAGGTGCTGTTGTTCCGCACGTTGCCGAGGGTGCCGTAGTAGGCGAGGAACGTCGGCTTCTGGTACAGCGGTAGCGTAACGGCGTCCCGGCTGATCTGCTGGTCGGCGTCGTTCAGCAGCTGGGCCACCTTCGTCGCGTCTGGCTGCCCGGCAGCCTCGGTCAGGTTCTTGTCGACCTGCGGGTTCGAGTACTTCCCGCCGTTCTGACCGCCGTCGGTGCTGTAGATCGACTTGTTGGTCGAGGACGGGAAGGGCGTGCCCACCCAGCCGAAGACCGCCAGGTCGAAGTCGCCGCTGCCGAAGATCGTCTTGCCGAAGTCATCCGTCGGCTTGATGTCGAGGCCGACGCCCAGGGGCTGCAGGGAGTGCTGCACGAGCTCGAGCTCCTGCTGCCGGATCGGGTTACCGGTCGCGTAGACCGCGCGCAGCGCCAGGACCTGCTTGCCGCTCGGGTCGAGCAGCTTGCCCGCATCGATGCGGTAGCCCGCGTCGGTGAGGATCTTCTTCGCCGCGTCGACGTTGCCGGCCCCGAGGCCTTCCGCCGTGACGTTGTCCTGGTAGCCGGACTGCCCCTGGATGTACATCCGGTTGTTGAGCGGGCCGATCTGCTTGGAGAACTGCTTCACGGTGGCGTCGAGAATCTGGTTGCGGTCGATCGCGGTGAGCACCGCCTTGCGCAGCACGGGGTTCGACAGGAAGGGGTTGGCCAGGTTCAGGTCGATGTGCTCGAAGTTCGGACCGAGCCCCTGCTCAGACGTGATCTTGGAGCCGATGCGGCGCGTGTTGCCGACGAGGTCGACCTGCGGCTGCGGGTACATGACCTGGACCTCGTTGTTGGCCAGCGCCTGCGGCTCGCTGTTCGCGTCGGTGACGATGCTGAACACGACCGTGTCGAGGTGGGCCCGCGGGCCGTAGTACTTGTCGTTGCGCTTGAGGGTGATCGACTTGTTGGGGTCGACCGCGGCGAGGACGAACGGGCCGCCGGAGACCTTCGCGATGTCCGTGGGGCCATCGTTGAACGTCTTGTGCGGGTCGCCGAGGGCCTTCATCTCGTGCGCGGGCAGCAGCACGCTGAACAGGCTCTTCCAGTCGGCGAAGGCCCGGCTGAAGGTGACGGTCACGGTCTTGCCGCCGTCGGAGCCCTTCACCGAGGTGATGTCCTCGTAGCCGGTGGAGGTCGCAGCACTGTAGGCGGCGTCGGCACCGTTCTGGGTCTGCCAGTTGTAGACGAAGTCGTCCGCGGTGATCGGTGTGCCGTCAGACCAGATCGCGTTATTCTTGATCTTGTAGACGACGGTCTGCGGCGAGGTCGAGGTCTGCTCGGCGGACTCCAACAGGTCGGCGTTCAGCGAGACGGTGAAGTCCGGCTGCTGGACGAAGGTGGCCGGGAAGATGCCGTTGCCGACCATGGTGCTCTCGAGCGACGTCCCGTCGCTGGACAGGCTGTTGAGGTTGGGGACGTCCTTCTCCAGCGCCATGGTGACGGTGCCGCCGTCATGGACCGCGTCGTTCGCCACCACGTTCGGTGGGGTGATCGGCAGGCTGGCGTCGGCCGCTCGGCCGCCACCCCCGGTTCCACCCCCGCTGCTCCCGCCGCAGGCGGCCACCGTCAGCAGCACCCCGAGGGTGGCCGCGGCGACCGGCCGAGAACCCCAACTCTGCATCGGTCCACGACGTCGCCGCATGGTTCCCCTTCCTCGGCAGAGCCGCCGGAGGTCCGACGGCCCTGCACACGTGCGCCGACGAAGACCGTCGGACAGCACTTGCAATGAGCGCATTCAATCGCCCTATCGCCAGGTATCGCGAAAGCCGGAGTGGATGTTGCCCATTCGTGACGAGGAAATTCGACCGCGGGTCGAACCGAACCTGCGGTGGGTTACTGCTCAGCCGGGCACGGCCGCCCGAACGATGGCGGCGAAGTCGTCGGCCACGATGCTCGCGCCTCCGACCAGGGCACCGTCGACGTCGGCACCGGCGAGCAGGTCCCGCGTGTTGGCCGGCTTCACGGAACCGCCGTAGAGCACCCGCAGACCCTCGGCGAAGGCAGACCCGAACCGCTGCTCCACCCGTTCCCGGACGGCCGCGCACATCTCCTGCGCGTCGCCCGGCCCGGCGCTGCGCCCGGTGCCGATCGCCCACACCGGCTCGTAGGCGATCACGAGGCCGGGGTTTCCCGCGGGGTCAGCGACCTCGACGCCCTCGAGCGAGGCGTCCAGTGAGCCGAGGCAGTGGTCGATGTGGCCACCCGCGTCCCGGACCTCCTCGGGCTCGCCGATGCAGACGATCGGCGTTATCCCGTGCGCTACGGCCGCCTTGGCCTTTCGGGCCACCAGTGCGTCGTCCTCGCCGTGATACGCGCGCCGCTCGCTGTGGCCGACGACGACGTAGGAGCAGCCCAGCTTCGCCAGCATCGGCCCGGAGATGTCGCCGGTGTAGGCGCCGGAGACGTGCGGCGACACGTCCTGCGCGCCGTAGCCGATCGGCAGCCGGTCCCCGTCGACGAGGGTCTGCACGCTGCGCAGGTCGGTGAACGGCGGGATCACGAGCACCTCGACCGCGTCGGTCTCCTTCTGCCGGAGATCGAAGGAGAGCCGCTGCACCAGGGCGATCGCCTCGAGGTGGTGCATGTTCATCTTCCAGTTGCCCGCGATCAGCGGGCGTCGTCCACTTCGGCTGGCCATGGGTCCGTTTCGATCCGGTCGATGGTGCTTCTGCTGCGGATGCAGCCTAGTTCTCGAGCGCGGCCACCCCGGGCAGGGCCTTGCCCTCCAGGTACTCCAGCGACGCCCCACCGCCGGTGGAGATGTGGCCGAAGCGCTCCTCGTCGATGCCCAGCTGCCGCACCGCCGCGGCGCTGTCCCCGCCACCGACCACGGTCAGCGCGTCCGGGAGGGCGGCGATCGCCTCGGCTACCCCGCGCGTGCCCTCAGCGAACGGTGCCAACTCGAACACGCCCATCGGGCCGTTCCAGAAGACGGTGCGCGCCCCGGCGAGCCGGTCGGCGAACGTCTCGACCGTCTTTGGCCCGATGTCGAGACCCTTCAGCCCGGCGGGAATCTCCCGGGCCGACACGACGGAGGTCTCGGCGTCGGCGTCGAGATCCTTCGCCGCCACGATGTCGGTCGGCAGGACGATCTTCTCCCCCGCGTCGCCGAGCAACTGCTGGCAGGTCTCGATCATGTCCGCCTCGAGCAACGAGTCCCCGACCCCGAAGTTCTGCGCGGCCAGGAAGGTGAAACACATGCCGCCGCCGATGAGCAACCGGTCGACCTTGGGCAGCAGCGCCTGGATGACGGCGAGCTTGTCGCTGACCTTGCTCCCGCCCAGCACCACCACGTACGGCTGTTCCGGCGCCGCGGTGCCATCATGACCACCGGCCAGCCGCCGCAACACCTCGATCTCGTCGACGACGAGCGAACCGGCGTAGTGCGGCAGGCGCTCGGCGACGTCGACGACCGAGGCGTGTTTGCGGTGCACGGCGCCGAAGGCGTCGTCGACATAGGCGCCACCGCCGCCGGGGCCGTCGTTCACGAGAGCGACGAGCCGGTCGGCGAGCTTGCCGCGTTCCACGTCGTCCTTGCTCGTCTCCGCTGCCTCGAAGCGGACGTTCTCGAGCAGCAAGATGTCGCTGTCCTGCATCCGCGACACCTTGTCCCGGGCCGAGGCGCCGGCGATGCCCCCGGCACCGTTCGCATCGCCGCCGTCATCCCCATCGTCGTCATCGACGTCCGCCAGCGGCACGGGCCAGCCGAGAAGCTCGCCCATCCGCTCGGCCACGGGCGCCAGCGAGTACTTCGGGTCGTGCTGACCCCGATTTTCGGATAACCGTGGACGGCCGAGGTGCGCGAGCACGATGACCCGGGCACCGGCGTCGGCCAGCGCGCGGATCGTCGGCAGGCTGGCCCGGATGCGACCGTCGTCGGTCACCCGGGCCGGCCCTTCGCCGGACGAGTCGAGGGGGACGTTCAGGTCCGAGCGGACGAGCACCCGCCGGCCGCGGACGCCCTCGGAGAGCAGGTCGTCGAGGGTCTGCACGTCAGAGGCTGGAGCCGACGAGGGCCGCCAGGTCGACGACGCGACTGGAATAGCCGAACTCGTTGTCGTACCAGCCGATGACCTTGACCATGTTGCCGCTGACCATCGTCAGCGTCGCGTCGAAGGTGCAGGACGCCGGAGTGCCGACGATGTCGCTGGAGACGATCTGGTCCTCGGTGTAGACCATGACGTTCTTCAGCGGGCCCTCGGCGGCGGCCTTGAACGCGGCCTTCACGTCGTCGACGCTCGGGGTGCCGTTCACCTGGCAGACCAGGTCGGTCACCGACCCGTCCGGCACCGGCACGCGCATCGCGATGCCGTCGAGCTTGCCCTCGAGCTGCGGGAGGACGAGCGCGGTGGCCTTCGCCGCACCGGTCGTCGTCGGGATGATGTTCTGGGCGGCCGCCCGTGCGCGACGCAGGTCCTTGTGCGGGAAGTCCAGGATGACCTGGTCGTTCGTGTAGGCGTGCGTGGTGGTCATGAGACCGCGGACGATGCCGAACGACTCGTCGAGCACCTTGGCCATCGGCGCCACGCAGTTGGTGGTGCAGCTCGCGTTGGACAGGATGTGGTGCTGCGCCGGGTCGTACTTGTCGTCGTTGACACCCATGACGATGGTCAGGTCCTCGCCCTTCGCGGGGGCGGAGATGATGACCTTCTTGGCGCCGGCGTCGAGGTGCTTGCGGGCGTCGTCGGCGTTGGTGAAACGACCGGTCGACTCGATCACCACGTCACAGCCGAGCTCGCCCCACGGCAGCGCGGCAGGGTCCTTCTCGGCCGAGACCTTGATGACGTGGTCACCGACGCGGATGCCGTCGTCGGTGAGGCTGACCCGCTCGGACAGCGTCCCCAGCACCGTGTCGTACTTCAGCAGGTGGGCGAGCGTCTCGTTGTCGGTGAGGTCATTGACCGCCACCACCTCGACGTCGCTGGATGGGTGTGCGAGCACCGCGCGGAAGAGGTTGCGTCCGATGCGTCCGAACCCGTTGACGCCTACCCGAGTGGTCACCTGAGAACTCCTTGCCCACGAATTCGGCCCGATCGCCGTCTGCTCTGACTCTTGCCCAGGCAGCCTAACCGAGCGCTCTCACCTGGGTGTTTCATCCGCTGACACCGGCACGGCGTCAGGCGCCTTCGAGGAGCTCCGCGCTGACCGCAGCCTCCGTCGTGGCGATGCCGAGCGAGAGGGCCCGCTTGTCCGCGAGCGCCAGCAGGCGCCGGATCCGACCGGCCACCGCATCCTTGGTCATGGGTGGGTCCGCGAGAGCCCCCAACTCCTCCAACGAGGCCTGCGGGTGGGCCAGCCGGAGCGCACCGGCCGCCAGCAGGTGCTCGGGCGCCTTCTCCCCCGCCCCCTGCAGGATCTCCATCGCCGCCTGCACCCGGGCGCCAGCGGCGACCGCGGCCCGAGCCGAGCGGCGGAGGTTGGCGTCGTCGAAGTTCGCAAGCCGGTTCGCGGTGGCACGGACCTCGCGGCGCATTCGCCGCTCCTCCCAGGCGAGGACCGAGTCGTGGGCACCGAGCCGGGTCAGCAGGACGCCGATCGCCTCGCCATCCCGCACCACCACGCGGTCGACACCACGGACCTGCTTGCTCTTGGCGGTGACGCCGAGTCGCCGGGCGGCGCCGACCAGCGCCAACGCGGCCTCGGGGCCGGGCGAGGTCACCTCGAGCGAGGAGGACCGGCCGGGTTCGGTCAGCGAGCCGTGGGCGAGGAAGGCACCACGCCAGGCCGCGGCGGCGTCACAGGTCCCGCCCGTCACGATCATCGGCGGGAGCCCGCGCACCGGGCGCCCGCGCTGGTCGATCAGCCCCGTCGAACGAGCCAGGGCCTCGCCGCCGCGCTCCACCCGGAGCAGGTAGCGGGCCGAGCGGCGCAGACCGCCGGGCTGCAGCACCGCAACGTCCGACATGTGCCCGTAGACCTCGGCGATCTCGCGACGCAGCCGCCGGGCCGCGACCCCGGTGTCCAGCTCGGCCTCGACCACCACCTTGCCGCCGGCCAGGTGCAGCCCTCCGGCGAAACGGAGCAAGGTCGACATCTCCGCGCGTCGGCAGCACGCCCGTCCGGTCGGCAGCCTGCTGAGCTCGTCCTTGACCGTCGAGGTGATGGCTACCACGGAAACGAGCTCCTTACGGGACGAACGATGGGCGGGAGAGGAAGGGACAGAACGAGGAACGAGGGAGATCGAGACCGAAGGCCTCCCGTCAGCGGGGCGGCGCGCCCGGCGGTCGAGGAACGCTCTCGGAGGAGGAGAGCGCACCGGAACGGTAGGCGTCCGCACGGGGTTTGTGGGCCGGAGGCGGAGATTGGACCGAAAGGATCTCGAAGGCCTGCCGAAAGGCCGCCGCGAGCCTGGTCGGGTCGTGCCGCGGCTCGTCACCGACAGCGACGGAGCTCAGCTGGACCTCGGCGCCGAGGGCTTTCGCGGCGTGCCGGAGTGCCGAGGAGTCCGCCACGGCGGCCGGGTCCGCGATGACGACGTCGAAGCGCAGCGCCGGTGCGTGCTGGGCCAGCACCTCGAGGTGGGTCTCCGGGGCGAAGCCCGCGGTCTCCCCCGGCTGCGGAGCGAGGTTCAGGACGAGCACCCGGTGGGCACGCGCGTCCTGCACCGCCTGCGCCATCTCCGGGACCAGCAGGTGCGGCAGCATGCTCGTGAACAACGACCCTGGCCCCAGCACGAGCACGTCGGCGGCGCCGACGGCGTCCAACGCCTCCGGGCAGGCGGGCGGGCGGGCAGGCAGCAACCGGACCGACTCGACCCGACCGCGCGTGGTCGCCACCGCGACCTGGCCGCGGACCTCGACGCGGCGACCCGGGTCGAGGCCACTGACCTCGGCGGCGATGTCGATCGCCTGGGTGGACAAGGGCAGCACCCGGCCCGCGCAGTGCAGTAGCCGGGCGGCCGCGTCCAGCGCCGCCACGGGATCACCGAAGTGGTCGACCAGCCCGGCCAGCAGCAGGTTGCCGACCGCGTGCCCGCTCAGCGAGCCGAAGCCGTTGAAGCGGTGTTGCAGCACGTCGGCCCAGCTCGCGGACTCGGCGTCCTCGGCCGCGAGTGTCGCCAGGGCCATCCGCAGGTCGCCCGGTGGGAGCATGCCGAACTCGGCGCGCAGCCGCCCGGACGATCCGCCGTCGTCGGCCACGGTGACCACCGCGGTCAGCCGGGGAGTGATCTGCCGGAGGGCGCCGAGCGAGGCGGCGAGACCGTGCCCGCCGCCGAATGCGACGACGGAGGGGACGGCTGAGCGCGCCTCGGCTGTCATTCGCGGCCCAGGTCGCGGTGGACGACGCGGACGTCGGTACCGGCGGCGGTCAGCCTGGTCGCGATCTGCTCGGTCATCGCCACGCTGCGGTGCTTACCGCCGGTGCAGCCGATCGACAGCGTCAGGTAGCGCTTGCCCTCGCGCTCATAGCCTTGGCCCACGATGCTCAGCAGCTCGGATGCCCGCTCGAGGAACGCCTCCGCGCCGGGCTGGCCGAGCACGTAGTCGCGGACGTCGGGGTCCTGACCGTTGTGCGGGCGCAGCTCCTCGACCCAGTGCGGGTTCGGCAGGAACCGGACGTCGAGCACCATGTCGGCGTCCAGCGGCAGCCCGTACTTGAAGCCGAACGAGACGACGGTGGCCTGCAGCAGCGGACGACCGGGTGCGGCGAAGGTCGCATCGATCTCGGCCCGTAGCTGATGCACGTTGAGGTTGGTGGTGTCGAGCACCACGTCGGCCTTCCCACGGAACTCCGCGAGCAGGTCCCGCTCGGCGCGGATCCCGGTGATCAGCCGGTCGTGCCGCTGCAGCGGGTGGGGCCGGCGGACGGCTTCGTAGCGACGGACCAGGGAATCGTCGCTGGCCTCGAGGAACAGCACCCGGGGCCGGATGCCTCGGGCCTGGAGGGCGTCGAGCGCGTCCCGGAGGTCGGCGAAGAAGGCGCGGCCGCGCACGTCGACCACGACGGCGATCCGGTCGACCGCCCCCTGGCTGCGGCTCCCGAGGTCGGCCATGGTGACGAGCAGGCCCGGCGGCAGGTTGTCCACCACGAACCAGCCGAGGTCCTCGAGGCACTTCGCGGCCGTGCTTCGACCGGCGCCGGACAGGCCGGTGATGATCGTGACCTCGAGGACCGATGGGCTCGCCGCGGCCGGCGTGGGGAGATGCGGAGCCACGTCGGCGTCGGCGCGGGCGTCTGGCTCGGCTCCGACATCCGCCCCGACATCCGCCCCGGTGTCGGCTCCGCGCGCCAGCGGGGTCGGTTCAGGAGCGGCGCCCGTCATCCGCTCCCCCGATCCCCTGACGTGTCGGGGTGAGCAAGACCGCGACCCGTCGTGATGGATTGCCTCATTCGGCTCTCCGTGATGTTGCCATTGCAGAGAGCGATTCGGGGACCTCGGCCAGAATTTCGCCGGTGCGGGGGTCCACGGCCGGCTCGGCTGGGGCATTTCCAGCCGAACGACTTCCGACTGCGGTACCTCCGGCCGCACCGCCCTCGGGCGCAAGTGCCGCGACGATCGCGGCGGCGGTACGCGGGCCGATGCCGGGCACCTCCGCGATCTCGTCCTCGGTTGCGGCCCGCAACCGCTTCAACGACCCGAACGTGCGCAGCAGCGTCCGGCGGCGAGTCTCCCCCAGTCCCGGGATGCCGTCGAGGGCGGATTCCACCATCGACTTCGACCGCTTCTGCCGGTGGTACGTGATCGCGAAGCGGTGGGCCTCGTCCCGGACGCGCTGCAGCAGATACAGCGCCTCACTGGTGCGGGGCAAGATCACCGGCTCCGGCTCGCCCGGCAGCCAGACCTCCTCGAGTCGCTTGGCGAGCCCGCACAAGGCGATGTCGGTGATGCCGAGGTCCTCGAACACCGCGGCCGCGGCCTCGACCTGCGGCTGGCCACCGTCGACGACGACCAGGTTGGGCGGGTAGGCGAACTTCGCCGGCCGGTCCGGCGGAGGGGCGGCGGGGCCGGTGAGCTCGCGCACCTCGACCTCGGGACCGCCGACATCGGGGCCGTCGTCGGACGGCGCCGCGGTGTCCGCCTGCTCGCCCACCGCCGACCGTTCATCCAGATAGCGGGTGAAGCGACGACGGATCGTCTCGCTGATGCTCGCCACGTCGTTCTGTTCCTGATCGTCGGACCGCGCGGCGCCGCGGATGGCGAAGCGGCGGTACTCCGACTTGCGCGGGAGCCCGTCCTCGAAGACGACCATGCTGGACACGACGTTGGTGGTCGCCAGGTTGGAGACGTCGTAGCACTCGATCCGCAACGGCGCCTCGGGCAGGTCCAGGGCGTCCTGGAGCTCGGACAGCGCGCGGGAACGGGCCGACAGGTCGCTGGCCCGCTTCGTCCGGTGCAGCGCGAGAGTCTGCTTCGCGTTGCGCTCGACGGTCTCGAGCAGGCTCCGCTTGTCCCCGCGCTGCGGCACGCGCAGATCAACCCGGGAACCCCGCTGCAAGCCGAGCAGTTCGGTCACGACCCCACCGTCGGCGGGCATCTCCGGCACGAGCACCTCGCGCGGCACGTCGTAGCCGTCCACCAGGTACGCCTGGGACAGGAAGCTCTCGACGAGGTCGGGCAGGCTCTCGCCTTCGAGCTTGTCGACCACGTAACCGCGTTGGCCACGGACCCGGCCGCCGCGGACGTGGAACACGGCCACGGCCGCTTCCAGCTCGTCGTCGGCGAAGGCGACGACGTCGGTGTCGGTTCCGTCGGGCAGAACCACCGCCTGCTTCTCGATGGCGCGGCGGAGCGCTCCGATGTCGTCCCGGAGCCGGGCGGCCCGCTCGTACTCCTGCTCCGCCGCCGCAGTCCGCATGTCCTGCTCGAGCCGGCGCAGGAACTTGGTCGTCGAGCCGGAGAGGAAGTCGCAGAAGTCCTCGACGATCTCCCGGTGCTGTTCGGCGCTGACCCGGTCGACGCAGGGCGCCGAACACTTGTCGATGTAGCCGAGCAGACACGGCCGGCCGACCTGCCCCGCCCGTTTGAAGACACCGTTGCTGCACGTGCGGGCTGGGAAGACGCGGAGCAGCAGGTCCAGCGTCTCGCGGATCGCCCAGGCGTGGGCGTAGGGCCCGAAGTACCGGACACCCTTGCGCTTCGCGCCGCGCATGACTTGAAGGCGGGGGTACTCGTCGCTGATCGTGACAGCGAGCCACGGATAGGACTTGTCGTCGCGGTACTTGACGTTGAACCGCGGGTCGAACTCCTTGATCCAGGTGTACTCGAGCTGGAGGGCCTCGACCTCGGTCGTGACGACCGTCCACTCGACGCCGCGCGCTGTTGCGACCATCTGTGCGGTGCGCGGGTGCAGGTCACCGGTGAAGTACGAGTTCAACCGGCTGCGGAGGCTCTTCGCCTTGCCGACGTAGATGACCCGGCCGCCGCTGTCACGGAACTTATAAACCCCGGGCGCCTCCGGGATCGACCCCGGCGGCGGACGCCAGTCACCGACCGGAGTCAAGCGTTCCGGCCCCGTTCCCACTCGACGCAGCCTATGTCGCGACCCTGCTCCGCGGCACCCCGCAGCTCCGGGCGAAGGGACCCCGCAATGGGGTCCACACGCGGCCCGTGCCACACTTTTTGTGCCGCAGTTCGGACGTCGGCCGGGCCCAGCAGCTGGAGGTTTCGTGGGGGCTGAGGACGTGGTGGTCGACATCGACGTCGACGACCCCGGTCCTCCGCTCGCTCCCGGAGCCCGCCGTCCCGAGGCGCATCGAAGCGGCAAGCGAACCATCCTCCGGCTGGCCTGGCGTCGGGAGGATCCGCTGGCGGTCGAACTCACCCTGACCAGCACGCCGGACCACCCAGCACTCCCCCGCGGGCGGTGGGTGGTGCTGCGCGACTTCCTCCGCTACGGGCTCGAGGAGCCGACCGGTGACGGCGAGGTGCGGATCAGTCCGGACGTCGAGCAGAGCGCCGTCTCGATCCGGCTGGCTCGCGATGGTCGACCGGCGTGGGTGAAGGTGCCGTCCGAGACCGTCCGGGACTTCCTCGACGAGACGGAGGCGATCCTCCCCTCCGGGGAGGAGTCATCCGAGGAAGCGCTCGACGCCTTGATCAGGGCCCTGCTGCGCGCCTGAGGCGCTCGTCCAGAGCCGCCCTCGTCAGGCCCGCCCGGCAGACCACGACTTCACGAAAAGGCGCTGCCAGACGTCGGTTGTTGCGGCTACGGTGCCGACGTGCGTGTCGGGAGCGCGGGCCGGGTGGCAGTGATCGGCGCGGGGCCGGGTGGCCTCACCGCCGCGAAACATGCGATCCAAGCGGGGTTCGACGTCTCGGTGTTCGAGGCGTCGGGCGACCTCGGCGGCCAGTGGCACACCACCGCGGCGCACAGCGGGGTGTGGCCGGGGATGCGGACGAACACCAGCCGGGCCATGACCGCATTCTCCGACTTCCCCGCCCCGTCAACGCACGAGCTGCACCCGTTCGCCGAGCAGATCCACGCGTACTTGCGCGCGTACGCCGAGACGTTCGGCGTGCTCGATCGGATCCGGCTCGGGACGCCGGTCACGTCGTTGCGTCCCGGGTGGGAGATCAACGGCGAGCCGTTCGATGCGGTGATCTCGGCGTCGGGTCGATTCCGTGCGCCGCTGCTGCCGCCCGGCTTGGAGGGTTTCACCGGCGAGCTCCTGCATGCCTACGACTACCCCGGCGCCGGACACTTCGCCGGCCGGCGCGTGCTCGTCTACGGCAACGGCGTGAGCGGGCATGAGATCGCCTCTGACGTCGCCACGGTCGCGCCGGTCGTTTCGGCGTACCGCAAGCCGCGGTACGTCCTGCAGAAGGTCGCCAACGGGGTGTCGTCGGATTGGCAGTGGTACACGCATGCTCTCGCGCTGCGCCGCGCCGCCATGCCACCCGAGGAGTACGGCCGGATGATCCGTGACCGGGTGCTCCGAGTCGCCGGGAACCCCGCAGCCTTCGGGGCGCCCGCCCCCGATGAGAACTTCCTGGTCGCGGGCCACTCACTGTGCCAGGAGTACCTCACGCAGGTACGCGACGGAGCGATCACCTGCCGCCCGGCCATCGCCGACGTCGAGGGCCGCGCCGTGGCCTTCGTCGACGGCAGCCGCGAGACCGTGGACGCGATCATCTGCGCCACCGGCTACCGGCTCGACATCCCGTACCTGCCGGAGGAGGTGTGGTCAGTCACCGGACCCGATCTGCGGTTGCACCTCCGCACGTTGCACCCAGGGCTGGACGGGCTCGGCTTCGTCGGGCAGTTCGCCCTGCAGGGCCCGTACTTCTCACTGCTCGAGCTGCAGGCCCGATGGATTGTCGGTGTGTGGGCGGGCGACATTGCTCCACCGAGCGAGCGGGCGATGCACGCGAGCGTCGCCGTACCGCCGCCGACCATCGACTCGCACAACGTCCTGGCCGTGGCGCTCGCCGACGCAGCCGGGGTCGCTCCCGACCTGCGGCGTCACCCTGACCTCGCCGAGCCGCTCCTGTTCGGGCCGATGCTCCCACCCCGCTACCGGCTCGATGGCCCGGGAGCGCTGCCGGGGGCGACGACCTGGTTCCGCCAGCAGCTCGCCACTGCTCCACGCGCACCGGTCGATCCCGACGACGTTGCAGCACTACGCGACCTGAGCCTGGCCAACCTCGCTCAGCGGTCGTATGGGCCAACGGTCGCGAGTCCGACCGGGCGCCCGACTGCGTGGAATAAGAAGCAGCGGCGGCTGGGCCCCTGATTGGATCTTCGCTGCACTGACCCGAGCGGCTCCGAGGTCGGCTGCGTCAGCCGGCGCCGGGCCGGACCAATCCGCACTCGTAGGCCAGCACGACCGCGTGCACCCGGTCCCGTAGCTGGAGCTTGGCGAGGATGCGGGTGACGTGGGTCTTCACCGTCGGCTCGCTGAGGAACAGCTCGGCTCCGATCTCGGCGTTCGAGCGCCCGCGGGCGATCAGGCCCAGCACCTCAAGTTCCCGCGGCGTCAGCACGGTGAGAACGTCCGGCGTCGGGGATCCGGGACGCGGACGCTGCACGTAATCCGCGATCATGGTCCGCGTGATCTCCGGCGCCAGGAGCGCGTCGCCTTTCGCGACGGTGCGGATGGCGCTGGCCAGCTCCCGCGGCGGCGCGCTTTTCAGTAGGAAGCCGCTCGCCCCGGCCTGGAGCGCGTCGTAGACGTAGGCCTCCTGGTTGAACGTGGTGAGCATCAGCACCCGGGCAGGCGAGGCGTGCCGCTCCAGGAGGAGACGCGTCGCGGCGATGCCGTCCAACCGCGGCATCCGAATGTCCATCACCACGACGTCGGGCCGGGTCGTCAGGGCGAGCTCGACCGCCTCCGCGCCGTCCGCCGCCTCCCCGACGACCTCGATGTCTGGCTGGCCGGCGAGGATAGAGCCGAAGCCACCTCGCACCAACGCCTGGTCGTCTACGAGCAGGACCCGGATCATGCCGAGAACGGGCCGACCGAAGACCCGAGCGGGATGACGGCGCGTACGGCGAACCCTCCGCAGTCGCGCGGTCCAGCCGTCAGGGTGCCGCCATAGAGCGCGACGCGTTCACGCATCCCGATCAACCCGTGCCCCTGCCCCGATGCGGTGGCGGTACCGCGACCGTCGTCGGTGATGCTCAGGGCCGCCGCCGTCTCGTCGTAGTGGAGGACGACGTCCGCCCGGGTGCCGCGAGCGTGCTTGAGAGTGTTGGTCAGCGCCTCTTGGGCGAGCCGGTACAGCGCGACGTCGACGCCCGGCGGCAGGGCCCGCGGCTCACCCTGCCGGTCGTAGCTGACGGTCAGCCCCGCCTCGCGGACCTGCGCGACGAGCTCGGGGAGCTGCGTCACGCTCGGCTGCGGCACGAGCACGTCCGGCTGGGTCGCACCGCGCAACAGGCCGAGCATCCGGCCGAGCTCGGTGACGGCCTGCTGCCCGGCTTCCTGGACGGCGCGGAGCGGTTGGCGCGCGGCCTCCGGCTCCCGGTCGAGCAGGTCCTCGGCGGCGCCGGACTGGATCACCATGACGCTGACGCAGTTCGCGACGACGTCGTGCAGCTCCCGGGCGATGCGCGCTCGTTCGGCGGCGACCGCGTCCTGCACCCACCTGGCCTGGTCCTCGGCCAGACGGCTCGCTTGCAGCGACAGGGCGGCGTGGCTGCGCTGGCGTCGTTGCAGCGCATGACCGGTCGCGGTCACCGCGACCAGCGGAGCGAAGGCGAAGGGGATGTTCGCGGCCGCGCCGATGCTGGGGACGCGGATCAGGATGACGACGATCGCGGTCGCCACCGCCAGCACTCCCGTGACCGTGCTCCGCCGATCGGCGTGCCGGGCCACCGAGTAGGTCGCGACGAGCATCGGGACGAAGTCGCCCCACAGGGTGATGGTCAGCACGGTGACGAGCTGCGGGCCGGCCACGGCGGCCACCACGGTCAGCACGGTGGCCAGTGGGGCGACCCGTCGGAACGCCAACACCGCCGTCGCTACGAAGGTGCAGAGGTCGACGGTCCACGCAGGTCCGAACGGCGTCGACCCGTCGATGCCGAGGCGTAGGTCGAGCTGCGCGAACACCGTCAGCGCAGCTGCGAGGGCCACGTCCGGCAGCGCGGGCAGACGAGCGACCAGCGCGGGTGGGAGCAGCGCCGGGACCCGCGGCCGGTCACTCCCCGGCGTGCTCGCGGCCTCTCCGCTCACCGCCATGGCGGGACCGTACTGCTGTCGGAACCGACGGCGCGTCATCCCGCGGCATGACACCGGAGCGACCTCGGTCGTAGTCCTCGACCGAGGGAGGAGACATCCGAACGACGGAGCCGGGGACGGCGGTCCGACGACCCACGCTCGCGGCGGCGGCACAGTTCGGCTGCACCCCTCCCGACAACAGCAAGGAGACGCAATGTCCAGTCCGACGCTCGACCCCCTGACCAACTCCCCGGTTGCACCGCCACGGGACGTTGCGTCCAGCGCCGACCGAGAACCACATGCCGACGGTCGACTCGCCGGCCTTGCTCTGATGACCGGCTGCGTGCTGGCGGCGCTCGGCTTCCTCGCCATCAGCCTGGCAGTCCGGGGCAGCGGCGACGCCCGCTTCACGGACCCGCTGTGGCAGCCGTTGTACGGCATCGCGCTGGCCGGCAACATCCTCGTCGTCCTGGGATTGCCGGCCGTCCTCGTCACCCACAGCTGCGGCTCCCGGCGGCTGACCCTCGTCGGCTACGTCGGGGTCCTCGCACCGATGGTGATGCTCAACGTGTCGGAGACGACCATTGAGGCCTTCGTTAAGCCCTACCTCGCTCGCCACGGCGGCGTACCGGGCACGGACCCGGCCGGCCTGGCCGCGTTCGAAGGACTGGCACTGCTGCTGCTGATCGTCGGCTGCGTCTGCCTGGCCGCCGCTGTGTTCCGGGCCCACATCCTGCCGCGCTGGGTAGGCGTCGCACTCCTCGCGTCCGTGCTGCTGGCGTTCGCGCTGCACGGGGACGTGACGGCGTTCCTCTCCGACTACTGCTTCTTCGCCGCCCTCTTTCGCTTCGGCCTGGCCGCGGCTCGACCGGCGAACTGACTCGGGTCCAGCGGGTCACGGAGCCAGCGCTCCGCACGGCATGTTGATCAGCTCGACCCTTGGAGCCGTGACCAGGGGCTTTACGTCCGAAATCCGCACTGATCAACGGGCGCGGGCGCCGAACCCTGGCGAGCGCCGCCCTTGCCGCTACCCCCGCGCCTGCCGCCCGGGCAGGCCCGCCAGCGGATGCGGGCCGGCCGGACGACCCGCCAGCAGGTTCCGCAGGCGGGCGAACAGCCGGGCCCAGGTGTCGTTCAGCAGCACCAGCAGCTCCGGCGGGACGTGCTGGTGGGTCATCCGCAGCTCGCTGCCGCGCGCATGCAACGCCAGGTCCCACTCGACCAGCGACATCCCGACCGGCATGCCCATCGCCGGGTCGCGCCAGCCCAGGGTGAACACGAGTCGCGCCGGCGCCTCGATCTCGACCACCACGCCGTCCCAGACCTGACCGTCGGGCAGCAGGCAGGAGAGCGCTCCGCCCGGCCACGGCTCGACGCGCGCCGCCTCGCCCATCCACGCCGCCAGCCGCTCAGGCTCGGTCAGCCAGGCGAACAGCTCATCGCGCCCGGCGGCGAAGACGACCCGCTGCACGATGTGGTCGTTGCGGATCATCGAAGCAGCGCCGTCACTGGCCGCGCCGTCACTAGCCGCGCCGTCACTAGCCGCGCCGTCACTGACCGGCGGCCGCCCGCTTACGTCCCTTGGCTCCGCTCCGGCTCGACGCCTTCGCGCTTGCGGCGTGGATGCGGTCATCCCCAAGGATGTTGCGAAGGAACGTCGCGGTGTGGCTCTCCTCGACCGACGCGATAGCTTCCGGCGACCCCTCGGCCACGACCCGGCCACCGCCGACACCGCCCTCCGGGCCCATGTCCACGACCCAGTCGGCGGTCTTGATGACGTCCAGGTTGTGCTCGATCACGATCACACTGTTGCCCGCGTCGACCAACCGGCCGAGCACCCCGAGCAGCTTGCGGACGTCCTCAAAGTGCAGACCCGTCGTCGGCTCGTCCAGCACGTAGACGGTCCGGCCGTTGGACCGCTTCTGCAGCTCGGAAGCGAGCTTCACCCGCTGCGCCTCGCCACCGGACAGCGTCGTCGCGGACTGGCCGAGTCGGACGTAACCGAGCCCGACGTCGACGAGCGTCCGCAGGTGCCGGGAGATGCTCCCGACCGCGCTGAAGAATTCGGCTGCCTCCTCGATCGGCATGTCGAGGACCTCGGCGATCGTCTTGCCCTTGAAGTGCACTTCGAGGGTCTCGCGGTTGTAGCGCGCTCCCCCGCACACCTCGCACGGCACGTAGACGTCCGGCAGGAAGTTCATCTCGATCTTGATCGTGCCGTCACCCGCGCACGCCTCGCAGCGGCCGCCCTTCACGTTGAAGGAGAAGCGACCGGGGAGGTAGCCGCGCACCTTCGCCTCGGTCGTCTCGGCGAACAGCTTGCGGATGTTGTCGAAGACGCCGGTGTACGTCGCCGGGTTCGAGCGCGGGGTCCGCCCGATCGGCGACTGGTCGACGCGCACCACCTTATCGAGGTGCTCGAGCCCGGAAACGGTCCGGTGCCGGCCAGGAACCTGCCGGGCCCCGTTCAGCCGGTTCGCCAGCACGATCGACAGGATGTCGTTGACCAGCGAGGACTTGCCGGACCCGGAGACGCCCGTGACCGCGACGAAGCAGCCCAGCGGGAACGAGACGGTGACGTCCCGCAGGTTGTGCTCGCGGGCGTCGTGCACGGTGAGCATGCGGTTGCGGTCCGGCTGCCGCCGGATGTCCGGGATCGGGATCGAGCGGCGACCGGACAGGTAGGCGCCGGTGAGCGACTCCTCGCTCGCCAGCAAGTCCTCCACCGACCCGCTGACCACGACGTGCCCGCCGTGCTCACCGGCGCCGGGACCGATGTCGACGGTCCAGTCGGCGGCGCGGATCGTGTCCTCGTCGTGCTCGACGACGATCAACGTGTTGCCCATGTCCCGGAGCCGGATCAGCGTCTCGATCAGCCGGCGGTTGTCCCGCTGATGTAAACCGATCGACGGCTCGTCGAGCACGTAGAGCACACCGACCAACCCGGAGCCGATCTGGGTCGCGAGCCGGATGCGCTGCGCTTCCCCGCCGGCGAGCGTCCCCGCCGCCCGGTCCAACGACAGGTAGTCCAGACCGACGTCGAGCAGGAACCGCAGCCGGGCGTCGATCTCCTTGAGGACCCGGGCACCGATGTGCTGCTCGCGTTCGGTGAGCTCGAGCGCCGCGAGGAATGCCGCACAGTCGCCGATCGACATGCTCGCCACCTCGGCCAGTGAGCGTCCGCCGATCGTGACGGCGAGCGACTCCGGCTTCAGCCGGGCACCACGACAGACCGGGCACGGCACGTCGCGCAGATAGCCCTCCCAGCGCTCCCGCGACGAGTCGGACTCGGCCTCCCGGTGCCGCCGCTCCAGGAACGGGATCACACCTTCGAAGGCGGTGTAGTAGCTGCGTTCACGGCCGTAGCGGTTGCGGTAGCGGACGTGCACCTGCGTCTCACCGCGACCGTCGAGCACCGCCCGCCGTGCCTTCTCCGGCAACCGCTCCCACGGGGTGTCCATGCGGAACCCGACATCCTCGGACAGCGCCGTCAGCAGCCGTCCGAAGTATTCGGCGTTGTGGCCGCCGGCCCACGGGTGCACGGCACCCTGGGCGAGCGAGAGGCTGGCGTCCGGCACGACCAGCTCGGGGTCGACCTGCTTCCTCGTCCCGAGCCCCGTACACGTCGGGCACGCGCCGTAGGGCGAGTTGAACGAGAAGCTCCGCGGCTCGAGCTCGTCGAAGGACAGGTCGTCGTACAAGCAGGCCAGGTGCTCGGAGTAGGTGCGCTCGCGATCCGGGTCGGCCGGGGAGCGGTCGACGAACTCCAGGATCACGAGTCCGCCACCGAGCCCCAGCGCGGTCTCGACGCTGTCGGTCAGCCGGCGCTTGGCCGAGGCTCGCGCCGACAGCCGGTCGACCACGACCTCGATGGTGTGCTTCTTCTGCTTGTCCAGCTTCGGCGGTCCTCCACCCTCGCCGTCGGTCGCGAGGCGGTACACCTCGCCGTTGACGCGAACCCGGGAGAAACCCTTGGTCTGCAGGTCGGTGAACAGCTCGACGTATTCGCCCTTACGGCCACGGACCAGCGGAGCGAGCACCTGGAACCGGACGCCCTCCTCGAGTTCGAGGATGCGGTCGACGATCTGCTGCGGCGTCTGCCGCGCGATCGGGCGCCCGCACTTCGGGCAGTGCGGCCGGCCGGCACGGGCGTAGAGCAGGCGGAGGTAGTCATAGACCTCGGTGATCGTGCCGACCGTCGACCGCGGGTTACGCGAGGTCGACTTCTGGTCGATCGACACCGCCGGCGAGAGCCCCTCGATGAAGTCGACGTCGGGCTTGTCCATCTGGCCCAGGAACTGCCGCGCATAGGCGGACAGGCTCTCGACGTAGCGGCGCTGACCCTCCGCGAAGATCGTGTCGAACGCGAGGCTGGACTTGCCGGACCCGGAGAGCCCGGTGAACACGACCAGGGCGTCCCGGGGCAGGTCGATGTTGACGTCCCGGAGGTTGTGCTCACGGGCGCCGCGGACGATCAGCCGGTCGTTCACCGGCTGCCACTCGAGCGGGAGAGAAGGGCTGGCACGACCCCGATGCTACGGAGAACCACCGACAGAATCGGCCCGTGAGAGGGGCCGGCAAAGCCGTCGGCGGGGATCGGGGGCGATACTGACAAAATGGCATACACCGGGAACGTGATCGTTGGCGGCCCAGCGGACGAGCGGGACCTGCCGGGCCTGTCAATCCGCAAGGTCTCGGTCGGACCCATGGACAACAACTGCTACCTCCTCCGCTGCGCCGAGACGGGCGAGCAGCTCCTGATCGACGCCGCGAACGACGCGGAGACCCTGCTCGGCCTGGTCGGG
Organism: Frankiaceae bacterium; assembly: GCA_035468175.1. Classification (GTDB taxonomy): domain Bacteria; phylum Actinomycetota; class Actinomycetes; order Frankiales; family Frankiaceae; genus JAVEDQ01. Next base: position 15,272 of record DATITC010000038.1, on the reverse strand, counting down.
GACGCAGGGCTGTCGACAGTGGTGACAACGCATCAGCACTGGGATCACATCCAGGCTCTGGAGGCCGTGGTCGGGCCCACCGACGCGCAGACGGTGGCGTCGGCCGAGGACGCCCCGGCCATCCCGGTCCGCACCTCGCTGCTCGTCGGCGACGGCGACGAGATCGCCGTCGGTCGGGTACCGCTCCAGATCATCCACCTTGTCGGCCACACTCCTGGATCGATCGCCGTGCTCTACCAGCCGACCGAGGGCGCACCGCACCTGTTCACCGGCGACTCGCTGTTCCCCGGGGGGCCTGGTCGGACAACAAGTCCCGAGGACTTCACGTCGCTGATGGACGATCTGGAGCGGAAGGTGTTCGGCCAGCTCCCCGACGAGACGTGGGTCTACCCGGGGCACGGGAAGGACACGACGCTCGGGGCGGAGCGCCCGCACCTCGGTGAGTGGCGCGCACGAGGCTGGTGACGGTGCCGCCCACAGGTTCACCCAATCGAACCTGGCATCCAATCCGCACATGACAGGCACAGCGCGGAATCGGTTCCTCAGTGGCGCGACAGTCGGGCTCGCGCTCGTGACGGCGACGGGCCTCGCGGGTTGCGGCGTCGGCTCCTCCAAGGCGTCGTCCCATGCGTGCCCGCTCACCGGCACAGCCGCAGACGGCGGCCACACCCCCCAGCGGGCCGCCCTCGCGGTGAAAGTGGACAACGCCCCGTCCGCACGGCCGCCGGTGGGCCTCGCTAGCGCCGACGTGATCTTCGAGGAACCGGTCGAGGGAGGTCTGACGCGATTCGTGGCGGTGTTCCAGTGCCATTCGGCATCCCGCGTCGCGCCGGTTCGCAGTGCGCGCCTCGTCGACCCGGACCTGCTCGTCCCGCTCTCGTCCGTCGGTCTGGCTCACGCCGGGGGTATCCAGCCTGCCCTCGACAAGTTGGCGCAGTCCGGAGTGGTGGACGTCGGGGACGGAGCACAGCCGCAGTCGTACCACCGCGACTCACACCGATCAGCACCGCACAACGAATACACGAGCACGGACGAGCTGTGGGGGCACCTGCCGAGCACCGTCCCGAACTCCTTGTTCGCGTACAGCGGTTCGATCCCGCAGGGAAGTCCGGCCCCAACGGTGCACATCCCCTTCTCTGGCTATTCAAACGTCACGTGGCGCTATGACCTGACCGCGCACGACTACGGACGCACCAATGGGAGCGAGTCGGCGTTGGACAGCACCGGAGCACCGCTGCGCGTCGACGACGTCGTCGTCCAGCACGTCGCGGTGAGCGCGAGCAGTTACGTCGAGGATGCCACCGGCCAACACGAGAACGTCGTCGACCTGCTCAGCGGAGGCCCTGCGGAGGTGTACCGAGACGGGGTCGCCGTACGCGGGCAGTGGAGTCGCGACTCGTTGGACAACGCCACCCGCTTCGTCGAGGACTCCGGGAAGACCATCAAGCTGCGGCCGGGTCGCACGTGGATCGAGCTCGTTCCCACTACCGTTCACACCTCGCCGTGACCGGCAGCTTCAGGTGGTGCACGCCGGCGAGGGTGATTGCCATGTCATCCTCCTCGGGACGTTGGCCACCCCGGCCGAGGGCGGGTGGCCGTCAACCGTTCGGTTCCGGCGCCGCTGAGGACCCCGAGCGCCGGGGGGCGGCCGGTCAGCAGCATGAGCAGTTCGGCGACCGGACCCGTGACCGGCTCGCCCGACCCCACGGAGAAGTCGCAGTCCGTGGCGAGCAACCGACGACCCTCCAGCCGACGGCGGGCCCGGAAGGGGAAGCCCATCTCCCAGACCCGGGTGGCGGCGGCCTCGGCAGCCGGCACGGGCATCGTTCGCTCGCGACCGAGGGGGCGAGCGATGTCCTGCCCGTGCACCAGGACGTCGATCAATGGCTCGGTCGGGGCGACCCCGGGTGCGGTCCGCCGCGACCCGACCATGGCGCGCAGCAGCGGTGCGTACTGCGCGCTTGGCAGCTCCGCCTGACGGACGGCGGTGTCGCGGATCATCCGGTTGAAGCTGCCGCGGGCCCGCAGCATCGCCCACACCGCTGGTCCGGCCCCCATGTGGGACAGCGTCAGGTGAGCCGCGACCTCGCGTACCCGCCAGCCGTCGCACAAAGACGGCGTCGCCCACTCCGCCTCGTCCAGGTCGTCGAACAGATCGGCCAAGCCGGCACGCTGCTCGTCGATGTACCTCCACGTGTCGTCGTTCTCCATGCCCCATCCCTCCACCGTGGTCGGTTTCGATCGGTGCGGCAGCATGATGATTCGATAATCTGACCATCGTCAAGGGGGTGGCCGTGGCCGAAGGCACGTCGGAGCAGCAGCCGAATCTCGGCCTTCTCTGCTTCTTCCCGTACCGGGCGATGGAGGCACGAGTCATGGACGCCCTGGCCGAGGCCGGGTTCGACGACATCACCCTGGCGCAGAGCCGGGTTTTCCAGCGTGTCGGCGACGGATCCCGGCTGACCGACCTGGCGGCGCAGGCCCGCGTCACCAAGCAGACGGCCGGCTTCCTCGTCGACCGGCTCGAGGCGGCCGGCTACGTCGAACGCGTGCCGGACCCGGCGGATGCCCGGGCCAGGCTCGTCCGACTCGGCGAGCGTGGTCAGGCCGTCGTCGCGGTCGCCCGGACCGTGGAGGCGCAGGTCGAGCAGGAGTGGGAACGCCACCTCGGACGGCCGGAGGCGGCGACGCTGCGGCGGCTCCTCGGGACACTCCGGGAGGTGACCGACCCATTCCGGTGACCTCCCGTCGCGGGCGCAGAGTGGCCCGCGTCTCGGCGCCATCTCAATCGCGCGCGGTCCGGCAACAACAGTCGTGCCAGGCACCCGACGTGTTGGCGTGCTGGCTCCGCCATGGCGGCTGCGGACAGGTCAGTCGGATCTAGCCCCATCACATCAACCTCAGGAGCCGTACTCACCTCGCCGAGGGTTCGACGGCTCATAGTGTCCGCTAGTGGTCGACTTCGATCTGGGAACCGTTCGGCTGTTCCTGCACGTGCTGGCGGCCACGATCTGGGTCGGCGGCCAGCTCGTGCTCGCCGGGCTGCTCCCCGTCCTGCGCCGGCTCGGGCCTGAGGCGACGCAGCAGGCAGCCCGCCAGTTCGGGCGCATCGCCTGGCCGGCGTTCGGTGTCCTGATCCTCACCGGCATCTGGAACGTGGCTGCGGAGAGCGACAAGGTCAACGGCGGTTACCGCACGGTCCTGATGGTCAAGATCTGCCTGGTCGTACTGTCCGGTTTGTCGGCCTATCTCCACGCCCGCGCTCGGACCCGGACGGGTCTGGCCGTCTGGGGCGCCCTCACGGGAGTGTCCGCTCTGGCCGTCCTGCTGCTCGGAGTGGTCCTCGGCGACTCCCCTTCCGGGTAGCCGCAGTCATCACCCGAGAACGCCGCGCACCGCCCGGACACGTCAGGAGTCGGCGCCGACGTCCGACGCCCGGAAGCGCGGCGGACGGTCCAGCAGTGCCACGACTCCGGCCGCGTCGGCGGACGGCTCGAACGGCTCCGAGGGCATGACGACCGGGTCGTACTCGACCTCGAGCACCAGATGTTCGTCGTCCGACTCGTCCCGGTCGAGTTCCACCCCCTTGATGTGCTCGCGGGCCAGGGACGAGGTGCGCCACCGGTTGAGCAGCCGCTCGAGCTCAGCCGGATGACTCGTATAGAGGTCGATGACTTGAACGAACTTGCGTTGAGTTGTGGACATGGCCTCTCCCTGGCGAACATCCCCCACCCAAGAGTGCGGGTCTAGTCCTTCCGGAGCAAGGGGGACCACCCGTTCGGCCCACCCGTCCGGCGTGTCGCGTCGGTCGGCGCGTCTGTCGGCGTGTCGTGTCTGTCGGCGTGTCGATCAGCCGACCCCGGCTGCTGCCATCCCGCGCAGCTCCTTCTTCAGCTCGTGGATCTCGTCCCGGAGTCGCGCCGCCAGCTCGAACTGCAGCTCACGGGCTGCTTCATGCATCTCGTCGTTGAGTTGCTGGATCAGCTGTGCGAGCTCCGCCTTCGGCATGCCGGCGAGCGCTGCCGCGTGCTTGCCGACCGAGTCCGACTTGGAACTCATGCCAGGCACCGGAGCCTTGCCCCGCGACTGCGAGCGCCCGGACCCGCCGACCAGCTCGCCGCCTTCGGTCTCGCGCACCAGGTCGTCGAGGATGTCGACGATCTTCTTGCGCAACGGCTGGGGGTCCAGCCCACGCTCGGCGTTGTAGGCGATTTGGATCTCGCGACGGCGGGCCGTCTCGTCGATCGCCTGCCGCATCGAGGGCGTGATGTCGTCCGCGTACATGTGCACCTGACCCGACACGTTGCGGGCCGCGCGACCGATGGTCTGGATCAGCGACCGCCCGGACCGCAGGAACCCCTCCTTGTCGGCGTCGAGGATGCTCACCAGCGACACCTCGGGGAGGTCGAGCCCTTCCCGGAGCAGGTTGATGCCGACGAGAACGTCGTACTCGCCCTGCCGCAGCTCCTTCAGCAGCTCGATCCGCCGGATCGTGTCGACCTCGCTGTGCAGATACCGGACCCGGATGCCCAGATCGAGCAGGTAGTCGGTGAGATCCTCCGACATCTTCTTCGTCAGTGTCGTGACCAGCACCCGCTCGTTCCGCTCAGTACGGAGGCGGATCTCGTGCACCAGGTCGTCGATCTGGCCCTTGGTGCCCTTGAGAATGACCTCCGGGTCGAGCAGGCCGGTCGGCCGGATGATCTGCTCCACGTGCCCGTCGCCCCGGGCCAGCTCGTACGGGCCCGGCGTCGCGGACAGATACACCGTCTGCCCGATCCGCTCGAGGAACTCCTCGAACTTCAGCGGCCGGTTGTCCATCGCCGACGGCAGGCGGAAGCCGTGGTCGACCAGGGTTCGCTTGCGGCTCATGTCGCCCTCGAACATGCCGCCCACCTGCGGGACGGTCACGTGCGACTCGTCGATGACGAGCAGGAAATCCTCGGGGAAGTAGTCGAGCAGGGTGTGCGGAGCGGTGCCGGCGGCGCGACCGTCGATGTGGCGCGAGTAGTTCTCGATCCCGTTGCAGAAGCCGACCTGCCGCATCATCTCGATGTCGTAGGTAGTCCGCATGCGCAGCCGCTGCGCCTCCAGCAGTTTGCCCTGCTGCTCCAGCTCGGAAAGTCGCGATTCGAGCTCGGCCTCGATGCCGGTGATCGCCCGCTCCATCCGCTCCGGCCCCGCCACGTAGTGGGTCGCCGGGAACACGAGCAGGCTGTCCGACTCGCGCACCACCTCGCCGGTCAGCGGGTGCAGGTAGGTGAGCTTCTCGATCTCGTCACCGAACATCTCGATGCGGACGGCCAACTCTTCGTAGACCGGGAAGACCTCGATGGTGTCACCCCGCACCCGGAACGTGCCGCGGGTGAACGCGAGGTCGTTGCGGGTGTACTGGACGTCGACCATCTTGCGCAGCAGCGTGTCGCGGTCGACCACGTCGCCCACCCGCAGCCGGACGCACCGGTCGACGTACTCCTGCGGGGTGCCGAGGCCGTAGATGCAGGAGACCGACGCGACCACCACGACGTCGCGGCGGGTCAGCAGGCTCATCGTCGCCGAGTGGCGGAGGCGTTCGACCTCCTCGTTCAACGACGAGTCCTTCTCGATGTAGGTGTCCGACTGAGGCACGTAGGCCTCGGGCTGGTAGTAGTCGTAGTACGAGACGAAGTACTCGACCGCGTTGTGCGGCAGCAGCTCGCGGAACTCGTTGGCCAGCTGGGCCGCCAGCGTCTTGTTCGGCGCGAGGATCAGCGTCGGCCGCTGCACCTTCTCGATCAGCCACGCCGCCGTCGCGCTCTTGCCCGTACCGGTGGCGCCGAGCAGCACGATGTCCTGCTCACCAGCGTTGATGCGCCGGGTCAACTCGGCGATGGCGGACGGCTGGTCGCCGCTGGGCTGGAAGTCGCTCTCGACCACGAAGGGGGCCTGGGCACGTTCGATGTCACTGACCGGTCTCACGCTTAGAACAACACCACAGACCTACGACAATTATCCCGTCCTCGTCGGCTAACCGTCCTCGTCGGCTGACCCGTCCTCCTCGTCCGGCCCGACGATCTCCGACCAGACCTCGTCGACCCGGCGGCGCAACGCGGCCTCGTCACCCGCGTTGTCGATCACCGCGGTGGCGACGCCACGGCGCTGCTCCCGGTCGGCCTGTGATCGGATCCGCTCCAACGCCCGCTCCCGCGGAAGGCCACGCCCTTCGAGCCGCCGCAGCCGGACGTCGTCCGGGGCTTCCACCACGATCACCGCGTCGTACAGACCAGCCATGTTCAGTTCGACGAGCAGCGGGACGTCGTGCACCACGACGTCCTCCGGGCCGGCGGAGTCGAAGAGCTCCTTCGTCCGCCGGCCGATCCGCGGGTGGGTGATCCCCTCGAGGATCCGCCGCTTCCCCGGGTCGTTGAAGACGATGCCGGCGAGTGCTTCCCGGTCGAGCGATCCGTCTGGCTGGAGCACCTCCGGCCCGAAGGCCTCGGCGACCTCGGCCAGCCCCGGGGTTCCGGGCAGCACCACCTCGCGGGCGAGCGCGTCCGCGTCGACGACGATGGCCCCGTGTTCGGCGAGCAGCTTCGCCACCGTGCTCTTGCCCGCGCCGATGCCACCGGTCAGACCGATCTTGTGCACCTGCTGATCAAACCAGCCGGAGGCGCATCAGCCGACGGAGGCACCGTTCAGCGCGGGGAGGGCTTCGATCCGCTCGGCGACGTCCAGCGCGGTGCGGGGTCGCTGCGCGAAGTCGCCGCTGACGCAAGCCTCGACGAGTGCGAGCTCCTCGGGGGCCAGTGACGGTGCCGGCGAAGGGCTGCTGCTGAGGACGGCACGCATCGCCATCATCGGCTGGTCGGTGGGCATGTCGCCGAACATGCCCACGCCAGTGATGGCCCGGTGCAACGTCATCCCGAGCCCGTAGACGTCGGTCAACCGCGACGGCTGGCCGCCGCCCAGCACGACCGGGTCGATGTACTCCACCGACTCCACGCGCCCGATCCCGGTAACCGCGACGCCGGGCTGCAGCACCTGCGCGAGCCCCAGGTCCGCCAAGCGTCCGCCGTCCTCGGCGAGGAGCACGTTGTCCGGGTTGATGTCGCGGTGCACGATGCCGGCCTCGTGCAGGTCATGAGCCGCGCGGGCGGCGTGCGCCACCGCGCGTAGTGCCTCGGCCCGCTCGATCGGCCCGCTCGGAGCACCCAGCGAGCCCTTCGGCAGCCACTCCATCGCGTAGAAGAAGGTCCCGCCCTGCTGCCCGGCGTCGAACAGGCGGACGAGGTAGGGCGAGCGCACCGCGGCGAACGCCTTCAACTCACGGGTCGCGCGACGGAAGGTGTCCGCCGTCGTCTGCCCGGCGAGCACCTTGACCACCACGTACTCGCTGTCGAGCTTGAGCCGCGCCGGGGGCGTGGCGAGGTGGTACGTGCCGTGGTTGCCGTCGCCCAGCGGCCGGACGAAGACGTAGTCGGCGATGCCCGCGGGCGAACCGTCCGTCGTGGCAGCCATGAGCTCGACCTCCAGAGTCCTCAGTGCTGGAAACGTAACAGTCTCGGCACGCGCAGTCCCTACTTCGCGCAAAGCCCTTCGCCGGCACGGCCGTCACCCCTAGCCTTCCTCCGAGACCACGAGGAAGCCGGAGTGTCATGCCTGATGCAAGCACCGTCCTGGTTGCAGCCGAGGCCAAGAAGGTCGCCCCGGATCACATCGCCGAGGTCTTCCTCGCGATCGTCTTCATCGTCATCCTTGCCCGGCTCCTGGCCGCGGGCTTCCGGAAGATCAACCAGCCCCCGGTGATCGGGGAGATCCTCGCCGGCCTGCTGCTCGGCACCTCGCTACTGGGGCAGTTCCACTACGACGGCAACAAGCCGTTGACGCAGGCGCTGTTCCCGACGGCAGTCGTCCCGATCCTCAAGGTGCTGGCCAACCTCGGCCTGGTCATCTACATGTTCATCGTCGGCCTCGAGCTCGATACGAAGCTCATCCGGGGCAACGAGAAGCGCGCAGGCATCATCTCGTTGTCGTCCGTCGCGCTACCGCTCGTCGGCGGCATCCTGCTGGGTGTCTGGCTCTACGACCGACACAAGCAGGGCGGCCTCGCTGCCGGGCAAACGGTGGACAAGCTCCCCTTCGTCTTGTTCATCGGCGCATCGATGTGCGTGACGGCCTTCCCCGTACTGGCGCGCATCCTCACCGACCGGGGCATGCAGCGAACTCCCCTCGGGGTGATCGCGCTGGCCTGCGCTGCCATCGACGACGTCATCGCGTGGTCCCTGCTCGCGGTGGTCTCGGCCGTCGCCGGCCTCTCCGGAGACCCCCTGTGGGAGGTTTTCGCGTTGTCGGTGCTCTACATCGTCGTGATGTTCACCGTCGTCCGGCGCCTGCTGGGCTACGTCGTCGGGATGTACCAACGGGCCGGGCGGCTCACGCCGGACGTCCTCTCGATCCTGCTGGTCGGCCTGATCCTGTCCGCCTGGGTCACCGACCGGATCGGCATCCACTTCATCTTCGGCGCCTTCGTCTTCGGCGTGGTCGTCCCCCGCGAGGGCACGACCGCCTTGTTCCACGAGATTCTCCAGCGGCTGGAACAGGTCAGCGTGCTGCTGCTCCTGCCGATCTTCTTCATCGTCACCGGCCTGACGGTGGACGTGACGAAGTTCCAGGGGCGCACGTTCGTCGAACTGCTCGCCATTCTCGGCGTCGCGATCGGCGGCAAGTTCATCGGTGCGCGGGTGGCCGCCCGAGCGGTGGGCATCCCGCCGCGGCGCTCAACCGCCCTGGCCCTGCTGATGAACACCCGCGGGTTGACCGAGTTGGTGCTGCTCTCGGTGGGCCTGCGGCTCGGGATCCTCGACACAGCGTTGTTCTCGGCCCTCGTGGTGATGGCCCTGGTGACCACCTTCATGACCTCACCACTGCTCCGGCTCGTCTACCCCGACAAGGTGCTGGCGCGGGAGATCGCGGAGGCGGAGCGGGCCGCGACCGGTGAGATCCCGGCCTACCGGGTGGTGGTCCTCATCGAGGAGCCGGCGACCGCCGCTCCCCTGGTCGACATCGCCGCCGAACTGGCCTCCACCGAGCACCCGTCGCAGGTCGTGCTGACGATGTTCCCGCGGCAGGAGGGCGAGGCCCTCGAGATCGGCGCGGGCCTGACCATCGACCTCGCGGCGATGGCGGACACCCTCGGCGAGCTCGAGATCCTCGCCGCCCGGGTACGCGAGCGCGGTGTCGACGCCGTCGTCCTGTCGCGATTCAGCGCCGACCCCGCGGCCGACCTGCTGGAGCAGATCGGATCCATCGACGCCAACGTGCTCCTGCTCCCCGCGGGCTCGCCGATCGCGGCGGAGGGGGTACTGGCGGACGTGCCGGTCACCGTCGCGATCTTCGAGGGCACGACACTCTCGGCCGAGTCGCCGATCGCCGCTCTCGCCCGGTCCGGCCAGTCCGGCGACAGCGCGCTGGCCCTGGCCGTGCGCTGGGCCCGGGGGCGGGACACGGGGCTGCTGGTGGTCGATGACGGCCGTCGCCGGCTCCCCTCGCTGCTCGAGCGGCTGGGCAAGGTCGGAGTCGCTACCGAGTCGGCGGAGTCGGTCAGCGGCGGCGTGGCCGTGGTGGCGATCGACGGCACTGCCCCTCCCGGCGCCGACGCGGTGCTCTGGGTGCGGGCGCATGCACAACAGGACGATTCCGAACTCATCCTCCTGCTCGACGCCCTGCCGGCCCAGGCCCGTCGCGAGCCCGGGGACGCGCCGGTCAGCTCGTAGTCGTCGACGCCGGGCTGGCCGGTGGCCACCCCAGGCGCCCGCCGGAGTCGCGTGTGGATCAACTGACCGCTGGCCGTCCGAATGCCGCTGGCCCGGTCAGTTGATCGCCGCAACACCGGGAACACCGGGACCGCCGCACCGCGACCGCCGCGGGCCGGGCTCCCTCCGGGCGCCGCGCCGGAGTCGCGTCTGGATCAACTGACCGCTGGCCGTCCGAATCCCGCTGGCCCGGTCAGTTGATCGCCGCCGCGCCGCGGGGCCGGCCAGCAAACGACGAGAGCGCCCGCCCCCTCCACCGGGACGGGCGCTTTCGTCGCCCCAGCTACGGCAGCGGCGTGTGCCGGCACCACTTGATCCACTGCGAGATGGACCGGCCGACCCCGATCTTCTTGCAGAAACCGAGCGTGGCCAGCTCGTCGGTGATCCGCTGGGCTTGGTACTGGAGCCCGAGGAACGAGTCGACCGTCGCGTACGGGCCACCCAACGTCGCGGAGCCGGACGCGAAGATCATGCCGTCGCTGTTCCGGGTGCCCTTCACCTCGAACGAGAGCTCGACGTCGAGCTTGCCGTACGGCGAGCGGACGGCGCCGGTCTTCTCGAACAGGTCCTTGATGACCCGGTTCTCGGTGATGTCGGCCTCCAGGCCGGTGCCGTCGATGACGTAGTCACCGGCGACGTCGACCGGGCCACGGTCGCTGGTGAGGATGCGGGTGTTGATTCGCCCGTCCGGCGTCGGCGTGACCGCCTCCACCTTGCCGATCAGCTGGTGGAAGTAGCCCCCGGCCTTACCGGCATCGAGCTGCTGGATCCACAGCTTGCGGTGCGGGGTGGTGGTGCCGCCCTGCCAGCTCAGCAGCTCCTTGCGCTGCTCCGGCGTTGCCTTCTCCAGCTGGCGCTTGTAGACGCCGCCCCAGTTGGACTTCGGCCAGTTGAAGCCCTGGATCGCGGTGCCGTAGACGGCCTTGCGCTGCTTGGTCCTGCTCGGCCCGTGCTTGCCGGCGACATAGGTCCGCAGCAGGTGGACGATCGTCGTCTGGGCCCCGTGCAGGTTGCGGTCGTCGATGAGCCGCTGGATGACCCGCGAGGCGACGATGCCTCCACCGCGGACCACGACGACGCCCGGCTTGCGCTTCAGGTCCTCGTAGACGTGCTCGTGCGGCTCGTAGGCGTTCACCACCCGCGCATAGTCGTTGTACTTGGTGCGGTACTCCTGCAGGTCGGGCAGGAAGCGCAGGCCCGGATAGCCGACCGCGATGTGGACGAACCGGCTGCGGAACGCGACCCGCTTGGTCTCGGACGTGCCGTCGGGCGGGGTGAGGATCGTGTAGTAGCCGCCGCCGTTGCGCCGGCGAACCATGCGCACCGAGCCCTTGCGGAACATCGCGCGGTAGCCGATCCGGTTCAGCTCGGATTCCATCGAGGTGAACGCCTGGCCGGCCCGCGGCGTGAAGTAGTCGGTGAAGATCGGCTCGGTGAGCACGTTGTACAGCGGCGCCATCTTCGCGGCGAGCGTCGACTGCTTCTTCACGCCGGTGGCGGTGGAGACCATGCCCTTCTTGCCGTGCCAGGCCTCCCGCAACGCGTAGCTCGGGAAGCCCCAGATGTTGTCCGGCGTCGAGCCCGAGTCGGACCGGAGCCGCTCACCGCGTGGGATCTGAGATACCCGGGTCAGGTACTCGTAGGTCTGCCACGGCAGGTCGTTGACGCCGAGAATCGCGATCGCGGTAGTCGGCACGCCGGCGATCCGCAGGTGGATGGCGAGCTGGAACGAGCCGATGCCGCCGCCGACCAGGGTGATCGGGACGTCGACCACCGGGATGCCGGCACGGTGCACCATGTCGTCGGTCCAGGTAGGCGAGTCGATCAGCTCCTGGGTCAGGTCTCCGCGGCCGCCCATGGGACCTTCGCGTTCTTCGACCGTGGTGCCGGGAGTCGCGATGACGTGCTGACCGGTCACCTGCGGCACGATCGGCTGACCGGGCGGCGGCTGCTGGCCGGGGACCCAGCCCGCGGGCGGAGCGGACGGCGGCGGACTCGACGGTGACGAGGCCTGCTGTGGCGGCACTCCCCGCGCTTGAGACGTCACGGTTTCGCTCCTATCCTCGCGCTGCTGCGATTGACGATCTTCGACATGCTCAGCTTCGACCGCGCTGCGACTCGTAGACGAGCGTCCGCTGGCCGAGCTGGATACGGCTGCCGGGCACGAGGGTGATCGGCTGCTCCCGCGACACGGGGACGAACTGCTCGCTGCCCTTCGCGGCGACCAGAGTGCCGTTCTGCGACTTCCGGTCGGCAATCGTGACGTTCCACCCGACCAGCCGGACGATCGCGTGCGCCCGGGACACCGTGCCGCCTGAGTCTTCGAGGCGGAGGCCGCGGACGGTGCCGGCCTTCACCTCCTCGTCGACCTCCGGCTGCCGCCCGAGCACGTAGTCGTGGTCGAGGTGGAACACCGAGCCGTCGTCGAAGACGAGAAACCCGAGCTCAGGCCGAACGCCCTTGCGCTTGATCTTCGTTTCGTACAGCCCGATCCCGCAGACGATGCAGAACTGGCTTTCGGGGTCGGTGAAGTGACCGCGCTTGCAGTAGACGCCTTCGACCAGATCGGTGTGCTGGGCATCGGACGGGGCCGCCGCCTCCTCCGGCTCGAGCGGCAGTGGCGCCCGGGCCTCGGGCTCCACGTCGCCGAGCGACTCCACCTGGAAGTCGTCGTACCGCGGGGGGCCGTCCTCGTCCTCGAAACCCTGACCCTCGAAACCCTGACCCTCGAAACCCTGGGCCGGCAGTTCGTCGGAAATAGCGGGCGTGGCATCGGTCGGCACACCAGCGGACGCCGGGGGCGGCGGCATCGGAGGCGGCGGCATCGGAGGCGGCGGCATCGAGGGCGGCGGCATCGGGGGCGGCGGCGGGAACGACAGTCCGGCAGGGGCTGGCTTCGAGGTGTCGATGCGCGGCGAGTTCGCCTCGCCGTCCTCGTCCACCGAGGGCGTGGACGGTGCCGGGGCTGCGTTCCCCGGCACGGGCATGGCCGTGGAGGTACCGCCCGCGACGGCGCTCGACCCACCGAAGCTGCTCGGCGCGGCGGCCGCCCCCCGTGCCTCGAACAGCACTCCCGCCCCCGGCAGGACGCCCTCCACCAGGTCGAACAGCGGGAACGGGCTCGGCACCTCGGAACCCGGCATGCCGGCCACGATCCGACTCGGTCCCGGCAGCACCCGATCCACCCACGTGAGGGAGTCGCGGCCGGAGAGCGCGACGTGCCCGTCGGCCGTCTCCGCGCCGACCTCGACCTCTCCGAGCACCAGGACAGCGACGCTGTCGTTGCCCATGTCGGCGAACAGCGCGAGATCCGGCACGTCCTCCGGCTCGCTGCTCGCCACGATCGCAGCGAGCCGCCGGGCGATGGCGCGACCGGAACCGGGCTTGGCGTTTCGGGCCAGTGCGACCAACTGCTCCAGGACGGGCTGCTGATGGTCGGCGATCGCCGGCACCACCAGCAGGGCGGCCGCGCTCCGGGCTACCACGCCGGCACCAGGCGTCACCTGGAGGCGAAGGTCGTCCCAACTGCTCACGAAGAAGTCCTCTCGAGTTCCGGTCCAATGAGGGAGGCGGGGCTCAGACGAGCCGGCCGCCGTTGTGACGCCAGCGGATGAACGGCACCCGCATCGGGCCGTTGACGAACAGGAAGGTGACGAGCCAGACGACGGCGAAGTCGACCAGGAAGGTAGAAAGGCCGAGGCCGCTGTCCACGCCGGGGATGAGGTCGGCCTTGATGAGGATCCAGACCAGCGCGCCCTCGTTCAGTGCGGTCACGAGGCCGAACAGCATCGGCCAGTCCTTCTCCCACCGGAACTGCATGAGCCCGTGGTAGACGAACTCCCAGAGGACGCCGAGCACGGTCACCGCGATGAGGACGGCGAAGGTGGTCCGGTAGGTGTCGCCGAGCGAGCCCGGCCTGCCGGGCAGCACCAGCGAGATCAGCAGCGTGGTGAGCGAACCGACCAGGGCCAGCACGAAGATGCGGGTCTGAATGCGGCCTGCGAGGGTCGGGATCACGGCGAGGCTCCTGGGCGACGTATGTACCGGTGGAACGTCGAGAACAGTACGAGCATCACGTGATCACCGTCCGCTCTTTCGCGGCTTTGAGGCATGACGAGTTGATGACGGGCGTGAAGCGCCGCGCCCACCGTGCAGGAGACGCAAAACGGCCCCGGGAGCGAACTCCCGGGGCCGTTCTGACGTGCGGTGCGCGTGGCGCGAGACTCAGTTCGAGCCGAACTGCTCCCGCAGCTTGCGCAGCGACTCCTCGTCGAGAGCCGATGACGGCTCCTCGGCCTCGGAGCTGAAGGTCGACGGACCACTTTCCTCGACCTCCGCCTCCTGCGCGGCCTTGATCTGGGCGAGGTGCTGCTCGAAGCGGGTCCGAGCCTCCTCGTACTGACGCTCCCACTCCTGCTGCTGCGTCTCGTAGCCGGGCAGCCAGTCGCCCGTCTCGGGGTCGAAGCCGTCCGGGTAGATGTAGTTGCCGGTCTCGTCGTAGTGCGCTTCCATGCCGTACTGCGTCGGGTCGAACTCGTGCGGCTCGACGGCGTTCGTAGCCTCGTTCGCCTGCTTCAGCGACAGCGAGATGCGGCGACGCTCGAGGTCGATGTCGATGACCTTGACCATGATCTCGTTGCCGACCTGCACGACCTGCTCCGGGATCTCCACGTGGCGCTCGGCCAGCTCGGAGATGTGGACCAGACCCTCGATGCCCTCGTCCACCCGGACGAACGCACCGAACGGGACGAGCTTGGTGACCCGACCGGGCACGACCTGACTGATGGCGTGCGTACGCGCGAACTGACGCCACGGGTCTTCCTGCGTCGCCTTCAGCGACAGCGAGACGCGCTCGCGGTCCATATCGACGTCGAGGACCTCGACCGTGACCTCCTGGCCCACCTCGACGACCTCACTCGGGTGGTCGATGTGCTTCCAGGACAGCTCCGAGACGTGCACCAGCCCGTCGACCCCACCGAGGTCGACGAACGCACCGAAGTTGACGATCGAGGAGACGACGCCCTGGCGGACCTGACCCTTGGCCAGCTTGGCCAGGAATTCGGAGCGCACCTCGCTCTGCGTCTGCTCGAGCCACGCACGACGCGACAGCACGACGTTGTTGCGGTTCTTGTCGAGCTCGATGATCTTCGCCTCGAGCTCGCGGCCCACGTAGGGCTGGAGGTCGCGGACGCGCCGCATCTCGACGAGGGACGCCGGAAGGAAGCCCCGGAGACCGATGTCGAGGATGAGCCCACCCTTGACGACCTCGATGACCGTCCCGTTGACGACGCCGTCCTCGTCCTTGAGCTTCTCGATCGTGCCCCAGGCGCGCTCGTACTGCGCACGCTTCTTGGACAGGATGAGGCGGCCCTCTTTGTCCTCCTTCTGGAGGACCAGGGCCTCGATGTGCTCGCCGGTCTTGACCACATCATGCGGGTCGACATCGTGCTTGATCGACAGCTCGCGAGAGGGGATCACGCC